>JBIOYC010000344.1:0-32300 GCA_044869955.1 Thermoanaerobaculia bacterium | reverse complement strand
GACCCGCAGAGCGGCGACCTGCTCGACCCACCCTACCCCGGGTCGCTCGCCATGGCAGCCGCCTGCCTGGCTTGCGACCTGGGCGCGCCGCTCTACGGCCTGCTCTGGGGCCTGGCCACGGCGAGGCCGGAGCGGCCGTGGGGCGAGCGACTCGACCTGGAGCACCTACGGCAACGCTGGGCAAAGGAGCCTCCCGATGAGCACTGAGCTCGTAACCGAGCAGCCTGACGAGGAAACCGACGACCGCCCCACCCGCCTGCGCTCCGAGCGCGTGCAGGTGCCGGATCCTGCACTCGAAGAGACCTGGGGCAAGGGCGAGCCCGTGGAGGCCCCAGGCTCCTTGGCGAAACCGTCCCCGCTGGAACCACCCGTGCCCTCGCCTGCTGACCTGTGGCCGGTGACGGACCTCGACGAGGAATAGCGATGAGGAACGGCAAGACGTGCGAACTGCCCCGCCGGGGGCTCGACCCGCGGCTCGAAGAGCTGGCCTCGCGAGCGGACAGCCTCACGCCGGATGAGCTGAGGGAGCTGGGCGAGGCCATGGTGCGCTTCGTGCGGCGCACCGTCGGCAACTGCGCCGATCACATCAACCTGCCGCCGCGGCGAAAACCGTGAGCCGAACTTACATCGCACCCCGGTTGGCCCCTGGCCGAGCTGGAGGGAGCACACGATCGCTTCCGCCGCGAGCTCAGTCCGACTAGCACAAGGACAGCCGGATGGACGAAGAGCGGGAGCCCGCTGGTCCTGACCGGCTCAGGGAGCAGCACCCGCCGGGGACCGGCGTAGGGCTTCGAGCTGACGAGCGGCGTTGGCGTTGCCGGGGTCGGCCGCCACGGCTTGTTCGAGCAGGGCGATCGCCCGTGGGCGGTCCCCTCTCATGGCGTAGAGCATCCCCAGGTTGAACGACGCCTTCGAGCGGGAGCCGGGCTCGAGGGGCAGGGTCAGGGCGTGCTCGAGGACCGGGATCGCCTCCTCGAACCGGCGAGCCTGGGCCAGGGCCGCACCCAGGTTGAGCTGAGCGCTCGCGTCGTCGGGGGCGATCGCCACTGCCTGCCGGAGCTCCTCGATGGCCAGTCCCAGCTGGCCGCTCCCCATCGCCTGGCTACCCCGGATCAGGTGACTGCGGGCCCCCACGGACAGGCCTCGCAGGGCTTGCAGCCAGGGATCCTGGAACGCCGGCGCCTGGGGCCCGCCGGCGGCGCGGTGGCGCTCGGCCTGTGCGGTCTCGCCCAGCCGGGCGTAGGAGGCGGCGAGCAGCATGTGTAGGGTGGTCGCCCGTGGCTGCAGGGCCAGGGCCGCCTCGGCGTGCTCCACGGCTTCCCGGTAGTTTCCCGCCTGAGCGGCGATCTGGGCCTTGATGAAGTGGCCGACGGGGTTCTGGGGCTCGATCGACAGGGCGTGCTCGAGCAAAGGCTCGGCCTCGGCGTCGTGGCCCAGCTTGTGCTCCAGGCTCGCCCGCCAGAGCAGGCTGGGCACGTCGTGGGGCCGCTTCTCCAGCACCTCGCCGAAGAGCTGGGAGGCCTCCGCCAGGTCCCCTCTCTTGCGGCGGAGATGGGCCAGGTAGTACGTCCAGCGATCGTCGACCGGGTCCAGCCGCCGCGCCTCGGCGTGGCAGAGGGCGGCCGGCTCGTCGAGCTCGTAGGCCTGGTAGATCATCCCCAGCTCACCCCAGGCGGCGCCGACGCGGGCTCCTTTCTCGCCCTGGGCCAGCCGTTCGGCCATCTCTTCCTGCTTGGCCTCGAGGTGCTCGCGAGCGGCCGGCTCGAAGGCGGCCAGGTTGGGCGCCGGCACGGCGAGGGTGGAGCTCGTCTCCGTCGGAGCACAGCTCGGGAGCAGGACCAGCAGCGCGGCGGCGGCAGACAACCGAGCCATGGCCGAGCTACCTGCGGGGGGTCGTGCGGCGGAGCACCGCGTAGGCGCCCGGCGGCGGCGGCACGAAGCTCTCGACGACGCCGTCCACCCAGCGCACCTGGAGCGTCTCCACGGCGTCGCTCTCGGGCAAGGCGAGGAGGACGCGCGGATCCCGGGCCGAGGCGTAGGAGCCGTCGGTGTGGACCCGCCGAACGACACGTTGGCCGGAAGCCAGCTTCACCTCGACCCGGGCGCCGAGGGCGTCGCGCATCCCCGGGCCGTCGACGACGCGCAGGCCCAGCCAGCGGCGGGGCGACCCCTCGTTGAGCAGCAGGCGGACGGGGCCGCCGCACTCCACCAGCAGCAGGTCCGGGTCGCCGTCGTTGTCGGCGTCGCCCACGGCGAGGCCCCGGCCCACCACCTGCCGGCCGAGCTCCGGCCCGGTCAGGGCGGTCACCTCGCGGAACGTCCCGTCGCCCTCGTTGCGGAAGAGCTGGTGGGGCTCGGCCAAGGGGCGGGGGTTTTCCTTCGTGATCAGGCCGTGGTAGAGCGACACCGCGCCGTTGGCCACGACCAGGTCGAGCCGGCCGTCGCCGTCGACGTCCAGCCAGTCGGTACCGAAGCCCGTCCAGGGCAGGCTGGGCGGCCCCAGACCGGTGGTGACGGTGGCGTCGGCGAACAGGCCGAAGCCGTCGTTGCGATAGTAGGTGTTCGGCTCGCCTCGCAGATTGGTGATCAGGATGTCCTCGTCACCGTCGCCGTCGGCATCGGCCACGGCCAGCCCCATGCTGGCCTCCACCCGCCCGGCGCCGTTGACCGCCAGCCCGGCGAACGCCGCCCCCTCGCGGAGCTCGCCGTCCCCGTAGCCGAGCCAGAGGTGGTTCTCGCTCTGATCGTTGGCCACGTAGACGTCCTGGTGGCCGTCGCCGTCGAAGTCCGCAGCCACCATGCCCAGGCCGGGCCGAGGCCCTACGCCGGGCCCGAAGTCCCGGGCCTCGAAGCGCAAGCGGCCGCGGTTCCAGAAGAAGCGGTCCGCCTCCGCCGGGTAGGCCGAAGGGCCGCAATAGTCGAGCGCAGAATTCGGCGCGTAGCAGGGATGGTGGTTGGAGTAGTCGTAGCGCAGGTAGTTGGCCAGTCCGAGGTCGAGGCGGCCGTCCGCGTCGGCATCGAAGAAGGTGGCCGACGTGCCCCAGCCCGGGTCGGCCACCCCCGCGGCGGCGCCGATCTCCTCGAAGGTGCCGTCACCTCGGTTGCGCAGCAGGGCGTCCGGTCCCCACTGGGCGACGAAGAGGTCCACCCAGCCGTCGTCGTCCGCGTCGCCCGTGGCCACGGCCACGCCGTAGCCCAGGGTACCGATCCCAGCCCGCGACGAAACGTCCCGGAAGGCCAGGCGACCGCTCGGCCGCCCGCCCTCGATCAGCAGGTTCTCGAACAGGCGGTCGCGATCCGCCGGCAGCGCCGGCCCTCGCCCGGGTCCCAGGGCATGCCCCTGGGGCACGAAGACGTCGAGGTCGCCATCGTTGTCGAAGTCGAGGAAGGCACCGCCGGGGCCCATCATCTCGACGAAGTAGAGGGCGTCCGAGGCGCCGCTGGTGTGCACGAAGTCGAGCCCTACCTCGCGCGCCACGTCGCGGAGGGAAGGTAAGGGGGAGTCCCCGGGCGAGGGGCTGGACGGGAGCGCGGAGGTGCCGGGTGTGTCGCGACAGGCGACGGCCAGGAGGCCGGCGAGCAGCGGGAGCCAACGGAAGAGGGGAAGGGGCACGGGGGCCGAGCTTATCGCCAGCTCGGCCCCCCGCCGCGGATCGGCGCTCAGGCTAGGCCGTCGTCATCATCGTCATCGTCGTCATCGTCATCATCGTCATCATCGTCATCGTCATCGTCGTCGTCATCGTCGTCGTCATCGTCGTCGTCATCATCGTCGTCATCATCATCGTCGCCGCCGGTGCCACCACCGCCGCCCCCCCCCGGCAGCTCGCCCGGGGGCGGCCGCATGTCGATCCAGTTGGGGATGCCGTGGGTGGCCAGGAAGGCGTCCGCGCCGTTTTCGACGCCGTCGCCGTCGATGTCGTCGTCGATCTGGTTCACCAGGCCGTCGCCGTCCACGTCGTCGTCGTCGAGGTTCACCTTGCGGTCACCGTCGACGTCGTCGTCGAAAATGTTGTCGAGACCGTCGCCGTCCACGTCCCGATCGTTCGCATTGGGCTGGCCGTCGCCGTCGGCGTCGCTGTCGGCGGCGTTCGGAGTGCCGTCCCCGTCGGCGTCCTCGTCGAGAAGGTTGGCCACGCCGTCGCCGTCGGTGTCTGGCGCCCCGTTGACGTAGACGTAGGTGTACTGGTTGAGGGCGGTGTTGAGGAGGTTGATGGTGAACAGGCCGATCTGGGGATCGACGCCCGAGCCCACGATGATCTGCTGGACGCTCTCCCCGGCCGCCACCCGCTGGCGGATCTGGCTCAGGGGCTGACCGACGATGCGCGCCGCCATGGCCTCGGCAGCGATCTTCTGCAGGGGCTCCCCGGTCGAGAGCAGCTCGGCTTCGGGGATCCGCGAGTGCGCGGAGATCAGGTAGATCACCGGCGTGAACCCGACTCCCTCGCGCAGCTGCCGGGTGGCGCGCGTCACCTGGAGCTGCAGCTCGGTCAAGGACGCTTCGAGCACGGGAGCACAGTCGATCGGTCCCGGCGGCTGCTGGGCCGAGATCGCGGCGGGCGCGAGCCGCGAGCGGCCGGCTACCTGGACGATCGAGACGGCGAGCGCCAGCACCGCCAACGTGCGCCAGGTCCAACGGAGACCGGGCTGTCGATCCGACGAGAACAGCTTCATCGAGGCACCTCCTCTGAAGGCCGGCAAGGCCCGGGGATCCCGCTACAATCCGCCGAGATCCCGGGTTCCGGGCATCATCCCCAAACGCCGCTCATGCTACCCAGCCTTTCATTACAAACAGATGACGGCGAGAGCTCTGTGATCCTGGCTCGAAGAATCTCGCGCCCGAGGCCGCTCCGCGAGGGGCTCAAGCCCCACGCTACTGAAACACGTCCCTGTCGGGACGGGGGAGGGGGAGATCCCTCGGCTTCGGGCCTCCGGCCCTGCGCTCGGGATGACAACAGGGCAGCGTGCCAGTCAGGCCCCATTGTCATCCTGAGCGTAGCGAAGGATCTGGGGGGGCGGAGGCAGCCCATGGCCGGGTTGGCAGTCCGGGCACAGGCATCTCCACCCAGATCCTTCGCTACGCTCAGGATGACAACGGGGAGAGGTCTCACCGAAGCAGGTCCGGGACCCCTCTCCCCCGTCCCGGCAGGGACGTCTTTAGCTAGCGTGGGATTTCAATCCCTCGCGATCGTCCTCCTCACCCTTCTCCTCGCCACCCCGCTGGCGGCCCTGGACCCCGACCGCCTGCCCTCGCAGTACGTCCTCGCCGGCTGGCGGGACGAGCTGCCGCAGAGCATCGTCCGCACCCTCCTCCAGGACCGCCAGGGCTACCTCTGGCTGGGCACCCAGAACGGTCTGGCCCGTTTCGACGGCAAGACCTTTCGGGTCTTCGATCCGGGCAACACGCCGGAGCTCGGCAGCGGCGACGTCCGTGCCCTCCACGAGGACGCCGCCGGACGGTTGTGGGTCGGCACCCGGGGCGGCGGCCTGGCCCGCTGGGACGGCCAGCGCTTCGAGCGCATCGCGGCGGCGCCCGAGGGTGGCGCCTCCCCCACCCTGGTCTACGCCCTCGCGGCCGACGCCCGGGGCGCGCTGCTGGTGGGCACCCGGGGCCAGGGAGCCCTGGCGCTCGAGGGCGAGCGGCTGGCGCCGCCGCCCGGGGCCGAGGGTCTGGCCACCGCGAACGTCCTCTCCCTGCTCACCGGGCCCGACGGCTCGGTGTGGATCGGCCTCCAGAACGGTGGCCTCCACCGCCTCCACGGCCATCAGCGGGTACCGGTGGCTCCGGACCTCCTCGGCGAGCAGAGCGTGCTGGCCCTGCTGCGAGATCGCAGCGGCCAGGTCTGGGCCGGCACCCGCAGCGCCGGCCTGTGGCGCCTTGCCGGCGGCGACCCGGCCCGCGCCGAGCCCCTGCCCGGCCTCGAGGGCACGCCGATCACCGCCCTCGCCGAGGACCGCGACGGCAATCTGTGGGTCGGCACCTACGGCGCCGGGCTCGCCCGCCTCCACGCTGGCCGGCTGGACCGCCTCGATCGCACCGGCGGCCTCGCCGACGAGAAGGTCCTCGCCCTCTTGGAGGACCGCGAGGCGAACCTCTGGGTGGGCACCGAGGGCGGCGGGCTGCAACGGCTGCGCGATGGCGCCTTCCGCACCTTCGGCGCGCCGGAGGGCCTGGCCGCCCCGCAGGTGTGGGCGGTGCTCGAGGACCGCCGGGGCACGGTCTGGCTGGGCACCGACGGTGGCGGCCTGGCCCGCCTGGACGCCGGCGGCTTCCGCCATTTCGGCAGTCGCGAAGGGCTGGGCGGCGACTCGATCACCTCCCTCTTCGAGGACTCCCGCGGCGACCTCTGGATCGGCGTCCGGGGCGTGGGCCTGCTGCGCCGCTCGGGGGAGCGCTTCGAGCGCTTCGGCCCGGAGCAGGGGCTGGCGGCGGGCACCGTGCTCGCCCTCGCCGAGGACGACGCCGGAGCGCTCTGGCTGGGCACCTCCGGACAGGGGCTCTACCGGCGCCAGGCCGACGGCGGCTTCGAGCCGTTCGCCCCCGAGGCCGAGCTGGCCGACGACCGGGTGTGGGCTCTGGCCCGGGGCTTCGACGGTGAGCTCTACGCCGGCACGGACGGCGAGGGATTGAAAGTGATCCGTGGAGGGAAGGTCGAACGCCTCGGCCCTGACCAGGGCCTGCCCTCGGCGACCGTCTCGGCGATCCACACGGACGAAGACGGCATCGTCTGGCTCGGTACCTACGGCGGCGGCCTGGCTCGCCTGGTGGACGGCCGGATCACCGTCGCCACCCGCCGGCACGGCCTGCCCGAGGACGCCATCCTCCAGGTGCTCGACGACGAGCTGGGCTGGCTCTGGCTCTCCTCCAACCGCGGCGTGGCCCGCATCGCCAAGCAGGACCTCGCGGCCGTGCTCGATGGCCGGCAGGAGAGGCTGCTGGCGGAGGTCTTCGGCAAGGCCGACGGCATGCGCTCGGCCGAGTGCAACGGCGCCTTCCAACCGGCCGGCTTCCGCGCCCGCGACGGCCGGCTGTGGTTCCCCACCATCGAGGGGGCGGTGGTGGTGGACCCGGCCCGCCTGCCCCAGAACCCGGTGCCCCCGGGCATCGTCCTCGAGTCCGCCCTGGCCGACGGCGAGAGCCTGCTCGCCCGAGAGCGGCCGATCCTGCCCGCCGGCACGGAGCGCTTCGAGCTGTCCTGGGCCGGCCTCTCCTTCGCCGAGCCGGAGCGGGTGCGCTACCGCCATCAGCTGGAGGGCTTCGACCACGCCTGGGTGGACGCCGGGGCGGAGCGCCGCGCCACCTACACCAACCTGCCCACCGGCCGCTCCTACCGCTTCGTGGTCCAGGCGGCCAACGAGGATGGGGTGTGGAGCCCGGAGGGGGCGGCCCTCGCCTTCACGGTCCGGCCGCACCTCTGGCAGCAGCCGGCCTTCGTGCTGCTGGTCTCGGTGGCGGCGGCTCTGCTCGCCTGGGGGGCCTACCAGGTGCGGGTCCGCCAGTTGCTCCGCCGCACCCGGCAGCTCGAGGGTCTGGTCGCCGAGCGCACCGCCGAGGTGGTGGCCCAGCGCGACCAGCTCTCGGTGGCCAACGAGGAGCTGACGCGGCTGAATCAGTTCAAGAGCGAGTTCATGGGCATCGCCGCCCACGACCTCAAGAACCCCCTGGCGGTGGTTTACGGCTACGCCGGGCTGATGATCGACAAGAGCCGCGAGGACCCCGGCCAGACCAAGATCGCGCGGCGCATCGGCGCCTCGGCCCGCCGCATGCTCTCGATCGTCTCCGACCTGCTCGACTCGACGGCGATCGAAAGCGGCAAGATCCCCTTCGAGCCGGAGCCGATCGACGCCGGGGAGATCCTCGAAGGGGTGGTCGAGACCCAACGCATGTTGGCCCAGGACCGCGGCGTGGAGCTGGTCTGTCGCGTGGACGGCGAGACCCGCGCGGTGGTGGACCGGGAACGGTTCCGGCGGATCGCCGAAAACCTGATCGGTAATGCCATCCGCTACACCCGCCCGGCCACGGGCGTGACGGTGACGCTCACCGAGCGCCAGGAAGACGGCGAGCGGCGCCTGCGCCTGGCCGTCCAGGACCACGGCCCCGGCATCGCCCAGGCCGACATCCCCCGCCTCTTCCACCGCTTCGAAAAGCTGGCCGAAGGCCAACCCACTCCGGCCGGCTCCACGGGACTGGGCCTTTCGATCGTCCAGCGCTTCGTGGACCTGCATGGCGGGAGGGTGTGGGTGGAGAGCGAGGTGGGGGTGGGGTCGACGTTCTACGTGGAGCTGCCCCCTACCCCCGCCGCCCCGCCAGCTTGTACCCCGCCCCCTTGACGGTGTGGACCAGGCGGTCCTCGCGGTCGCCGTCGATCTTCTTCCGCAGGCGATGGACCAGGACGTCGACGATGTTGGTCATCGAGTCGAAGGAGGCGTCCCAGACGTGCTCCTCGATCTCGGTGCGGGAGATCACGCGGTCGCGGTTGGCGAGGAGGTATTCGAGGAGGGCGAACTCCTTGGGCGAGAGGTCGATCGGCTGGCCGGCGACCCTCACCTCGTGGGCGGCGCGGTCCATCACCAGGTCGCCGGCCTCGAGGGTGGATTGGAGGGGCCTCTCCTTGCGCCGCAGCAGGCTGCGCACCCGCGCCAGCAGCTCCGAGAAGTCGAAGGGCTTGACCAGGTAGTCGTCGGCCCCGGCGTCGAGACCGCTGACCCGGTCCTCCACCGCCGAGCGGGCGGTGAGCATCAGCACGGGCAAGGCCCGGCCTTCCCTGCGCCACACGCGGAGCAGCTCGAGGCCGGTCGGGGGTGGGATGTGGAAGTCGAGGACGACGAGGTCGTACTCGTTGATCGCCATCAGCTCGGCGGCTTCGGAGCCGGTGGGGGCGTGGTCGACGGCGTAGTGCTCGTCGCGGAGGACGTCCGCGACGGCCTCTCCCAGGGGTAAATCGTCCTCGACCAGCAGGATGCGCATGTCCGGTCAACATTCTATGGACATCTGCGGCCGCTGAGAACCGCGCCCGCCCCCAGTGAGGGGCGGGCGCCGGACAAGCCATCGGCTCGAGCGTCAGGGAGCTGCCAGGGTCAGTAGCTCACCTTCAGCTGATAGGTCGTGCGGGTCGACGAGTAGCGGTAGACGCGGACGTAGACGTTGACGGCTGAGGCCCCCGTGTTGGTCCAGGAGGCCTGGTCCGCGGTGGTGCCGCCGGCCGTGGAGCTGGCCACCGCGGCGCCCGTGGTCGAGTTGTAGAGGTAGAGATCGTAATCGACCGTCAGGCCGTTGAGCAGACCGGTCACCGTGCGGCCCGCCGGCAGGCTGAGCTGGAAGAAGTCCTCCTGGCCGGTCGAGGTGTCGTTCAGGAAGGTGCCCGAGATCTGGTTGCAGGTGCCGGAGATGACCTGCGGCGCCGTGCGGCTGTTGTTCGGCTCCACCTCGGTGGTGGCGGTGCAGGCCGAGCCCGTCGAGTAGGAGCCCACGAGCGTGACGCCCGAGTAGGCCGCGTAACCGTGGAGCATCACGTGCCAGGTGCCGGTCGAGGGGGTCGGGAAGGTGCAGGTCTCGGCGTTGCCGCCGGTGTAGGGCCGGCAGTCGTAGGTCGAGAGCGTGGGCGCCGAGCCGAAGCGCACGTAGAGGTCCGCGTCACCCGTGCCGCCGGAGGTCTGGAATTGCAGGTTCGTGGCCCCCGCGGGCACGCTCAGGGTCCAGGACTGCTGGCTGCCGGAGGCCCCCGAGATGCCGGTGACCGGCACGCCGTTGGTCAGCACGTTGCCGGTACAGGCCGAGGTGGTGGCCTGCGCCTGCGCCGAGCTCCCCGAGCTGCAGGTGCCGTTCGAGGCCGTCACCACGTAGTAGTAGGTGGTGTTGCAGGACAGGCCGGTGTTCGAGAACGAGGTGGAGGTCGAGGTCCCCACTGACGAGTAGGGCCCGCCACTGGTGGTCGAGCGCAGCACCGTATAGGAGGTGGCGCCGGAGGCGGCGGTCCAGGAGAGGTTGATCTGGGTCTGGGACGCCGCGCTGGCGCTGACGCCGGTCGGCGCCGCCGGCGGCGTGCAGCCGCCGCCCCCCTGGTCGATGCCGCTGGTGGTGGTGGCGCCGGTGCCCCCGGCATCGAGCCAGTTCGACAGGCGGGTGCTGCTGGTGCCGCCGCCGGTCCAGGAGACACTGAAGCGGCCGTAGTAGTCCGAGAGGTTGTTGCCGGTGGCGCCGCAGGAGGAGGGGCCGCCGTGGAGCTGGCCGACGAAACGGCCGGCGTTGTTGTAGAGGGGAGAGCCCGACGAGCCCGGCTCGGTCACGCCCGGGACCGTGTAGGGCCCCGGCGGATCGGTCGCCCACTTGGCCCAGAGATGGGTGCCGTCGCCCGGCGAGGTGGTGCCGCTATAGCTGGTGCTGTCCATCTGGCTGGTGACGTAGGTGATCCGCTTCTCGTCGGTCGACGGGTGGTGGATCGAGGCGCAGGGCACCGAAGCGCTGCACGCATGGCTGCCGGTCGAGCGGTCCCAGCCGGCCCAGTGGTGGTTGTAGGCGGTGACCGGCGGGTCGTCGAGCTCCACCAGGGTGAAGTCCGACGCCGCGTTGGCGGCGCGGAAGATCGAGCCAGTGTGGAACTGGGTGAGCTGACCGTCGCCGGCCTGCCCGCTCTGGGTGCTGCCGGGCGCGCGGCAGAAGGAGTTCTGGTAGTTCCAGTAGACCACCAGCGACGCGGCGTTGCCCGAGGTGATGCTGCAATGGTTGGCGGTCATGAAGTACATCTTGCGGTCGCTGGCGGTGTCGTTGACCAGCGAGCCGGTGCAGAAGGTGGAGCCGCCGGTCGAGATCACGCCCACCGCCCGCATCTCCTGGCGCCAGGTGTCCCCGGCGTCCAGGCACTCGACGTCCAGGTTGCAGCTGCCGGACTTGTTATAGCTGTCGGCGGTGAGGGTGCCGAAGCCGCGGTAGCCCTGGTTCACCCAGCCGAGCTCCAGCTCGACCCGCTCCCTCTCCTCCTTCGGAACGGTGAGCTCGACGATCAGGTCGTCGGTGAGCACCACCGGCGTCCACAGCTCGCCGTGCTCGTCGTTGTCGGCGGCGGTGAAGGGGCGCAGGACCTGGGTGCCGTCCGTCGCGTAGAGCAGCAGACGGGCTCCCTCCGACAGCTGGAAGCGGGTGAAGCCGAGGTTTAAGGAGTTGGCGCCGTCCCGGCCCTGGATGCGCAGGCGCCAGAGCAGGCGGCCGTCCGGCAGCTCCTCCCAGGTGCCGTGCTGGGTGAGGGAGAGCGACACCCGCTCCGGGATGGCGAATCTTGGCGGCAGCCCGAGGCTCTCCCGAGCCACGTCCTCCTCGCCGATCCGGAGCAGGTCCAGCTGACCCGGGACGAAGGCATCCACCTGGTTCACCTCACGAACGGCGAAGTGGGCGGCGGTGGGGACGGTGTCTTGCGGGGCAGCCTGGACCAAGCTGCCAAAGGCGAACAGCACTAACCAAACGAGCTTTCGGCTCATCTTCTCCTCCAGTAGGGAGTGGTACATCTGTCGGACCTTGCGGCGCTGATAGGAGGGGTGCAGCTCGGGGACCCCGGCGTGACATCCATCTGCCGAATCGAGATCGAATCGTTCATCTGGCGGTCAGGTGGGACGTGGCAGACTCCCCGCCATGGCCGACACCTGGGTGCGCGTGGCCCTCTGCCTCTTCGGCCTCGCTCTCGTGCTGCTCGGCCCGCGCCTGCGCCGGGTTCGGCCCTGGCAGGGCGCGGCCCTCGCCGCCCTCGCCGTGGCGGCCGTCACCCACGCCGCCGGTCCGGACCTCTGGCGCTTCGTCACCACGCCCTGGGTGCGAGTCTGGAACGTCTACCACTACTACGTGGGGGCCAAGTACTTCGGCGAGGTGGGCTACAGCGACCTCTATCGGCTGAGCCTGGCGGCGGACCGGGCCCACGGTGACTACTGGCGGCCGATCGAGAGGGTGCGCGACCTCGACTCCTACCTGGTGGTCGAGAGGGCCTCGCCCGAGGAGGAGGCCCGGTGGCTCGAGAAGCTGGCCTCGGAGCGGCGCCTGGAGCTGGCGCGGGACCTGTCGGCCCTGGCGCCGCAAATGAAGGCCAAGGAATGGCGGGGGATCTTCCGCGACCGCGGCTACAACGCCACGCCGTTCTGGACCGTAGTGGGCCGGGCTGTGACCGAAATTCTGCCCGCCACCTCGCCGCGAGCCCTCAAGACTCTCGCAGGGCTGGACCTGATCCTCCTGCCCCTGACCTTCCTGGCCCTGGGCCGGGCCTTCGGCGCCCGCACGGCAACCTGGATCCTGGTGCTCTTCTGCCTCTCACCGGTCAACCGGGAGCGCCTGGTGGGCGGCTTCCTGCAATACGACTGGTTCGCAGCCATCGGCCTGGGGCTCGCCTGGCTGCGCCGCGGCAAACCGATCGCCTCGGCTCTGGCCTTCGCCTATGCCACGCTGGCGCGAATCTTCCCCGCCCTGCTGGTGGCCTCGCTGGCCCTGCCCGTGGCCCTGCGCTTCCTGCGTCGACGCCGGCTGGCACGGAGGGATGGGCTCTTCGCCGCGACCTTCGTCGCCGCGCTGGTGGCCGGCTTCGGGATTGGCTGTCTGACGCCGCGAGGCGTCGGGGCCTGGGGGGAGTTCGCGGCCAAGATCGGCGTCCACACCGAGGCCCACCAGACCGGCGAGCAGCGCATCGGCCTGGCCCACGCCCTCACTCGGGATTTCGGCCACCTCGAGCTGGAAGCCGAGGCGGACGCCCCGTCGAAGCAGGCTCGCCGCGCCGCGCTGACGGCCCAGCGGCCCCTTTACTGGGTCCTCGCCGGCCTGCTGTTGCTCGGCTGGCTGGCCGCCACCGCGCTGCGCCGCGGCCGGGGGGACGCCCTGCTGCTCGGCATGGTGCCCCTCTTCGCCCTGACCGTGGCCTCGCGCTACTACTGGGCCATCCTCGCCCTGTTCGGCGCCTGGTCGAGACCCGAACCTCGGCGGGGCCTGATCGCCGGTCAGCTGGCGATCTTCGCCGGCTTCTCCCTGCTCTGGGGCCTGGCACCCGACCGCTGGGCCGCCTACAACCTGACCAACCTGGCGTTGACGGTTCTCTTCATCTGGTTGGTGGTGACGCAGAGTCGGCGCCAGACGAGGGTGGTGCGGCGGGCTCGGAGGCTCCATCTGATCCCCTCTCCCCCGGCACGGGGGAGAGGGTTAGGGTGAGGGGGTCTTCCGCAGCTCCCTCTCGGTCACCTCCAGCACCGCCCGCGTCGACCGCAGCACCTCGTGATTCCAGAACCGCGCCACCCGGAATCCCAGCCCTTCGAGCAGATGCGTCCGGCTCTGGTCGAAGCGCCCTTGCTCCTCCTCCGCGTGCCCGCCGCCGTCGACCTCGACCACCACCCGCGCTTCCAAGCAGACAAAGTCGACCACGAACGGGCCAAGCGGCTCCTGGCGGCGGAACTTGCAGTCACCCAACCCGCGCCGGCGCAAGGCCCGCCACAGGGCTCGCTCGGCGGCGGTGGAAGCTCTGCGCAGGGCACGGGCGCGGGCGATGGACTCCGGACCTCTTGGCATATTTCGAAAGTCCCCCTCACCCCGGCCCTCTCCCCCCTGCGGGGGGCGAGGGGGTCGGAGGAGCGGGTGTCATCTCGAGCGCGCTCGCGCTCCGGCCAGCCTTCGACGGCCTCCTCTCAGGAAAGACGGAAAGCGCTCATCGGAGGGGGGAGAAAGCCCCGTCCGATCCCCTCTCCCCCGACATGGGGGAGAGGGTTAGGGTGAGGGGGTCCCACGGGCGTCGCGGCAACACCCCCTCACCCCGGCCCTCTCCCCCCTGCGGGGGGCGAGGGGGTCGGAGGGGAGAGAGAGCCGCTGGGCCCTACTGAATCGGGAGCAGCTCCGGCTCCCCCACCGGCTTCCCGGTGGCGAGGTCGACCTCTACGGCCCAGACGCTGCCGACCCCGATGCGCCGCGTGGGGCCGTAGCCCAGGGGCTGCATCACGCCGGTGGGCAGCTCGTAGATGGTCTCGAGGGCCTCCACCAGCTTCTCTCGCCGCAGGTCCCGCCCCACTCGGCGCAGGGCCTCGAGCAGGAGGTTGACCGCGGCGAAGGCCGAGCGGGCCTCGGGGAAGCCGGGCGCACGGGCGTCGGACAGGCCGGCCAGGGCCCCCACGGCGGGGAGTACCTTCGGATCGAGGTCCTGGGGAAGCACTGGCAGGGTCATGATCGCTCTACCGGCGCGGGAGCCGTCTCTCGCGACCAGCAGCCGGGCCACCACCACGCCCGGGGCGAGCACCGGCAGCTCGGGCAGGGAAGCCAGAGCCTCGAGGACTGCCACCCCTTGGTCCCCGGGGGCCAGCAGGGCCACGGCCGAGGCCCTCATCTCGCGCGCCCGGATCGGCACCGACGCGATCGGCACGCCGACTGAGAGGGAGAGCACCTCGGTCTCGGCCGCCGGGCCCAGGCGGCCGACCAGCTCGCGGGTCCAGGCCCGCCCTTCTCCACTGCCCTCCACCACCAGCAGCCGCTGGCCGGGCGGCTGGTGCTTCCGCCACCAGTCGGCCAGCCCGGCGACCATGGCCGTCGGTCCGGGCGTGAGCCAGAAGACGTAGCGGGAGCCGCGACCTTCGAGGGCGGGCTCGGTCCCCGCGGCGCCCACGGCCGGCAGGCCCAGCCGACCGCAGAGGTCGGCGACCTCCCGTTCGGCACCGGCGAGGTGGGGCGCCACCAAGGCGAAGGGTCTCTGGGTCTCGACGAAGCTCTCGAGCGCGGCAGCCTGGGTGGCACTGCCGGCCGAGGCGGCGAGGCTGGCCAGTCGCAGGCGACGGCCGAACAGGCCGCCGTCGCGGTTGATGCGCTCGAACGACGTGCCGAGCAACGTCTCCACGGCTCGGGCGGCAGCCGGCTCGGCCGGCAGGACGACGCCGAGCACCAGCTCCTCGTCGCCGACGCCGGCATCCCGCTCCCCTTCCAGCCGCTTCAAGTAGGAGACCAGCTCCGCGGCTTGCTGGTGGCTGAGCTGGTAGCGGGGCATGACCGCCGAGAGGGGCTGGCCGGCCGAGTCGACACCGAGGGTGATCGCCCGCTTGAGCAGCCGCTCGTCGTAGGGAGGGCGCTTGCGGCCCCGGCCGCCGGCCACCTCGTAGGGCTTGGTGAGCTCGGCCCAGGTGACGTTCGAGGGCTCGACCGAGCCCTCGGGTCTTCCCC
Source organism: Thermoanaerobaculia bacterium (assembly GCA_044869955.1). Lineage (GTDB taxonomy): Bacteria > Acidobacteriota > Thermoanaerobaculia > Multivoradales > SZUA-115 > CALMKX01. The sequence continues at coordinate 17,146 of JBIOYC010000344.1, read as the reverse complement.
GCCCGTCCCAGCCGTGGCAATTGGAGCAAGGAAGGGTGGCGGCCGGCAGCTCGGCGCCGCCGCCGGCCAGCCGGGCCAGCACCTCGCCGCCGTCCGCCGCCACGCCGGTGCGGTAGAGGGTCCGCCCCCGCTGCTCGGCCTCGGAGAGATCCTCCCCGGAGGCCGGGATCCCCGTGATCAGGAATCCGAAGAGGCAGAGGGACAACCAGCGCATCGACTCGGAAAAGCTGGTTCGGAATCGAGAGGGACCACCCCTCCTGCTGTCATTCCCGCGAAAGCGGGAATCCAGGGAGGGGGACGAGACCAAGATGGATCCCCGCTTTCGCGGGGATGACGGACGAAGAGCGTTGGCGGTCAACCCGTACTCCTCATCAGCCCTGATCCTCCATCACGGAGCGGACCACCGAGATCAGCTCCGCCGCCGGCGCCAGGCCGAAGGCCTTCTTCCACAGGCCGGTGCGCTCGTTGCCGACGATCATCAGGTTGGTGTGGGCCTCGGGCTGGTCGACATAGTAGCCCAGGCGCTTGAGGGCGAGGTCGACGTTGGCCTTGGCCCCGGAGAGGAAGAGCCAACCGGCCTTGGGCTGGACGTCCCGGGCGTACTGAGCCACCTGCTCCGGCGTGTCGCGCGTGGGGTCGACGGTGATCGAGAGGATCAAGACGTCCTTGCCGACCCGCTCCCCGAGACCTTCCTGGATCTTGCCCAAGGAGGCCGCGAGCTTGGGGCAGACGCCGTTGCAGTGGGTAAAGAAGGGGCTGATCACCACCGTCTTGTCCTGGATCAAGTCGCTCCACAGGCGCTGCTCGTGGCCCTCGTGGTCGATCAGCACGACGTCGGTGAAGTAAGCCCGGCCGGCCTCGACCTTGTTGGCGCGGTCGTCCTCGTCGGTGTGCAGAGCGAGGCGGTCGAGGGCAGCCACCACCTCGGCCGGCGGGGTCATGCCGTAGAGCCGCTGCCAGGAGGCACCCTCGCCCCGGCCCACGAAGAGCAGCGGTGAATGCGCCGACGGGTCGCCCGCCGGCACGCCGAAGGCCCGCAGCAGGCGGTCCACCTGCGGCTTGGCGCCGGTCAGAAGGGTCCAACCCTCGCCCGGCCAGAACTTCTCGCGCCAGGCGCGCAGCCGCTCGGGGGTATCGACCGCCGGGTCGATGCTGATCGAGACCAGCTCGACGTCCCGGCCCAGGCGCTCACCCAGCTCCCTGGCGAGCTTGCCGAAGTTGGCGCCCATCGGCGGGCAGATGGTCGTGCAGCGGGTGAAGACGAAGTTGAGGGCGACCCAACGCCCGGACAGGAGGGAGCGCACGTCGACGGCGCGACCCTGCTGGTCGGTGAGGGTCAGGGCCGGCAGGGAGACCGCCGAGAGGGAGGCCTCCGGCCCGGAGGCCGCGGCAGCCGTCGCGGCCTGGCCGTGGCAGGGCATGGCCTCCTCGGCGGCGGACGGCAGCGCGGCCAAAGCGAGGGCGAAGGCGAGAGCCGGAGCGAAAACGCGAGCGGTACGTGTGGACATGAGTCATCTCCCCACGGAGCGGTTGGAGGAGCCGCCAGCCTGGCCGGTGGCCGGGGCGGCCACCATCACCTGCCAGGAGCTGGAACGGTTGATCGCGAGGCCGAGCGAGGGGGCCTCGGGCTGGAGGACGTAGAGACCGGCCTGTCGGGGCTCGAAGCTCGTCTCGTAGAGGCCCTCGCCGAGATGGCGGGCGAAGGTGCGCTGCTGCCAGGTGCCAGGCGACAGGAAGGTGAGCACCCGCACGTCCCTGCGTGCCGGGCGGGCCTCGCCGCTGACGGCGTCGGTGAGGCGGAAGCGGACGGTGACCGTCTCCCCCACCGTGGCGCGGCTGGGCGCCTCGACAAACTCGACGACCGCCCCCAGGGCGGCGCGGCGAGCCGCCGCCAGCTCGGGCTTCTCTGCGACCTCGAAGCGGAAGCACTGCACCAGCCGCGGCGAGCTCAGGAAGACGGCGAGGTCGTAGCTGCCGGGGGCCGGCAGCTGGCTCGCGGTCTCGAAGCGGCCGGGCGCGGACTCGTTCAGGCTGCGGTCCACCACCAGCACGGCCCGCGGCTCGTGGCTGTAGTTCTGGAAGCTGCCCATGGGGGCGGCCATGCCTTCCTCGTAGTAGTAGATGGCGCCGTCGGCGGCGTTGGCCACCAGCATCGCCGGCTCGCCGGGGACCGCGAACATCCCCGCGGCCGAGGCCGGCCGGGACGCCTCGCCCAGCGGCTTTTGGCCGCCCGGGAAGTCCACCACCGACAGCGGCGTGCCCTCGGCACCGACGCCGCCGAGGGAGATCATCAGCACTTCCTCGCTGCCCCGGTGGCGGACGTAGGCCAGCGTCTCCGAGAAGGCGATCTGGTCCGGGCCGTCCTTCATGTCGCCGGTTTTCAGGATGCGGTTGCGAGCGGGGTCGAAGATGTGCACCAGGTCGGCGCCGGTGTTGAGCACGAAGCCCAGGCGGCCGTCCGGGGACAGGGCGAGCGCCGTCAGGCCGGGCTCGGCCTGCATCCTCGCCACCACCTTCATCCGCTCGGCGTCGACGGCCACCACCTCGCCCCGCTCGGACTCGGCGACGTAGACCGAGCGGGAGACCCGCGAGTAACCGAGGGAGACCGGCCTGGGGCCGATCGCCACCTGGGCGATGGCGCCGAGCCGGGCGACGTCGATCACCGTCAGCTGGCCGGAGAGCTCGCTCAGGGCGAAGGCGTAGTGGTCGTCCTCGCGCACCACCAGCTGCTGGCGGCCGCCGCCGGTGGCGATGCGGGCGGCGATCTCGAGGCTGGTGGCATCGAGGGCCATGACGCCGGCGCCGGCGACCTCGTCGGTGATCCAGAGGTAGCGGCCGTCCGGCTGGAGGGTCAGGCGGGCCGGCCGGCCGCCGGTCGGCACGGCGCGCTCGATCTTCCAGCTCCTGGTGTCGATCACCGCCAGGGCGCCGCTGTCGGGAAGGGAGACGAAGAGCCGGCTGCCGTCCTTCGACAGGGCCCAGTCCTCGCCCGGTGAGGGCAGCAGCACCTTCGCCAGCAGCTTGCTGCCGCCGAAGCTGAACAGGGGATCGACCACGTTGAGGGAGGGGTCGGCGTTCAGGGCGAGCACGAAGAATGTGTTCAGGTCGACCGCGGGGGCCGACAGCATGGAGCCCGAGAGGAAGGCCTGGACCTTGTCGCGGCAGGCGTCCGGGCCGTCGTCGGCACCCGGCGGGATGAGGTCCAGCCAGGCCGCGGGGGTCAGACCGGCCAGGGGCTGGCCGGTCGCGGCGTCGCGGAAGCTCAGCTCGACCGCCAGCTTGTCGCCCTCGGCGAGGGGTCCGGCGTGATCGCTGACCGGCCGCAGCGCCGCTTCGAGGGAGAGGCCGTCTGCCACGGTCCGGAAGGAAGGGGCGGCGGCGGGGGAAGAAGGGGCCCCGACCGGGGCGGCTGACTCGGCCGGGGCGGCGAACGCCGGCGAGCCGGGCACCGCAGCCGCCACGAGGGCGGCCACGGCGGCACCAGCCAGCCGACGGACCCATGGAAATTGGATGAGATCAAACATGGAATCTAACCTCGGTCATGGACGGACGTAGAACAGACCCCAGAGGCCATTGTCGAAGGCCCAGGAGACGTAGGTGCGATAGAGGTGCTCCCCTTCGATGCCCCACGGGCCGCCGGCCGAATCGAGCAGGACGTCGAGCTTGACGCTGGGGCCGGTGCCCGGGTGCGAGCCTTCCCAGTTGGACGTGCTCTTGACGCCCAGCACCGTGGAGCTCGCGTTGAACGGCTCCTCCTGCCAGACGTGGCCGGTGAGCTCGTAGACCTGGGCCTGGGTGTCGCCGGCGGGATGGACCACCCGCACGCGCGCCGGCTGCCGCCGGGAGACGGTCCAGATCGGAGTCTGCGGCCGCTGGCCGCCGACGAAGCTGTCGAGCAGGGCGAGGTGGAACTGGTCGAAGGTGCGGGTGAAGCGCAGCGGCGAATCCGGCGTCCAACCGGCTCGGAACCAGATCGGCTCGGTGCGGTAGTTGAAGCCATCCTGGCCGGCCTCGGTCGGGTTGGGGGAAACGTCCAGATTGGGAATCGCCGTTCCGTTGCCGTAGCGCAAGTTGACGTCGTCTTGCAAGATCGTCACGAGCTCGCGGAAGAGATCCTGGGTCTGCGTGCTGATGTTGGCCGAGGCGTAGGTCTTGACGTTGGCGTTCTGGGTGACGTTCCACAGCACGTCCTCGGTCCAGAGCGTGCCCGCCGGCTCGATGATCAGAGCCCCCACGGCACCCTTGTTGGAGTGCTTGATGGGATCGGCCGAGGACAGCGGCACGGCGCCGAACTCGATCGGCTGGAAGACCGGGTTGCCGGCAGAGTCGAGGGTGAGACGACCGGCATACCAGTGATAAGTGATGGTTTCACCCGGGGCTACCGTCTGCTTGAAACCACCCGAGGTAGCGCGGTTGATGCCGACGTTGGAGCCGTCGGCGAGCCGGATGTCGTAGGCCAGGAGCTGCGGATGCAGGCTGACCTCGAGCGAGGGATCGATCTCGTTCTGGTTGAAGCCCTCGACGATCATCGGCACGGCGCTGTAGCCGTCCATGTCGGCATAGGTGTTGGGGTCAATGAGGTTGCTGAGCGTGACCTGGACGCACTCGCCCGGCAGGGCGCGGAGCACCAGGGGCTCGATGGCGATGCCCGGCAGAACCTGACCGGTGATCGGATCCAGGTCCGAATCTCGATAGAACATGATCGCCGTAGGATCGTGCAGCGGGCCGGTGAAGCTGCCGGCCGTCTCGAAGCACTCCTCCTGACAGATGTCGTTGCCGCAGTGTTGCACCTGCTTCATCGAGCTGGTGCGGCTGTTGTAGACCAGGGTGCCGGCCGGCAGGGCCTGGCTGGCGGCCACCGCCGAGATCTCGTAGGAACGGATCGGCGCGTTCGGCGGGCAGAGGATCGGCTTGGTGGTCGGGAAAGCCGTCGCCTTGCTCGCCTGGGCATCCGAGCTCTCGACCGTCACCTGACGGAAGAGACCCTCCTCCTGCTCGGGGGTGAGGCCGCGGGCGTCGGTGTTGGCGGAGAGGGTGGGCAGGGTGGGGGTCGAGTCCCGGAACAGGCGGATCAGGCCCCAGATGCCGTCCCACTGGAAGTCGTTGCTGTTGCTCGGCTTGTAGAGGAAGTCCGCGGCCTTGCCGAAGAATCCGAGGGTCGGCATGCGGAGGATCTCGAAGTTGAACGCCTCCGAGATGCCCATCATCTGGCCGGCGCGGAAGCCGGAGCTGGCGTCGCTGGGCTCGTACTGCCAGTGGATGCCGTGGACGTGGAGGGTGTGCTCTTCCTCCTGGCCGCCCACCAGGGTCCGGATCCGGACCGGGTCGCCTTCGTAGACCTGCATCAGCGGCGTGAAGGGGTCGCCGGGCTGGAGGTTGTTGGTCAGCGGCGGATACGGGATGTAGGAGCTCTGCACGCCGTTGAGCAGCGGGTCGGCGCGGTCGCTGCGGGTCTCGTAGGCGAAGGAGAGGTCACCGGGCTGACCGCCGGCCTGGGCGTTGGTCAGCGGATCGCGAACACGCAGGGCGATCGGCTCGCTGCGGTAGTTGACGACACCGAAGCCGGGATCCGCCGCGGAGATCGCCTCCGGGCAGGGCACCCGTGGGCCGCCGACCCCGATCAGCTCCGGCGCGATCGGGCCGTCCGGGTCGCACTCGTTGGTCGGGCAGTAGTCGATCTTGGCGTAGAGGCCGGGCAGCCCCACGGCCTCGCGGGCCGGCGGGTTGATGGCGTTGGGGTGATCGGCGAAGCCCAGACGGCCGGGGCAGGACAGCTGGAGCTGGCCGGCCGGCAGGGGGCCGTAGGTGTTGGGCTCGTAGGCCAGCTGGAAGTCGCTGAATTCGAGCAGAAATTCGCGGAAGCTCTCGGGCCCCTCGATGCGGGCCTGCCAGCTGGTCGGGCCCCCGTCGTCGCGGCCCTGGCCGAGGATCACCCCGGTCTCGTTCTGGTACCAGGTGCTGCCGGTGGGCTCGATGATCAGACCCGCGTAGAGACCGACCTGCTGGTGCGTGGACGGGCCGAAGTGGTCGTGGGTGAAGACGGTGCGCAAGGTGCGGTCGGGACCGCTGGTGGTGTCCTGGACCGGATCGGCCCACCAGCGCTGGACGGTGGTACGGGCGCCCAGCCAGTCGTCGTGGCCGTCGCAGTCCGCGTCGATGCCCTGGGGGGTGAAGAAGGGGTGAGCGGCGACCACCGGGCAGGCGTCGGTGCCGTCGTCGGGGTCACCACCGTGCAGGTCTCCGGCGCAGCCGTTCCAGGCCCGGATGGCGGTGATTCGCTCCTGGATCTCCTCGGAGGCCATGGTGCCGTCCTCGTAGTTCCAGCCGTTGCCGCCGCCGTCGGAGGCGAGCACGTCGAACTTCACGAGGTGGATGTGCTGGCTGATGATGTCGGTCGGCGTGCGCACCTGGAAGTCGTCCAGGACGTAGACCGAGGGAGTCAGGTTGACCTGCTGGAACTCGATGCACTCCTGGCTGTTGGCCCGGAAGAAGAAGGGCTCGGGGGGGCGGATCGCCGTCAGGGTCGGCAGCACGTCCTCCCACAGCGTGATCAGGCGCTGTTGTGGGAAATGCCAGCCGGCCTTGTTGAGCACCACGTCCATCTGGACGTCCGCGGCCTTGTAGACGCGGTCGGCCTGGTTGACGGCACAGCTGGCGAGGTTCTGGACGCAGGCGTCGGTGGCGGGGGCCACCGGACAAGGCTCGGCGAAGGGGGCGCCCGGCGCCGGCGGCCTTCCGTTGAGCTGGAAGACCTGGGAAGCCGGCAGGCCGTCGGGACGTGGGGTCACCACGGACTGGCGGGCGTGGAACCTCATCGCCGCCTCCTCGGCCGGGGTGCCTGCCTCGGGTAGGAAGCTGGCGGCGGCGGTGAGGATCTCCTTGTCGAAGTTGAGCCGGGTGTGCTGTTCGATGAAGGTGCCGTCGGTGAGGACGTGCCTGCGCAGGCCGCCGTCCCAGAGGATGTCCCGGGGAGGACTCGGCGGCCGGTGGCCGGCCTTGCCGGGCACGAAGAAGGGATAGCCCGGGTTGGAGACGGGGGGCACCGTCCAGTCGATGTCGCCGTCGACCAGCGTCACCGGCGCCGGATTGATCGCCATCGGCAGGTTCGGGATGGGGACCAGGGCCGGGATGGGCGTGCCGGTCTTGATCTCGGCGTCGGGCAGGGCACGAGTCTGGACGATGACGCTGCCGCCGGGGCCGATGGTGGACTCCGGACGCCGCGCGTCGTCCAGCCGGGTGCCGGTCTCGAGGACGTCGTGCACGCGCCACAGGCTCCACATGCCCTGGGCGAAGTGCGGGTAGAAGTGGCAGTGGAAGATCGAGTCACCGGCGGTGCGGTTGCGGTTGCCGCTACCGCCGTAGGTGATCTCGTAGGTGTAGGAGCTGCCCTGACCGATCGACTGCGAGTCGTGGTACGAGGAGCCGACGGTGTTGGGCGAGTGCAGCCACTGGTGGGCATGGAGGTGGAAGATGTGGTGGTCGTCGCTCCCGGCCAGCAGGTTGCGGAACTTGACGTTGTCGTTCAAATAGCTGTGGTAGACGTTCGAGGGATCGTCCGGGTAGTAGGCGCGGGTGGCCTTCGGCCCGGGGGTGGGGGCGCAGTTGAGGCCCTGCTTCAAGTCCGACTCGGTGCAGGGGGCGTTGGCGGGGACGTCCACCACCATCGCCGGGTCGCCCACCGCCCAGCTGGTGAGAAAGAACTCCTCGTACTTGCACTCGATGCACTCGTGCATCGGCCCCACTCCGAGACGGTTGGCAACCACCTCGGCGCCGGCGCCACCGGTACCGTAGTTGATGGCGAAGGCGTCACGAACGCTATGCAACGTATGCTGGAGAAGCTCGTCCCGGAAGTGAGGGAACGCCTGTACGGCGCCAATCTCATCGTGGAAGATGATGGTGAACTCCCGGTACGGCTCCTGGCGATCGGGATAGATGCCCGGCACGGTCCCCGGGTAGGCACCGGCGGGCAGGTTGCCCCGGTTCGGGCCGGTGATGATCGCCGTCAGGTCCGAGTGGACGACCTCGTAGGCGGAGGAGAGCATGCCCAGAATGGGCGTTCCCGCCGGCTGGCAGTCAGCGTTGACGGCTGGATAGGTGGCGCCGTAGTCGATGACTGGGTACTTCGAAGTGGCCGGATAGCCGTTGGTGATCGCCAGGGCCAGGTCGGCCTGGGTGGTCTGGCTGCGATACCACTCGGTCTGGCGGGGCTGGACGTTGATGGCACCGAAGAGGCCGGCGCCGATCGAGCCGCCGTCCGCCTCGCCGCCGACCATCGCCCCGCCGCTGTACATCAGGTAGGCCCCTTCCGCGCGGGCGTAGAGGTGGTAGAAGGTGGTCTGGCCCGAGGCCACGACGCCGCCGGTCGGGTTGAGACCGACGTTCAAGCCGCTGTCGGTGATGCCGCTGACGTACTCGAGCCCCTGGACGTGGATCGACGCCGAGCGGGTCGCCGGCTGCTCCTCATCCACCGGCGCGGGGGCCAGCAGGTTGGTGAAGCGGATGGTGAGGCAGTCGCCCACGTTCATCCGCAGCACCAGGGGGCGTGGTCGCTTGCCGGGCCGCAGCTGGACCTGCCCCGCCGCCAGCGGCACCTTGGGCACCGAGCAGCTGGAGCTCTGGGTCTGGGAGTTGTGGACCACGTCGCGCTCGAGGGCATACATCATGCCGTGGGGCTGGAAAGCACCCAGCCGGTTCCAGAAGAACACTTGATCGAGGGCGACCACGTTGGCGGTGAGCTGGCGCTCACACACCGGGGCCGGAGCGGCTTCGGTCACGAAGGAGCCGTCGTCGGGCTCCAGCTCGACCTGGGCGCTCGCCGGCGGGGCCAGGGCTGCTATCAGGGCGAGGGCAGCGAGGCCGAAGCGAAGCAGTTTCCGTTTCATGTTGCCTCCTCAGGTTTGGCCGGCAGTATCGACCTGGCATCCTTTCAGGAACATGAAACGCCTTGAGCATCTCTCCGCCCACCAAAATAGGCTTCAGGACAGCGCCGAGAATCAGTCCTCCCCGCTGCTGAATCGGCGATAGGATCTCTCCGTCACGACCCCTCCCAGTACGGCCATGAGAATCCTGCTCGTCGAGGACCACGCTCAGCTTGCCGAGGTGATCACCGAGGCTCTCCAGGACGAGAGCTACGCCGTGGATCTGGCGCCGGACGGGAGAACCGCCGATGAGCTGGCCGACCTCAACCCCTACGACCTGATCCTCCTCGACTGGTCGATCCCCCCACCCTCAGGGCTCGAGCTGCTCCGGCGCTGGCGCTCGGCGGGGGTCGAGACGCCGGTGCTGATGCTCACCGGCCGCGACACCGTCGAGGACAAGATCGGCGGGCTCGACAGCGGCGCCGACGACTACCTGACCAAGCCCTTCCGGCTCGAGGAGCTGTCGGCGCGGGTGCGCTCGCTGCTCCGGCGGCGGGAGCGCAAGCTGATCGCCTCGCTCAGGGCCGGCGACGTCGAGATGGATCGCGCCGCCCGCGAGGTCTCGGTGGCCGGCCAGCCGGTCAGCTTGCGGCCGAAGGAGTTCGCCGTCCTCGAGTACCTGCTCGGACGGGTCGGTCAGGTGGTCAAGCGATCCGAGCTGGTGGAGCACGTCTGGGACGACTCGTTCGACTCCTTCTCGAACGTCGTCGACGTCACCGTCCACCGGGTGCGCCAGAAGATCGACCCCGAGGGACGGCCTCCCCTGCTCGAGACCATCAAGGGCGTGGGCTACCGGCTTCGAGCGGAACGCTGAGCAGCAACCCGCGCAGCCCCAGGAGGGCCGAGACGTTGTGCTGGACGAAGTCGATCCGCACCTCGTCCTGGGTCAGGCCCGCCCGAAAGCCCCCTCGGGCGAGGTCCGGCCGCGCCACGAAGAGCACCGCCTCGGGCCCCAGACGGGTGCGCAGCTGGAAGCCGGCCATGTCGCGCAGCGAGCGGCGATAGGCCGCCGTGTCGAGCCCTGCCCGCTCGGCCAGGCGGGTCATCGCCACCATGCCCTCGGCGCGGGTGGCCGTGGGGGTGCTGCGCGGCGGGCGGTAGAAGCCCCCCTGCCAGTCCGGCCAGGGCGCATCGCTTCCCCACTGCGCTTCCAGGATCGCCTGGGCGATGCGCCGGCCCTGCTCGAGGTAGCGGCGGTCCCCGGTCTTGGCGTGGAGCTCCTCGAGCCCCATCAGCAGCCAGTGGTCGTGCGGTAGGTCGGCGACCTCCTTGCCGCGGTCCCGCACCTCGATCAGCCAGTCTGCCCCCTTGCGCGCTGCGGCGAGCCAGCGGGGATCGGGATCGAGGTCCGAGAGCCGGGCGAGGGCCAGGATCGCCTCTCCGGGGTAGTAAATGGAATCGAAGGGCCGGGGGTCGGGCTCGCCATAGAAGTACTTGGAGCGGAAGTGCCCGTCCACGTCCTGCATGAAGACCAGGAACCTGGCCAGCTCGACGGCGAGTGGGGGAAGCGGAGCCGGCGCCGGAGTCACCTCGCGCTCCTGGAGCAGGGCGATGAGGGCCAGCGCGGCGCCCCCGAGCTTGGCTTCCCGACCGGGCGAGACCACCGTGCGGAAGCCGGCGGCAGTGTCCTCGGGGCGGGGCGCCTGAAGCCGGCGCCAGAGGGCCTCGAGGCCCCGCCGGCCGGCCGCCAGGTAACGCGAGTCGCCGGTGGCGCCATGGAGCTCGAAGAGGGCGTAGCAGCTGCCGGCGTGGCGCAGGAGGTTGTAGTCCGAGGACACCTGGTCGGCGGAGGGGTCGTACTCGTAGGCGAAGTCGCCGTCCTCACGCTGGTGGCGGACCAGGTAGTCGCCACCTTCTCGAGCGGCCTCGAGCAGGCTTCCCGGGCTGATCTCGGAGGCGAGGGGATTACCCCGGAAGAGGCGGACGAGCCGGCCGTCGTGGTGGATGGCGAAGCTCTCGAAGCGCAGCCGCTGGAACGGCTCGCCAGCCTCCCCCAGGTCCTCCTCGGGGGTGGGCTCGGCGCGGCTCCCGGCCTCGAAGTAGGAGCGCAGCCGGCCGTTCTGCAGCCGGTTCTTGCCGTTGACCAGGCCGCGGGAGGCCAGCTCGTCCGGCAGCAGGAGCAGTCCGAGCTCGCGCAGGTAGACACCCTCCACCCCCCTCTCGATGGGCAGGCTGCGGCTCTCGGGGACCGTCTCCTCGGCCATCACCCGGGCGAGGACGTCGACGCGCAGGGGCCCGCGGCCCCTCTCCGCGGCCGGCACCCGCCCGAGGAGGTCGCTCAGCGCGGCAGCCAGCGCGGCATCGACCGTGTCACCCCTGCCGAGCGCCACCCGGGCCGTCGAGCACTCGCGGCCCAGGCTGACCGCCACCAGGCGCCCGCCCTGGCCGCCTCTCGGCTTCCCGGCGGAGCCACCGGCACGGGCGGTTCGCGCCGCAGCGGCGAGCCGCTCGACGTCGGCCTCGGTGAGCGCGTCGTCGAGCCGAGGAAGGGCCCCGGGCTCCTCCAGACCCGCGCAGCCGAGGGCCCCGCCGAGGCTCAACCCCAGGAAGAGGCAGCTGGAACGAAGGAAGGCGAAGCGACCGGCAGGGCGCGAGGGCGTCATGGCGCCCTATTCTGTCGAAAAAGTCCGAAAGCGCTCGGCAGGGCGCCGGGCGAGGCCCTCAGCCCGGGCGCCGGCGGGGAGCGGAGTCGGGCTCGCCAGGGGCACCCTCGCCCGCGCTGGCCTGCTCGCGGGCGGTCCGCTTGCCGGCCTTGCGAGCGAGGGCCAGGAGCTGGTCCTGGAGGAGGAAGATGTTGATCGTCGGCCCTGCTCCCCCTTCCTCGCGCTCCATCGCCAAACGGACCGGCGGGAAGGCCGCAGCCGGGCCGTGGAGCTCGGAGAAGAAGTCCACCGCGTCGACTTCGAGCAGGGCGAGCAGACGGTAGAGCAGCTCGACTTTGAGCGGCTGCTCTCCCCGCAGCACCCGCCCGAAGTGGGAGAGCGACAGGTCGAGGGCTTCGGCCGCCCGCTCCTGCGTCCAACCGGAGCCGCGAAGGCGCCGGGCGAGCAGGCCGGAAGCCCGCCTCGCCTCAGTGGCTGCGGCCTTCGGGATCCTCGCCATCGCCATTCTTCCTCGCCGCACGAGCTCGCCGTACGGCAGCCAGCTCCGCGACCGGGTTCGGCGGCGGAGGTCGGTTCGAGCCACGTCGCCGGGCCGCCGGATGGGGTTGGCTCGCCGCTCGATGCTCGGGCTCGAAGGCCTCGGCGAGCAGCTCGGGGAGCAGACGGGTCAGGAAATACTGCTGTCGGCTCGCGGCATCGCCGTGGAGACTGCCGAAGAAGTGGCCCGCGGTGACGCCGATCGTGTCGAGGATCGCGTAGACGTGATCGAGGCGAAGGTCGAGGTTTCCGCGCAGGAGCTGATTGACGTAGTCCGGGCCCCAACGCAACCGCCGAGAGACCTCACCCTGGGTGAAGCCGGCCTCTCGGACCTTCGCCCCCAATCGCCGAGCGAGCCGTTCCGCGGGTTCTTCCGACATCATTTCAGCGATACCCTAACACAGCCGTGATCCCTGCGAGCCCGTCCGCTCTCGGTCACGGTTCCGCCTTGACTTTGCTCCTCCATCGTCCTAGTGTCACGCATTATACGCTCTATTTCACTCTTCTGAGGAGCTACCGGAGCTGCCGATGGAAGCCACCGCGTTGAGGGCGCGAGTTTCCGACACCAGGGGAAGTACGGCGGCGGATCCAGTTCTGCGCTGGCCGCGGGTCGCCTATGAGCAAGCCCTGACCTCCGCCCTCCGCTCGGTGCGCCGGCTGGCCGTCGATCCGGTGGGCGCCTCTTCGGCCCGTCATCGACTCGACCAGCTGCTCTCCCTCCCGGCCGCCGAAAGGCTCGCCGCATTGGCGCGCCAGGCACCGGACATGTCCCTCTTCGAAGCGCTGCGCCGCCGCCTGGCCTCGACGGATCTCGGGGCCGAGCTCGCGGTCGACCAGGCGCGGTTGGCCGAGCAGGTCGCCGCCCGTCTCGACGCCTCCCTCTACGGTGCCGCCTTCGTGCTCGATCGCCGCTGCGAGGCTTCGCTGGCCCTGGCTCGATCCTGCCGGGTCCGGGGCGAGATCGAACGGGCCGAGCGGGCGCTCTCGGGTGCCGAAGCCTTCGCCGCCCAGGGCACCGGCGCCCTGCTGGCCGCCTGCCTGACCGAACGCGCTCGCCTGACCTCGGGGGCCGGAAATACCGCTCGCGCCGTCGAGCTCTGGCAAGCGGCAGCCCGCCTCCATGCCGAGGCCCAGGAGCCTCAGGAGGAGGCTCTGGTCCTGGGCGAGCTCGCCGGCCTGCTCTGGCAGGGCCGACGGCGAAGGCGCGCCCTGGTCCAGTTCTTCGCCGCCCTGGCGGCGCTCGCCCGAGCCGGTCGACTCCGCCAGCTGCCACAGCTCCTGGCACTGGTCCGCGCTCCCGCCGGCCCTCCCTCCGGTCCTTCGGGCGCCAGCGAGGAGGGTGCCTAGCGCCTGCACCAAGCACCTCCGCAGGCGCCTCGTCCCCCCGCCGGTCCCCCGCCGGCGGCCCCGACGCGCCTCCGCCCGCTGGGTAAGGGAATTTTTCCCCGGACTTTTCCGGCCTTTCCCGACCCAGTTCTGTAGAGGTGTAACCTTTTCTCACGTCTTCTTCCATACTCCCGCCAATCCCGTTGCATGCGGCCACCGTGGCCAATGGAGGCGCGCAGTGTGCCGCGCTGTGGGAGGGATGGAGGATGTATGCCTTCTTTCCGTTCGCGCGTGTCCGTGGTCCTGTTGTCCCTCGTGCTCGTTGCAGCTGCCCTGCCGGCCCACGCCGGCGCCTGGAGCGAGAGCTCTGACGTTTTCCGCTTCCTGACTCGTTGGTTCTCGGTTCTGAGCAAGGATGGCTGTTGGCCGGATCCCGCGGGCCAGGTGTGCAAGGTCCGAGAGGTCGAGGCTCCGGCTCCCGCTCGCAACGCTGCCGACAAGGATGGCTGCTGGCCAGACCCCGCGGGGAAGCCACAGTGCCAAGTCGTCTCACCCCAGGAGGACCCCGGCGTGCGCCAGCAACGCCGTCGGGCCGAGGAGGGCTGAGCCCGGAGGCGCACCGAGCTGCGGGCGATGGGGAGGCCGAGCATCCAAGGATGCCCGGGAAAGTTCTTCCCTTGCGCCATGGTTTCGTATAACCTCTTGCCTCTAGATGACAGAAGAGGCAGGAAGGTACCGGAGGGTGATCGCCCAGGCCCTTGCGGCTGCGTCCGGCAGGAGCTCGAGCTTGCTGGTGCCGGAGGAATCGCGAGTGCGTGCCATCCGGCACGCCTCCCGGTCTCCGAGCGAGCGCCGGCTCTTCGCCGCCAACAGCGGCCAGGAGGGCCGCGCCGAGGTCTGTCGGGCGCTGATCGACGCGAGCTTCGGCCTGCGTCGCGAGGATCCCGGCCGGATGCTCGACCTGGCGGAGGCTGCGGTCCAGCTCGCAAACGGCCTGCCCGAACGCCCAGGCTGGTCCATGGTACTGGCCGACCTGCAGTTGGAAGCCCGGGCCAACCTGGCGAACGCCTATCGCCTCTGCGGCAAGGCTCGCGAGGCCGCCGAGTGCTGGAGCGCAACCGCGAGCCTGCTCGCGAGCGACTTGGTCAGCCCGCTCACTCGCGCGCACGCTCAGGCTCTCAAGAGCATCTTCCACCGGATCCAGAACGACCGCGCCCAGCAGTCCGCCTGTCTCGAGGAGGCGAGCGCGATCTACCGGCGCCTGGGTCAGCCGGATCGCCTGGGTCTGGTCGACCTGACCCGTGGCCATCTGCGGTGGACCGAGGGAGACTTCGAGGGCGCGCTGGCCTGCACCACCTCGGCGGCGGAGCATCTTTCAGAGACCTCCGAGCCCGAGCGTTTCGCCGACGTCATCCAGGCTCTCGGGCTCACCGTCGACGCCCTCGGGCATCCGATGGAAGCCCTGCTCCTCCTCCACAACACCCGCGAGGTCTGGGAGCGCGGACGAGGCTCCCTCTACGAGGCCCGGGTCCGTTGGCTCCAGGCCCGTATCCTCCTGAGGCTCGACCAGCCGGTCGCGGCGGTGCAGTTGTTCGAGCGCGTGCGCACGACCTTCGCGAAGGCGAGCCTGCCGCTGGCCGCTGCCCAGGTGTCGGTCGAGCAGGCCCTCGCCCACCTCCGCCTCGGCCAGCCGGAAGAGGTCGAGAGAGTGGCTCTCGAGAGCTACCCGGTCTTCCTCTCCCAGGACCTGCCCCACGAGGCGACCCTCGCCCTGTTGCTCTTCGTCAAGGCGGCCAAGCGGCGGCGGACCACGGAAAGGGCTCTCGAACGCCTGCTCCTCCGGCTCAGGACCCTTGCCGGCAACCCCACCAGCTCCTGAGGCTCCAATCTCCGGGACCGAACGTCCTCCCGGACGGAGGCTCTCCTTGAACGCCGAGAGAGCCCAGGCCTTCCTGCGCCGCTTCCTCACCCTGCCCCTGGTGGTGGCGGGGCTCGGTTTTCTCTCCTTCCTCCTCCTGCTCGGCACGGCTTGGGCTCGGGAGCGGCTGGCGAGCCGTGACCTGGAGGTCCATCGTCTCGTCGCCGAGGTGCGCACCTGCCTCGCCACTTCCCATCTGTGGGTCGAAGAGCTGGTCACCGGCGACGCGATCGACCCCCTCGACATCACCGCCCCCCTCCTCCGCGCCGAACGCGCGACCGAGGTGCTGCTGGTGGGCGGGACCACCGGGGACGGCTTCAACCTGCAGCCGATCGCCCAACCGGAGCTGCTGCGCGAGGCCCTGATCCTGCGCTCGGGGATCGATCGCCTGGGCGAGATCTCCCAGGCACGGCTGACCGCCTACGCCCGGCACGAGCCCGCGGGCCCGGGCTCGGCCCTGGACCTCGAATACGACCGGGTCTTCGGCGACCTCGCCGAACGCGCCGAAACCCTCGCCGAGGGCATCCACGGCGAGCTCGTGCGCCAGCATCAGCGCTGGAACTGGCTGTTCACCGGGATCCTGGCCACCTGGCTGATCATCGTGGCCACGGCCTTCGCCGGCCTGACCACCCGCGAGAAACGGCGGCGGAGCGCCGAGCTGGCCCTCCGCCACAGCGAGGAGAAGCTCCTCCAGTCGCAGAAGATGGAAGCCGTGGGCCGGCTCGCCGGCGGGATCGCCCACGACATCAACAACTACCTCGCCGCGATCACCGGCCACTGCGAGCTGGTGCGCATGAAGGCCGAGCCCGGCAGCCGGGTGGCGGCGAAGATGGACGCGGTGATCCAGACCGCGCACTCCGCTTCGGCCCTGATCAAACGCCTGCTGGCCTTCGCCCGGCGCCAGCCCACGCAGGCCGAGGTGGTCCGGCTCAACGACGTTATCCGCCAGCTCGAGCCCATGCTGCGCCGGCTGATCGGCGAGGACATCGAGATCTCGTTCCACCTGAACGAGGACCTGTGGAGCGTCATGATCGATCCCTCGCAGCTCGAGCAGGTGCTGCTCAACCTGCTGGTCAACGCCCGCGAGGCCATGCCGCGCGGCGGGTACGTGACCGTCGAGACCCGCAACGTCCAGCCGGGCCGGATGGTCGACTCCGGGGGCGCCGACGGCGACTGGGTCCTGCTCGCCGTGTCGGACAACGGCCCGGGCATCCCGCCCGAGATCCAGGTGCGCGTCTTCGAGCCCTTCTTCACCACCAAGTCCTCCGGCGGTGCCAGCGGTCTCGGGCTCGCCACCGTCTACGGCATCGTCGAGCAGAGCGGCGGCAAGATCTGGCTCTACAGCGAGCCGGGCCAGGGTGCGACCTTCAAGATCTACTGGCCGCGGGGCCCGCATCAGATTCCCACGCCGTCGCGCCCGGAGCGCCCCAAGACCGCCGAGCGCGGCCGCGAGCACCTCTTGCTGGTGGAGGACAACGCACCGATGCGCGAGTCCACCAGGGAGCTGCTCGAAGGGCTCGGTTACCGCGTCGATGCGGCGGCCGACGGCTTCCAGGCGATCGATCGCCTGAGCGCGCCGGGAGCCCCTCTCCCCGACCTGCTGATCACCGACGTGGTGATGCCCGGCATGAGCGGTCGCGACCTGGTGAACCGCCTCGCCAGCCTGGGCAAGCAGCTGCCCGTGATCTACCTCTCCGGCTACACAGACAACGTGGTGTGGACCCACGGGGTCCCGGAGGAAGAAGGGGCCTTCCTGCAGAAACCCTTCGCCGCCGACGTGCTGGCGCGCAAGGTGAGGGAGGTCCTGGACCGGCGGCCACTGGGGTAGGGGCGAGTAGGGGGGG
>JBIOYC010000343.1:0-35672 GCA_044869955.1 Thermoanaerobaculia bacterium | reverse complement strand
GCGCGAGCGCTGGCCCGTTGCCCGGAGCGGGTGGTCGCCGTGGGCGAGCCTTCCCGCACCGGGCCTCCCGCCCTGCTGACGCCGGAGGACCTGCTGGCCCGCCTCGTCCCGGTGGACGCCCCTTCCTCGCCGGCCCAGGAGCGCGCCCGTGGCATCCTCGCCCGAGCCGATGAGCTGCTCGCGCCGGCCGTGCTCGAAAGGGTGGAGCTGGTGCGGCGCTGCGCCGCGCGACTCTTCCTGCCCGTCTTCCTGGTCGGTGGGCCGGTGCGCGACCTGCTCCTGGAGCGTCCGGTGCGGGATCTCGACCTGGCGGTCGAGGGCGACGCCGGGCGGCTGGTCGAGGAGCTGGGCAAGGAGCTACCCGGTGAGGTGCACCGCCACCCCGAGTTCCTGACCGCCACGCTGGCTCTGCCCCACGGTGCGCGGGTCGACGTCGCCTCCACCCGAGTGGAGACCTACGAAGGGATGGCGGCCCTGCCCAGGGTGGAGGCCAGCTCGATCGACCTCGACCTGCGGCGGCGGGATTTCAGCGTCAACGCCCTCGCCCTGCGCCTGCCTCCGGGAGGCGGCTTCGAGCTGATCGACCCGCAGGGTGGGGTGGAGGACCTGTGGGCAAGGACCCTGCGGGTGCTCCACGCCCTCTCGTTCTTCGAAGACCCCACCCGCGCCTTGAGGGCGGTGCGCTTCGAGGTGCGGCTCGGGCTGCGACTGTCCCCCGAGAGCGAGCGCCAGCTGGCCGGCGCCCTGGCGGCCAAGGCGTTCGAGCGGGTCTCGGGGGACCGCCTGCGGGTTGAGGTGGTGCGCTGGCTCGAGGATCCCGCCCAGGTCCTGGCCATCCTCGAGCGAGGAGCGGAGCTCGGGCTGCTCGGGACCCTGCACCCGGACCTGCTCTGGCGCTCCTCGCTCAAGAACCGCCTGGCGGAGCTGCGCGACGCGCTGGCCCGCTGGGAGCGCGAGATCCGCACGCCGAAGGCCCCGGTGCGCTGGCGGGCCATCCTCGCCGCCCTGGTGGCCGGACTGCCCAGCCATCAGCGCGACGAGGTCGCCGGAAGGCTGGCCCTGACCGCCGAGGACCGCCGCGTGGTGGTGGGGGAGGAAGCCGTACGCGAGGAGGCGCGGCGGGTGCTCGGCACCGCCGCCAGCCGCCCCCATCAAGTGGCCGAGTGCCTGGAGCGTCTCGCCGAGGAGGAGCTCCTCTTGCTCTGGATCGAGGGCGGCAGCGAGCGCGGCTGGGTGGAGCGCTACGCGCGTGAGCTGCGCCGCGTCGAGGTGCGCCTGCGCGGCTCGGACCTGGTCGCCCGCGGGCTCGCGCCCGGCCCCCTCGTCGGCCGGGCCCTCCAGGCTGTGCGCCGGGCCCGTCTCGATGGCCTCATCGCTCCCGAAGAGGAGATGGATTTCGGGCTCGAGGCAGCCGCCCGTGCTCAAGCGGAGCCGAGTCGGCCATGAGCGTGCGGCGACTCTTCGCTCTGGGGCTCCTGGCCGGCCTTCCCCTGACCGGTCAGGAAGCGGAGGAGCTCCCTGCCGAACAGGACCTGCGCACGATCGAGCGCCTCTCCCTGGCCTGCGAGAGCGAGCTCGCCCGCAGGGACCTGACCCTCTTCGCCAACGGCACCGTGCGGGTCCGCGAAGAGCGGGGAGAGGAGAGGCAGCTCCGCCTTGCCGAGCTGGGCCCGGACGAGCTGGACGCCTACCTGCGCCGGCTGGCTGCCGAAGACCTGAGCGAGACGGACGCCCGCACCTCGGCCCCGAGCGGCCCCTGGGTCGAGCGTTGCGAGCTGCGCCTGGCTCTCCCGGAAAAGCCGGAGCGGGTCTTCCGGCTCGACCGCTTCGCCAGCGTCTCGCTCGCCCTCTCGCGAGTGCGGGCCATCATCGAGGAGCTCGAGCAGAGGGCGAAGGCCGACCTGCGCGGCCTGCCGGGGGGTTACCAGCCCCAGCACGGCGACGTGCTCGAGCGCCGCGACGGCGTGCGCTTCCGCGTGGTCGGCTTCACCACCGACAAGAAGGGCGTCGAGCTCGTCGGTGTGGACCAGCCCTTCCTGATCTACGTGGCGGTCGACAACCTCTCCGGCGAGTTCATCGGCCTGGTGGTGGAGGGGGAGCGCTGAAAGGCAAGATCGGAGGGCGGACACATGGGTCCGCCCCTACCGAGCCCCGGACTCCCATCGGTACTCCGGATTCCGGCCGTAGGGGCGGACCCACGTGTCCGCCCGGGGCGGGCGGCTCTCTTCGCCTGACCGGCGGCACGCACAAGGGCCACCGTCTCGGCGTTCCCGCTGGTGTCCGGCCCAGCTCCGGGATGGTGCGCGAGGCCCTGTTCTCGGCCTGGCAGGACCGCCTCCCAGGCGCCCACCTCCTCGACCTCTTCGCCGGCAGTGGGGCGATCTCGCTGGAGGCAGCGGGCCGAGGCGCTGCCGGAGTCGTCGCCGTCGAAGCCGACCTCAAGGTCCTGCGCCACCTGCGCGCCAACCTCGAAGCCGTGGGAGCCACGGGGATCGAGGTCCTCGCCGCTCACCTGCCCGCGGAGATCGATCGCTTGAAGCGCCTGGGCCGAGAGCACTACGACCTCATCTTCGCCGACCCCCCCTACGACTTCGAAGCCTACGAAGACCTCCTCCGCGCCGCCGAGCCCTGGCTGGCCCGGGAGGGAGAGCTGGTCCTCGAGCATTCTTCGCGGGTCACCGTTTCCGGGCGGCTGGGAGATCTGGAGCGGGTGCGGCAGCGGCGGTATGGGGAGTCGGCGCTGAGCGTTTACCGGGTCGGGGAGGGCGGACGAGACGAGGAGGGCGGACACGTTGGTCCGCCCCTACAGGAGACCTCCGGAGTCCGGCCGTAGGGGCGGACCCCTGTGTCCGCCCTCCGGGTTTGTCTCGATCGTCACCCGGGGTACGCTACGCAAACTCGATGCGCCTCGACCCCGAGCGCCCCCGCCGCCGCCTCATGCGGCTCCAGGGCTGGGACTACGCCTCAGCTGGCGCCTACTTCGTGACGCTCGTTCTGCAAGAGCGGGCCTGTCTGCTGGGGGATGTCGTGGACGGCCGGGTGGAGTTGAGCCCTGCAGGCCAGACGGTTGAAACGTGGTGGTTGGCCCTGCCGGAGAGGCTCGCGGGCGTGGAGTTGGATGCCTATGTGGTGATGCCGAACCACCTGCATGGCGTGGTGATGCTGAGCGGGGACGGCGGAGGGCGGAAACAGCAAGAGGGCGGACACGTTGGTCCGCCCCTACGGGACGAAACCAAGAGCGCTTCGGTGTCGGCGCTGGTGCAGTGGTTCAAGACCATGACCACGAATGCCTACCTGCGCGGCGTGAAGGAACAGGATTGGCGAGCCTTCCCTGGCCGCCTGTGGCAGCGGGGTTATTACGATCACATCATCCGCAACGAGGACGCCCTGAACGGGGTCCGCGAATACATCGCCAACAACCCCGTGGCCTGGGCCGAGGACATGGAGAACCCCACCCAACCGATCACCGCCCTCCGGCCGTAGGGGCGGACCAATGTGTCCGCCCTCTTGGGGGACGGGGAAGGCCGACGCATGGGTCGGCCCCGACGGAGAATCTGCGCCCTCCGATCCGTAGGGGCGGACCAATGTGTCCGCCCTCTTGGGGGCCGGGGAGGGCCGACGCATGGGTCGGCCCCTACAGAGAATCTGCGCCCTCCTGCTTCGTCCGCCCTCCCCCCTACCGCGCCAACAAAAACGCCAGCTCCTCGAGGTGAATCCGCAGGTCGACGTCCTTGACCGGCACCTCGGGGACGGGTTTGATGCGGGCGGGGGTGAAGTTGAGGACTCCGCGCACGCCGGCCTTGACCAGGGCGTCGTAGTTCTCCTGGGCCGCTTCGGCGGGGACGGTGAGGAGGCCGATCTCGGCCTGGGTCTCGGCGACCACCTCGGGCAGGTCGCGGGTGGGGCGGACCAGGAAGCTGCCGACCTTGCGGCCGATCACCGACGGGCTGTTGTCCACCCCGGCCACCACGTGGAAGGAGCCGGTGTTGAAGCCGAGGTAGCGGGCGAGGGCGCTGCCGAGGTTGCCCACGCCGACGACCACGATCGTCCGTGGCGAGTCAAGGCCGAGCACGTTGGTCAGCCGGGCGGTGAGCTGGTCGACGTCGTAGCCCACGCCGCGGATGCCGAAGTCGCCGAAGATCGCCAGGTCTTTGCGGATCTGCGTGGCGGAGAGCCGGAAGCGAGAGGCCAGCTCCTTGGAGGAGATTCGCCGCAGCCCCTGCGCCTGCAAGCGACGCAGGCACCCGAGATAGACCGAGAGGCGGTTGACGATGAGCGGCGAGACTTCGCCGAGCTCGACCGGCGTAGGCTCAGGGGGCCCCGGCCACGGCATCGAACATCCACCTCAGCAGCCCCCCGGGCCAGACCCCGAGCACCAGGGTCGCCGCCGCGGCGACCCATGCCGCCAGTCGGCCCCAGCCGTCCAGGACCAGGGTCTCGGTCTCGCCCTCGGGCTTCATGTACAGCGTGTAGACCACGCGCAGGTAGTAGAAGACCCCCACCAGGCTGGCGATCACGCCGACGATCGCCAGGGACAGGGCGCCGTTCTCGATCGCGTGGAGGAAGACCATGTACTTGCCGATGAAGCCGAAGGTGGGCGGAATGCCGCCCAGGGAGAGCATGGAGATGGCGAGGCAGGCGGCGAGCACCGGATAGCGGTAGCCGTAGCCGGCGAGATCGGAGATCTGAGAGGGCTCGCCGGCCTTGCGGTAGAGCAGAGCGACGGCCGCGAAGGCACCGGCGTTCATCAGGGCGTAGGCCAGCAAGTAGACGGCGATCGGCGCCCAGGCGGTCTCGGTCGGCCGTGCCAGGGCAATCGCCACGTAGCCCATGTGGGAGATGCCGGAGTAGGCCAGCATGCGCTTGATGTCGCGCTGCACCAGGGCCAGCAGGTTGCCGAGAACCATCGACATTACGGCCAGGATCGCGATCAGCTGCGGCCATTTGCCGCCCAGGGTGTTGCTGCCGAGGATCTCGAGCAGGCGCAGCATCACGAAGGCGCTCGCTACCTTGGGGGCTACGGAGAGGAAGGCGACGAAGGGGGAAGGCGCTCCCTGGTAGGTGTCGGGGGACCAGGCGTGGAAGGGCACCAGGCTCATCTTGAAACCGAAGCCGGCGATCAGCAGCAGCAGGGCGAGGGTCAAGAGAGAACGGGAGCCGATCCCGGCCTCGAGGGACTGCGCCAGGTCCGGCAGGGCCGTCGAGGCGGTCTCACCGTAGATGATGCCGATGCCCAGCAGCACGAAGGCGCTGACGAAGGCGCCCATCAGAAAGTATTTGATGGCGGCTTCGAGGCTCCAGGCGACCTGGCGGTGGAAGGCGGCCAGGGCGTAGAGGCAGATCGAGAACAGCTCCAGGCAGATGAAGATGGTCAGCAGCTCCTGGGCCCGCACCATCAACAGCATGCCCACCGCCGCCCACAGGAGCATCGCCTGATACTCGGCGACCGGGATGCGCTCCCGGCGCAGGAAGCCCTCGGAGGCGACCGCCGTGAGACCGGTCGAGACCAGCACCACCAGAGAGAAGATCAAGGTCTTGCCGGAGGCCTCCAGCTGCCCGCCGAAGGTCAAACGGTTGGTGGCGTCGTTCGTGACGACCACGGCCAGCCAAGCGGCGATCAGCGTGCCGGCCACGGTCAAGGGGGTAACCAGCCGCCGGGTCGCCGGGATGAAGGCCTCGAGCAGGAGGACCAGGATCCCGGTCAGGGTCAGCGCCAGCTCGGGGGCCAGGGACGACAGATCGAGGGCGCTCACCGCTCCACCTCCTCACCACCAGCGACCGACCCGCGGGTGAGGGCGGCCGTCGTCTCGCGGGGCAACAGCCTCGCCTCGGTGGCCGGTGGCTGTTTGAGTCGCTCCTGGTACTGCGTCAGGGTCGCCGCCAGGGCCTTCTCACTCGGCTGCAGGAAGGGCGCTGGGGCCACGCCGATGGCCAGCATGAGCACGGCCAGGGGCGCGAGGCTCAGGATCTCCCGCAGGTTGAGGTCGGAGAGCTTGCGGTTCTCTTCCTTGGTGATCGGACCCCAGAGGGTCAGCTGCAGCATCTTAAGCAGGTAGATCGCGGCGAGCACCACGCCGAAGGTCGCTGCCACCGCCCAGAAGCCGGTGGTGCGGTAAGCGCCGAGCAGGATCATGAACTCGCCGACGAAGCCGTTGAGCAGGGGCAGGCCCACCGAGGCCAGGGTCGAGAAGACCAGGAAGAAGGCGAAGATCGGCATCGGCTTGGCGAGGCCGCCGAACTCCTCGAACTTCTTAGTGTGGCGCCGGTCGTAGAGCATGCCCACCAGCAGGAAGAGGGCGCCGGTCGACAGGCCGTGGTTGACCATCTGGAGCAGGGCCCCCTGCCAGGCCACCAAGTCGGCAGCCAGCAGGCCGAGCATCACGAAGCCGAGGTGGGCGACCGAGGAGTAGGCCACCAGCTTCTTCATGTCGGTCTGCACCCAGGCGACCAGGGCACCGTAGAGGATGCCGATCAAGGCCAGGCTGAGCAGCAGGGGCCGGGCCTCCTCCGCCGCCTGCGGGAAGAGCGGCATGGCGAAGCGCAGGTAGCCGTAGGTGCCGAGCTTGAGCAGAATGCCGGCGAGGATCACCGAGCCGCCGGTGGGGGCCTCGACGTGGGCGTCCGGCAGCCAGGTGTGCAGGGGGAAGACCGGCACCTTGATCAGGAAGGCGAGGGCGAAGCCGGCGAAGAGCCACATCTGGGCGCCCACCGGCAGGTCGAGGCGCAGCAGGTCCTCGTAGGCGAAGCTCCAGGCGCCGGCCACCCGGGCGTAGGTGGCGACCAGCCACAGAATGGCGATCAACATCAGCAGACTGCCGGCCATGGTGAAGAGGAAGAACTTCACCGCGGCGTAGATCCGGCGCTCGCCACCCCAGACGCCGATGATCAGGTACATCGGCACCAGCATCACTTCCCAGAAGATGTAGAAGAGGAAGAGGTCGTAGGCGAAGAGGGCACCGAGCACGCCGGAGGTCAGCCAGAGCAGGGAGGCGCCATAGGCCGGCCACTTCTTCTCGATGCCCTTCCAGGAGCCGAGCAGGACGATCGGCACCAACAACACGGCGAGCAAGGCCAGGGGCCAGGAGATGCCGTCGGCCACCAGGTCGAAGCGGATGCCGAAGCGGGAGATCCACTCGAGGGGCTTGCCGTCCGGGCCGAGGTCGCGGGTGAGGGAGAACACGCCGTCGGCACCGCCGTGGCTGCCCAGGTAGAGCAGGGTGAGCGCCACCTCGATCAACGAAGCCACCAGCAGGTAGGCCTTGACCACCTGGTCGCGACGCAGGAAGAGGAGGGGCAGGCTCACCACCGCCGGGAAGAGCACCAGGCGGGTCAAGGTGTTGCCCGCTGCCAGCGCGAGGAAGGATTCCATTTACTGGATCATCCACCAGAAGAGGGCGACCACGCCGAGGAAGAAGTACAGGGCGTAGTTGCGCACGTTGCCGGTCGTCGAGAAGCGGGCGAGGTCCCCGGTGAGCTCGGTCAGGAAGGTGCCGACGCCGATCGAGCCCTCGATGATCAGAGAGTCGACGACCTTGAAGCACATCCTGGCCAGCCAGGCCGTCGGCCGCACGATGAATCGATCATAGATCTCGTCGACGTAATACTTGCCTTCGAGCAGGCGCTGCAAGCCGGGGGCGCGGGCTGCGAAGGCTTGCTCGGCGGCCAGCCCGCGATCCTTGTACAGCCGCCGTGCCAGGAAGATGCCGGCGAGGGCGACGCCGATCGAAGCAGCGATCAGGATCCACTCGGTGGTGTGCGAGAGGTGGTGCGCCCCGTGCTCGCCGGCGTGCAGGGGCTGGATCACCGGCGCCAGGAAGTGATCGAATTGATTCACCTCGGAAATCACCGGCGGTAGGCCGAGCCAGCCGGCGACCACCGAGCCCACGGCCAGGATGACCAGCGGCACGGTCATCGTCCACGGCGACTCGTGGAGGTGGTGCTCCTGCTCGTGGGTGCCGCGGAACTTGCCGAAGAACGTCAGATAGACCAGGCGCGACATGTAGAAGGCGGTCATCCCGGCGGTGACCAGACCGATCACCCACAGGACCTTGCTGTGCTCGAAGGCGGCAGCGAGGATGGCGTCCTTCGAGAAGAAGCCGGCCAGGCCGGGCACGCCGGCGATCGCCAGCCAGCCGATGAAGAAGGTCCAGAAAGTGATCGGCAGGTGTTTGCGCAGGCCGCCCATGTGGCGCATGTCCTGCTCGCCGCCCATGGCGTGGATCACCGAGCCGGAGCCCAGGAAGAGCAGAGCCTTGAAGAAGGCGTGGGTGCCGAGGTGGAAGATCGCCATCGAGTAGGCGCCGACGCCCGCGGCGAGGAACATATAGCCGAGCTGCGAGACGGTGGAGTAGGCGAGGACCTTCTTGATGTCGTTCTGCGCCAGGCCGATGGTGGCGGCGAAGATCGCGGTCAAGGCACCGATCACCGCCACGAAGAGGGAGATGTCCGGCGCCAGCTGATAGATCACGTTCGCCCGGGCCACCATGTAGACGCCGGCGGTGACCATGGTGGCGGCGTGGATCAGGGCCGAGACCGGCGTTGGGCCGGCCATCGCGTCCGGCAGCCAGACGTAGAGCGGGATCTGCGCGCTCTTGCCCATGGCGCCAATGAAAAAGCAGAGGGCGACGAAGCTGGCGAAGGTCAGCCCCAGGGCGTAGCTGCCGCTGGCGGCGGCCGGATCGTCGGCGAGCTTGCCGAAGACCTCGCGGAACTCGAGGGTTCCGAAGCGGTCGAAGATCGCCAGGATGCCGGCGAGGAAACCGAAGTCACCGATGCGGTTGACGATGAACGCCTTCTTGCCCGCGGCCGGTGGTGTGGTTTCCTGGTAGTAGTAACCGATCAGCAGGTAGGAGCACAGGCCGACGCCTTCCCAGCCCATGAACATGACCAGGAAGTTGTTGCCCAGGACGAGCAACAGCATCGAGCCCATGAAGAGGTTGAGATAGACGAAGTAGCGCTGATAGCCCTCCTCGTGGGCCATGTAGCCGGCGGAGTAGAGATGGATCAGGAAGCCCACGAAGGTGACCACGAAGAGCATCACCGCCGAGAGCTGATCGAGCAGGAAGGCGACGTCGATCGCCAGCGGCCCGGTGGTCCAGGCGTACACGATCTGTTCGATCGCCTGGCGGGGCGCCGCCTGCCCGAAGAAGTCGAGGAGGCAGATCAGGGCCACCAGGAGCGAGGCGAGGGGCGCTCCCAGGGCCACGGCGTTGGTCGCCCAGCGCGGCGCCTTCGGGCCCAGGATGCCGTTCAGGGCGGCACCGGCGAAAGGCAGGGCGGGGATCAACCAGAGGAGGTTCTGCGCTTCCATGGCTCTCCCGCTTACCAGCGCATGAGGTTCAGGCGGTTGACGTCGATGGTGTGGCGGTGACGGAAGACGGCGATGAACAGGGCCAGGCCGACCGCCGCCTCGGCCGCGGCCACCGCCATGACGAAGAGCACCACCAGTTGGCCGAGCTGGTCCCCCAGCAGGCGCGAGTAGCCGATGATCGTCAGGTTGACCGAGTTGAGCATCAGCTCGATCGACAGGAAGATGGTGATGCCGTTGCGGCGAGTCAGGGCTCCGATCGTGCCGATCACGAAGAGCAGGCCGGCGAGCACCAGGTACCAGGAGATCGGGACCATCAACCCTCCTTCTCGGGAGCGGGGCGGCGGGCCACGATGCCGGCCGCCACCACCGCCACCAGCAGCAGCAGCCCGATCAGCTCGAAGGCCAGGAGGTAGCGGTCGAAGAGCAGGGCGGCCAGGGGTTTGATCGCCACGAGCTCCTCGGTCAGGGGATCGAGGGATTCAGCTCCGTAGGTGCGCCAGAGGATGGCGAGCAGGGTGCCGGCGAAGATGCCGGCGCCGACCACCGTGCCCCAGCGCTGGCCGGGCCCGGTGCGGGAGACGCTGCCCTCGGTCTCCTCGCGGCCGACGTTCAGCAGCATGATCACGAACAGGAACAGCACCACGATCGCGCCGGCGTACACCAGCACTTGCAAGGTGGCGATGAACGGCGCTCCGAGCAGGACGAAGAGCACGGCCGTGGCGGCGAGGGTGACCACCAGGCTCAGGGTGGAGTAGATCGGGTTGCGGTGGGCGACCACCGTCACCGCGGAAACCACCGCGAGCAAGCCAAAGACCACGAAGATCGCGAGCTCCATCCGCCCCTCCTACATCCATCCGGAGAGGGTCGCGACGGCGACCCAGATCAGGTTGAGCAGCGAGAGGGGCAGCAGCACCTTCCAGCCCAGCCGCATCAGCTGGTCGTAGCGGAAGCGGGGGAAGGTCCAGCGTACCCAGACGAAGAGGCCCATGAACAGGCAGATCTTGAGCGCCAGGCCCGAGAAGCCGACCAGGGCCGCGGGCAACCAGGCCTCCGGCATGGGCACGAAGGGCAGCTTCCAGCCGCCGAAGTAGAGCGTGGCGCAGAGCCCCGAGAGCGCCATCATGTTGATGTATTCCGCGGCCATGAAGGCGGCGAAACGCATGGCGCTGTACTCGGTGTGGTAGCCGGCCACCAGCTCGGACTCGGCCTCGGGGAGGTCGAAGGGCAGCCGGTTGGTCTCGGCGAACATCGCGACCAGGAAGACCAGGAAGCCGATGAACTGCGGCACCACGTTCCACAGCTTCGCGGACTGGTAGTCGACCACGGCGTCGAGCCGGAAGGTCCCGACCGGGAGCAGCACCGCGAGCACGGCGATGGTCATCGCCAGCTCGTAGCTGATCAACTGCGCCGAGGCCCGGATCGAGCCGATCAGCGAGAACTTGTTGTTGGAAGCGTAGCCGGCGCAGACCAGCGAGTAGACGGAGAGGCTCGAGAGGGCCAGAAAGAGCAGCACCCCGCTGTCGACGTCGGCCACCACCAGGTTGATGGTCTTGCCGCCGACGGCGACCGGCGGCCCGAAGGGCAGCACCACGAAAGTGGTCAGCGCGGGCAGGAAGGCGAGCACGGGAGCCACCAAGTAGAGCGGCTTGTCGGCCTCGCTCGGGGTCACGTCCTCTTTGAAGATGAACTTCAGGGCGTCGGCGAGGGGCTGCAGCAAACCCCACGGGCCCAATCGGTTGGGGCCCGGGCGGTCCTGCATCAGCGCACCCCCGCGGCGCTCCACCCACACCATCAGGGGAGCGAGCAGGCCCAGGAAGAAGCCCAGGAACGGGGCGATCTTGAGCAGGGTGGCGACGAGGTCTTGGCTCACGGCGATCCTGATTTCCTAGGCAGAGGCGGCGGCCTCGACGGCGAGGGCCGCGCCGATGGCGGGCAAGGTGCTCCAGGTCAGGCCCGCAAACGCCGGGCGGGCCGCCGCCAGGCGAGCGAAAACCCCGGCGAGGTCGGCATCCGCCCAACTAGCGTCCAGGCGGGAGGCGAGGTCGACCAGCACCTCGACCCCGGGGCGCACCTGCGCCGGAGGCGGGAAGGCGGCCTCGAAGGCCTGCACCCGCCACCCGACGTTGACGTAGGTACCGGACTTCTCGGCCGGCGTGGCGATCGGCAGCATGACGTCGGCAGCCTGGGCCAGGAGCGAGTCTGCCCAGCCCATCACCACCAGGAAGCGGGCGCGACGCAGCCTCTCGACGGCCGCCGGGTCGTGGGCCTCGGGGCCGAAGTCGCTGTCAGCCACGAACAGCACCGCGCACTCGGCGGCCTTGTCACCACCGAGCAGGCTCGCGGCGTCGAAGCTGCCCGGTCCCGGTACCAGCCCGGCGAGCTCGGCACCCCGCCGGTTGGGCGAGCTCTCCCGGCCCGAGATACCGCCCGCGAGGTTGGGGATGCGATGGGCCTTGCCATGGCCACTCGCCACCGTGCGGTGGGGCGAGCCCACCTTT
This sequence comes from Thermoanaerobaculia bacterium, assembly GCA_044869955.1. Taxonomy (GTDB): domain Bacteria; phylum Acidobacteriota; class Thermoanaerobaculia; order Multivoradales; family SZUA-115; genus CALMKX01. The sequence goes on along the minus strand of JBIOYC010000343.1, from coordinate 23,864 downwards.
TCGGCGATGGCGGTGAGCAGGAAGGCCTCCTCGGTCGACAGGAAGCCGGAGCCCAGGAAGGCGATCGAGCCCTCCGAGCCACCCCGCTCGAGCTTACGAGCCACCAGATCGAGGGCCTCGCGCCAGGTGGCGGGCGTCGGCCCCTGGCCGTTGCGGTTGAGTCGCGGGGTCTGGAGGCGGGGCAGGGCCTTCCAGCGCTCGTGCGTGGCGCGGCCGTCGTCGCACATCCAGTAGTCGTTTACCTGGGCGTTGTAACGCGGCTTGATCCGCCGCACCTCGCCCCGGCGGTGCTCCAGCGTGACGTTGCAGCCGACGTCGCAGCCGGTGCAGATCGACGGCTTTTTGTCCAGGTACCAGACTCGCTCGGCGAAGCGGAAGCGGGTCGAAGTCAGGGCGCCGACCGGGCAGACGTCCACCACGCAGGTCGAGAGGTCGTTGTCCAGGGGCTTGCCCGGGAAGGTGCCGATCTCGGTGCGCGCGCCGCGCTCGAAGAAGCCCAGCTCGCCGGTGCCCGCGATCTCGTGGGTGAAGCGGATGCAGCGGGTGCACTGGATGCACCGGTTCATGTTGAGCAGCACGGTGGGGCCGAGGGGGATGCGCTCCTTTTCGGGATAGGTGCGCTTGTCGTCGTATTCGAAGCGGGAGCTGGCCACGCCGTGCTTGAAGGAGTAGTCCTGGAGGCCACACTCACCGGCCTGGTCGCAGATCGGGCAGTCGAGGGGGTGGTTGATGAGCAGGAACTCCATCATCGACCGCTGGGCTTCATCGACCTCGTCGGTATCCGTACGCACCACCATGCCGTCTTTCATGACCTGGGTGGAGCAGCCGGCCTGCAGCTTCGGCATCCCCTCGACCTTGACTAGGCACATCCGGCACTGGCCGACGATCGACAGCCGGGGGTGATAGCAGTAGTGCGGGATCTGGACACCGACCTCGCGCGCGGCCTCGATCAGGTTGGTGCCGGCCTCGACCTCGACGGTGCGGTCGTTGATGGTGACGATGGGCATCCGTGAAGGCTCCTAGCTGGCCGCGGCCAGGGCCGCCGCCGGCATCTTGGCGAGGAACTCGTGGCGGAACTTCTGGACGATCGAGCGGGCCGGCCCCACGGCGGCGTCGCCGAGGGCGCAGAGGGAGTTGCCGCCGATCTGCCGCGCCACCGAGTCGATCAGGTCGATGTCCCGGGGCTGGCCGTGGCCGTCGAGAATCCGGTGGAGGATCAGCTCCAGCCAGTTGGTGCCCTCGCGGCAGGGGGTGCACTGGCCGCAGGACTCGTGGTTGAAGAACTTGGCGAAGCGGTAGGCCACCCGCACCATGTCGGTGGTCTCGTCCAGCACCATCACCGCCGCCGAGCCGAGCATGCTGCCGGCCTTGGCCATGGTGTCGAAGTCGAGGGCGAGGTGGCGGTCGTCGGCGGTGAGCACCGCGGCGGAGGCACCGCCGGGCACGTAGGCCTTGAGCTGCCGACCCTGCCACATGCCGCCGCAGGCGTCGAGCAGCTCCTGGAAGGTCACGCCGATGGGCAGCTCGTAGGTGCCGGGCTTCTCGACGTGGCCGGAGACGGCATAGAGCTTCGGCCCGGTGTTGCGGGCGTCGGTGCCGATCGCCGCGAACCAGGCGGCGCCGCGCTCGAGGATGTGCGGCACGCAGGTGATGGTCTCGACGTTGTTGATCACCGTCGGACAGCCGAAGGCGCCGACCACGGCGGGGAAGGGAGGCTTCACCCGCGGCTGGCCCCGCTTGCCCTCGAGAGACTCGAGCAGGCCGGTCTCCTCACCGCAGATGTAGGCTCCGGCCCCGCGGTGGACGTAGATGTCGTGGCGGAAGCCGGAGCCCATCACGCTCTCGCCCAGGATGCCGTGCTGGTAGGCGTCGGCGATCGCCTGCTCGAGCACGTCCGCGGCGTAGACGTACTCGCCACGGATATAGATATAAGTCGTGTGCGCGGCCACGGAATAGCTCGCGATGATGCAGCCCTCGATCAGCTGGTGCGGGTCCTTCTCCATCAGCAGGCGATCTTTGAAGGTGCCCGGCTCGGACTCGTCGGCGTTGACCACCAGGTACTTGGGCTTCGCGCTGTCCTTGGGGATGAAGCTCCACTTCATGCCGGTGGGGAAGCCCGCCCCGCCACGGCCACGTAGGCCCGAGGCCTTGACCTCGTCGATGATCGCCGCGGGTTCCATCTTGAGCGCCTTGGCCAGGGCCTCGTAGCCCCCCCGGTCGCGATAGCCGCGCACGGCGAGGACCTCGGGGTGGCCGACGTTCCTGGTCAGCACCGGCTCGAAGGCCATCAGGGCAGCTCCTTCAGGATCTGGCGGACGCGCTCGGGCGTCAGGTTCTCGTGGTACTCCTTGTCGACCATCATCATCGGCGCGGTGTCGCAGGAGCCCAGGCACTCGAAGTGGACGTAGGAGCAGCGCCCGTCCGCGGTGACCTCGTCCTCGGCGGTCCCCAGCTCCTGGTGCAGGGTGGCCATGATCTCGTCCGAGCCCCGCAGCATGCAAGAGACGTTGGTACACACCCGGATGCGGTGGCGGCCCACCGGCTTCTGGTGGAAGAGGTCGTAGAAGGTGACGACACCGTAGACGTCGGAAGGTGGCAGCGCCAGCTCGACGGCCACCGCCTCGATCACCGGGTCGGGCAGCCAGCCGTCGCTGGCGTCCTGAGCGAGGTGCAGGGCCGGCAGCAGGGCCGCTCGGGCGGTGGGGTAGCGCGTGCGGATCTCGGCGATCCGGCTCCACACCTCGGTGGGCAGGATCCCGCGATGGGGAGCGTTCACGTTCGGATCGTGGCTCACGGCTCTAAAGCCCTTCCCGGCTAGGCCTTGATGGCCCGCTGGCCCCGGACCGCGATGTCCAGCCCGCCCTTGCGCCACACGTAGGCGTAACCCACGAGGATCAAGGCGACGAAGGTCATCACCGCCCAGAACAGGGGCCAGCCTCCGTCCTTCATCACCAGGGCCCAGGGGAAGAGGAAGGCGGCCTCGAGGTCGAAGACGATGAAATCGATGGCGATCAGGAAGAAGGCGACGGAGAGGCGCTTGTGGGAGACGTCGAGCAAGGGCACGCCCGACTCGTAGGGCGCCAGCTTCACCTTGCCGCCCACCTGGCGTCCGGCCAGCTGCGAGACGATCAGCATCGCAGCGCCGATGGTCAGCGCGATCCCGATCGCCAGTAGCACGGGGTAGTACTGCTGCGGCATCTCCTGCGAGCCCTCCTCGAACGTACCAGGATGACAGACCGAGAACCGGCCGGCCGGAGCGAGCTCCGGGCAGACGCCTTAAGCGCGAGGGCGGTGCGATCGGCCTCGTGAAGGATGTCACAAGGCACCGCGGGTGGGCAAGGTCGCAAAAGGCCCCGGACCCCTGTGCTATAAACCTCCCCTCGAGCTCGATTGTGATGAGGACGGACGTCGTCGCCGTGATCCCGGCCTTCGGTTGCGCCGAGTCGATCGGTGGGGTGGTGGAAGGGTGCCGGCGCCAACTGGCTACGGTCCACGTGGTCGACGACGGCAGCCGGGATGCCACCGCCGAGCAGGCCCGGGCGGCCGGCGCGAAAGTCACCAGCCTGCCCGAGAACCAGGGCAAGGGTGCCGCGCTTTGCCGGGGCATCGAGCTCGCCCTGGTGGAGGCGCCGGCCGCCGTCGTAGTCCTCGATGGCGACGGGCAGCACGATCCCGCAGACCTCCCGGCTTTCCTCGCCGCCTGGGACCAGGGCCACGCGGAGCTGATCATCGGCTCCCGCATGGGCGAGAGCGAGAAGATCCCCCGCGCCCGCTACTGGACCAACCACGTCGGCTCGCTGATCCTCTCCCACATGACCGGCTACGAGCTCGAGGACAGTCAGAGCGGCTACCGCCTCCTCGACGCCCGCCTGCTGCGCTCGATGCACCTGCGCACCCGCGGCTACGCGATCGAGTCGGAGATGCTGCTCAAGGCCGCGAAGCTCCATGCCCGTCTGGTCCAGGTGCCGATCCGGACCATCTACGAGGGCTGCCCCCCGGGCCACTTCCAGCCGTTCCGGGACACCAGCCGCATCGTCTTCGCCTCGATCCGGGTCCAGGTCTTCGATGAGCTCTGAGCCGGCCGTGCGGCCGGTCGACCTGGCGCCGGCCTGCTGTCTGACCATCGACGTCGAGGAGTGGTACCACACCTGTCTGGTGCCCTCCTTCATCGATCCCGGACGCCGGCCGGCCGGGCTCGCCGAGGAGCTGGACGCCCTCCTGCCCGACCTGCTCGAGATCCTCGCCCGCCACGGCCGTCGGGCGACCTTCTTCGTGCTCGGTGAGGTAGCCAGAAGACTGCCGGCACGGGTGCGGGAGATCGCCGCGGCCGGCCACGAGGTCGCCAGCCACAGCCTCTGGCATCTGCGTGTCTCGGAGCGCAGCGCCGAGCAGTTCCGTCGCGACGCAGTGGACTCCCGCCGGCAGATCGAGGACCTGATCGGACAGCCGGTCGAGGGGTTCCGGGCGCCGGAGTGGTCGTTCCGCTACCGATCCCATCCCCACCTGCCTTTGCTAGCCGAGGCCGGCTACCGCTGGGACAGCTCGCTGGCCCCCTACCTCGGTGCGGGGCGCTGGTCGAACCCCCGGGATCCCCATCGGCTGGTCTGGTCCGGGCCGGTGGAAAAGCGCTCCTTGCTCGAGCTTCCGCCCCTCTCCTGGGCCGGGCCGCTGCATCTGCCGACCGGTAGCTGGACCGGCCGCCTGGCCCGGATCTCCTGGATCGAGAGGGCTTTCCGGCGAGCCGTGGCGCAGGGGAGGCTGGCCGTCGGGGTGGTCCACCCCTGGGAGATTACGGGCCGGCCCACGCCCGGCCAGCTCACCGGCTTCGCCGGCTTCGTCCACGAGACCGGCCGCGAGGGCTATCGCGGGCGCTTCCAGGAGCTCCTGGCGGCCCTGCCCTGGATCTCGATCGCCGACGCCCTGGCCTCGACCAGGGGATAGGATCGGCGCCATGGAAGAAGCCCGGCAGAGAATCGCCCTGGTCACCGGTGCCGGCGGTGGCATCGGGGCGGCGGTGGCCCGCGCCCTCGCCGCCCGGGGCCTCAAGGTGGCTGTCACCTACCGCACCAAGAAGGACGAAGCGGAGACCCTGGCCGCCGAGATCGGGGGCCAGGCCCACGCCCTCGAGATGCGCGACGGCGAGGCCATCCGGGCCTTGGCGGCGGAGATCGAGGCAGAGTGGGGGAGCGTGGACGTGCTGGTCCACAACGCCGGCCTGATCAAGGACTCCCTCTTCGCCTTCCTGCCCGAGAAGGACTGGGACGAGGTGATGGAGGTCAACCTGAAGGGGCCGTACCTGCTCACCCGAGCCCTGGTCAAGGGCATGCTGCGGCGCCGCTGGGGGCGGATCCTCTCGATCGCCAGCCTGTCGGGCATCGTGGGCCAGAGCGGCCAAGCCCACTACAGCGCCGCCAAAGCCGGCCTGGCGGCTTTCACCAAGGTCCTCGCCCGGGAGCTCGCCGGCTATGGGGTGACGGCCAACACCGTGGCGCCGGGCTTCATCGACACGGAGATGATCGCTGGCCTGTCCGAGAAGAAGCTCGCGGCCTATCTCGAAGAGGTGCCCTTGAAGAGGCTGGGGCGGCCAGAGGAGGTGGCATCTCTGGTGGCCTTCCTGGCTTCGGACGAGGCGGCCTACATCACCGGCCAGGTGCTGCGCGTGGACGGTGGCCTGGTGATGGCCTGAAGGGGCCCTCATGGTAGGATCCGCCGTCATGATTGTGGACTCCGACCTCAAGAGCCGTATCAAGCGCACAATCGTCGAGCGACTGAAGCTCGACATCGATCCTTCCCATATTGGTGACTCCACCCCCCTCTTCGGTGACGGTCTCGGCCTCGATTCCATCGATGCCCTCGAGCTCGTGCTGGGCATCGAGCAGGAATTCGGCGTCAAGATCGAAGACGAGGAAGTCGGGGCCAAGGCCCTCGCCTCGGTTGATACCCTGGCCGAGTTCGTCCAGGCGAAGCAGCTCGCCTCGGCTTGAGACGAGTGCTCCCGCACCGCTATCCCTTCCAGCTCGTCGAGGAACGCCCCGGAGGCGGCATCCTGCGCCTGACGGCGAATGCCACCTGGATACGGGGCGAAGGCCCCCTGCCCGCGGCGCTCGGCGTCGAGATCCTGGCCCAGGCCGCTATCTGCCTGCTGCCGGAGCTACTCGAGGGGGGCGGCAAGGGTCTGCTTGCCGGTATCGATCAGGCCGAGCTCCATGCGCCCCTGGTGGTGGGAGAAGAGTGGCTTTGTCGGATCGAGATCGCCGGCCGTTTCGGCCGCCTGGTGAAGGTGGATGGGGCGATCGAGGGGGTTGGGGGCGAGCGTCTGGTCGAAGCGAAGCTGTTGCTCGCTAGGACCGACGACTAGGGAAGAGTTTTTGGTGCGAAAGGGGGGACTCGAACCCCCACGGCCTTTCGACCACAAGATCCTGAATCTTGCGCGTCTACCAATTCCGCCACTTTCGCTCCGGGACCGGATTGTAGGCAAGCTTCCTTCGAGGTGTCAAATATGAGCTCGCTGCCGCGGGTCGCGATCATCGGCCGACCCAACGTCGGCAAGTCTACTCTCTTCAACCGCCTGGTTGGACGGCGCAAGGCCCTGGTGCACGACCAGCCCGGCGTGACCCGGGACCGCATCGACGGCCAGGCCGTGCTCGACGCCAGCCACACGGTGGAGGTGGTCGACACCGGCGGTTTGATGAAGGGAAACGACCCCTGGGGCCTCTGGGATCAGGTGATGATCGCGGCCGAGGAGAGCGATCTCCTGGTGCTGGTGGTGGACGGCCGGGAAGGCCCCGCCGTGGGCGACGAGCAGGTGCTCGAGCCGATGCGACGCCTGGGCAAGCCGATGGTCCTGGTGGTCAACAAGACCGACACCCGCGAGGCCCGCGAACGCCTGCCGGAGTTCCACCGCCTGGGGATCGAGACCGTGGTGGCCCTGTCGGCCGAGCACGGGCGAGGCATCGAGGAGCTGCGTGAGGCCCTCGCGGCCGTGCTGCCAGCCGCGGCCGAGCCGGCCCCTCCCGAGGCGCCGGCCGTGGCCATCGTCGGCCGGCCGAACGTCGGCAAGTCCTCCCTCTTGAACCGACTGGTGGGAACCGAGCGCGCCCTGGTCTCGCCGGTGGCGGGCACCACCCGCGACCCGATCGACACCCTGCTGCGCCGCGGCGAGCGCGAGTACCTCTTCATCGACACCGCGGGCATCCGGCGGCGCAGCCGGATCACCGAGGCGCCGGACGAGGTCGCCGTGCTCCTGGCCCGCCGACAGATCGAGCGTGCGGCCGTGGCGGTCTTGGTGATCGACGCCGCGACCGGCGTGACCTCCGGTGACCTGTCGATCGCCGGAGTGATTCTCGAGCTGGGCCGGGCCTGTCTGGTGGTGGTCAACAAGTGGGATTTGCTGGATGCCGAGGGCAGGAAGCGGCTGGAGACCTCCTACGAGCGCCTCGACGAGATCCTGGGCGAGCCACCGCGGGTCAACACGTCGGCGACCTCTGGGCGAGGAGTGGAGAAGATCTTCGGCGCCCTCGACCGGCTGATCGCCGGCTTCCAGCTGAGGCTCGAGACCTCGACCCTGAACCGGTTGATGGAGGAAGCGGTGGGCCGCTTTCGGCCACCGGCCCTCCACGGGTCTCCCTGGAAGGTCTACTACGCCACCCAGGCCACCACCGGTCCGCCGACTTTCCTGGTGTTCGCCAACCGTACGCTACTGCGGGAGGATCCCTACCGGCGCTACCTCGCCAATCGCCTGCGCGAGGCGTTGGACCTCCCGGGTGTGCCCCTCCGGCTGGTGATCCGGAAAAGGCAATAGGACCGAAAAGTGCTTGCCCATGCGTCCTTCTGCCCATATACTTCATGTCATACTTTACGCTTCCGGTCTCGGTCAGGAATGGTGCGGTCAGGAACGGTGGGGTGCGCTGAAGTGGCTGGGAAGAAAGACGTCCAGGAGGGCCGGAAGGGCCTCACCAAGGCGGATCTGATCGATGCCGTCTACCAACGCCATGGCGGTCTGACCAAGAACGAGGCCTCCGAGATCGTCGAAGCCATCTTCTCGACGGTCAAGACCACCCTGGGGGACGGACGGCCCGTCCGCATCAAGAATTTCGGGAGCTTCGAGATCACCGCCCGGCCGGGGCGGGTTGGAGTCAACCCCACCAACGGCGAGCGCATCGTCATTCCGGCCCACAAGGGCCTCTCCTTCAAGCCGGCACGGCGCCTCAAGTCGTCGGAATGAGCGAAGCCGAGTCCAAACGCCTCTACTACAAGATCGGCGAGGCTTGCCGCCTCCTCGACATCCAGCCTTATGTCCTGCGCTACTGGGAGACAGAGTTTCCCGTGCTGGCGCCGAGCAAGAGCCGGTCGGGGCAGCGGGTCTACAGTGAGTCCGAGCTGGCGATCATCCGCCGCATCAAGGAGCTCCTCTATCAAGAGGGCTTCACCATCGCCGGGGCCAAGAAGAAGCTCGAAACCGAGATGGCAGCTGGTGGACCGACCGTCCGACCGCCGGCTCCTCGGGTCGAGACGAGCGTGGAGCCGGCACCGCCCGAGCAGGCTGAGCTCGAGCTTGACACTCGGGCAGCCGAGCGGATAGAAACCATCCGCCGAGGCGTAGAGGAGGCGCTCACCCAGGCTCGCGAGATCCTGGCCCGCCTGCGCTGAGGTGGCAATCCAAAGGGCTCTTTCTTCGGTCGGGACGTGGCGCAGTCTGGTAGCGTACCTGAATGGGGTTCAGGGGGTCCCGGGTTCAAATCCCGGCGTCCCGACCAATTTCCTCCCAACGACATGAGACAAACGGTCGGCCTTCTCGAAGGGTCCGGTAAGCGCTTCGGCCTCGTCGCCTCTCGCTTCAACGAGCGTTTGGTGGAGAACCTGGTGCGCGGAGCCATCGATTGCCTGCTGCGCCACGGCGTCGCCGAGGCCGACCTGCACCTGGTGCGAGTTCCCGGCGCCTGGGAGATTCCCCAGGCCCTGGAGGAGCTCGCGGCGCAAGGGCAGGTAGACGCCCTGATCTCTCTGGGGGTGGTCATCCGCGGGGAGACCCCGCATTTCGACTACATCTGCAGCCAGGCGGCGAACGGCACGGCCGCCGTGGCCAGCCGCTACCGGATCCCGGTCGCCTTCGGTGTGCTGACCTGCGGCGATAGCCAGCAGGCCGCGGAGCGATCCGGAGGCAAGGCTGGCAACAAGGGCTGGGACGCCGCCCTGGCTGCTCTCGAGATGGCCGACCTCTTCTCCCGCCTGCGGCCCGGGAGTGCCGGTTGAGCCCGGTGCGGGAGGCCCAGGTGGGGAAGCGACGGCTGGCCCGCGAGATGGCAATCCAGATGCTCTACCAGAGCGAGATGGGCGGCAGCTCAGCCGGGGAGGTCATCGCGGGCTTCGACCTGACCGAAGCGCTGCGTGACGCCCAGGGTGATCCGGAAACCCACCGCAACACCGTGCGCGAGGCCTTCGAGTACGCCAAGATGCTGGTACAGGGCGTGATCGGGGAGCGCGGCGCCATCGACGAGCGGATCCAGCAGCAAGCGGACAACTGGCGCCTGGAGCGGATGCCCCCGGTCGACCGCAACATCCTCCGCCTGGCCGCCTACGAGCTCTTCTTCGAGCCCGAGACCCCCCAGCTGGTGGTGGTCGACGAGGCCATCGAGCTGGCCAAGCGCTTCGGCTCCGAGCAGTCCGGACGATTCATCAACGGCCTCCTCGACGGTCTGCTGCGCTCTCACCAGCTCCTGCCCACCTCTGGAAGGAAAGCATGATGAAGCTCCTGATCGAATCGCGGATCCGCTCCTGGGCCGCCCTGCTGCTCCTGGCCCTCGTGGTGCCGCTGGGGTCCGGCTGCGGTTACGCCCTGGTGGGCCGGGCCCAGAACCTGCCCGAGGACGTCCGCCGGGTCTACGTCCGGCCGCTCGAGAACCGCACTCCCCGCTCACAGATCGAGCAGTTCCTGACCAGTGCCATCGCCGACGAGTTGCTGACCCGTCCACGGTTTACGGTGGTTCGCTCCGGTGCCGAGGCCGATGCCGAGCTCACCGGCTCGGTCACCGGCTTCAGCGTCTTCCCGGTGACCTTCGACAGCGAGGGCCGCGCCACCGACTACCAGGTGCGCATCGAGGCCCAGATGGCCTTCCGGCGGATGGACACCAACCAGACTGTGCTGTGGCAGAACGACAGCTACCTGTTTCAGGAGAATTACCAGCTGCAGATTTCCCAGGGTGTCTACTTCGACCAGGAGGACACCGCCCTGCGCGAGGCGGCGGGCCGCTTCGCCGAGACGGTGATCACGGATCTTCTCGAGGGGTTCTGAGGAGAAGGGAACGCGGGGAGGGCGGACACGTTGGTCCGCCCCTACCACCAGAACTCGGAGGCGTCTCGTAGCGGGGCGGATCAGCGTGTCCGCCCGGGGGGCAGGCAGAGGGCTAGCCGAGGCTGGCGACGGCGCGGGCGAGGCGAGACTTGTAACGGGAGGCGGTGTTGCCGTGGATGACGCTCTTGCGCGCCGAGACGTCGATGGTGCGGAGGGTCTCCGGCAGCAGGGCCTGCGCGGCCTCACGGTTGCCGGTGGTCAGGGCCACGCGCAGCTTCTTGATCGCGGTCCGCAGCGTGCTGCGGTTGGCGCGGTTGCGGGCGTTCCTCACCAGTGTCTGACGGTTGCGCTTCTCAGCGGATTTGTTGTTCGCCATGTTCCGGGGCTTTCCTTCTTCGTGACTCGTGGTTCGAGCGGATCGTCGGTGTCGCGTTCAGCTTCAAAGCGGCCAGCTTAGCAAGCGGGATGGGTCGTCGTCAACCGCCGAGCTCCTTGATGCGCTGGCGGGCGAGGCTGGCCTCGTCGCTCTTCGGGTACTCGCGCATCACCTTCTGGAGCTGCGACACGCCCTGGGAGCGTTGGCCCAGCTCGAGGTAGGCATAGCCCTTCTTGAGCAGGGCGCTCGGCACCTTGTCGCTACCGGTGTAGCGCTCGAGCACGCGGTCGAACTCGGTGATCGCATCCTTGAACTTCTTCTGTCGGTAGTAGCACTCGCCGATCCAGTAGGCGGCGTTGTCGGCGAGGTCGGTGGTCGGGAAAGTGGTCAGGTACTCCTGGAACTGCCGGATCGCCAGCTCGTAGCTGCCCCGTACGTAGTCGCTGTAGGCAGCGTCGTAGAGGGCACGGGGATCGATCTCGACCTGCGCCGGTGGCGGCGCTGCCGCCGGGGCGTTGGGATCCACCTCGGCAGGCGGCAGGCGCTGCTGGGCGCGGAAGGCCTTGAGCTCCTGGTTGGTGGCGGCGATCTGCTGCGAGAGGTTGCCCAGGCGGTAGTTGGTGTCCTCCAGGCGCGACTGCAACGCTTCGATCTGGCTGCCGAGCTGGTCGAGCCTCAGCTGCATGTCCGCTTCGGACTTGAGCAGGCCTTCGTTCTGTTTGGAGACCTGGGCCGCCAGGGCCTGGACCTCGGTCTTGGTCGGCGACTGAGTCTGGATCTGCAGCAGCTGCCTCTCGAGGTTGGCGATCTGCGACTGGAGGGCCTCGATGTCCTGGGTCGAGACGCAGCCGCTCGAGAGCAGCCCGGCTCCGAGCAGCAGCGCGCAGCCGGTGCGCGAGAGGGGAGGGCTCTTCATCGGGCTCACCGGCGACCGGTGATGACCAGGAAAGCGCGACGGTTCTGCGACCAGCAGCTCTCCTCGGAGACGGTGCACACCGGGCGTTCCTCGCCGTAGCTGGTGGTCACCATGCGATCCGAGGTCACGCCGAGGCTGGCCAGGTAGGACTTGGCGGCGTTGGCCCGCCGCTCGCCCAGCGCCAGGTTGTACTCGTTGGTGCCACGCTCGTCGCAGTGGCCTTCGATGGTGACGGTGAACCGCGGGTTGCCGCGCAGGAACTCGGCGTTGCGCGAGAGAGCCTCGACGACCTCGGGCTTGAGGTCGCTCTTGTTGTAGTCGAAGTAGATGTTGGGTGTGAAACCCTGGCGGCGCGCCTCGCTGTTGACCACGCGGAGGTCCTCGGACTCGAGGGGGTTGACCTCGCGCTCATCGGCAGCGGTGGTGTCGGGCCGCGCCGGGAGCTCCTGAGTCGGCTTCGCCGGCGGGGGCTCGATGGCCTTGGTCTCCATCTGGATCTCTTCCGCCGGAGCAGCGGGCTTCTTCTTCGGACAGCCGAGCGCGAAGATCAGGCTCAGGGAGCACGCAGTGATGAGGAGCAGGCGGCGAGTCATGGGGGGAGGTCCTCCAGGTTCGATCGGGTGGAGTTCAGCCGGGGCGCGGCGACGGTGGGAAATCTAGCATCGCAACTCTCTCCGTGCAACGGTAGCCAGTCGCAAATCCATGACATCCCGCGAGTTAGTCGCCTGCCCTCAGCGCGGAGAGGGAGACCAGGAGGGCGAGTCGTTGTTGCCGTCCGAGGTCAGTGTGCGCTGGCCGGCGCCGTCCTTGGAGCTCATGAGCCAGATCTGAGTGCGTCCTCTCTCCTTGCGACTGAAGACCAGCCATCGCCCGTCGGGGGAGAAGGACGGATCCTCGCTGTTGGACGAACCGCTGGTCAGGACTCGCGTTTCGAGGGTGACGATGTTGGTCACCGCGATCTGGAAGCGACCGCCGCGGCGGCTCGAGTAGGCCAGCTCGGTGCCGTCCGGGCCCCAGGCCGCGTTGTCGTTGTACTCGCCGTCGAAGCTGATCCGGCGCACGTTGGTGCCCTCGGGGTCCATCAGGTAGATCTGGGGGTTGCCGCCGCGGCTGGAGGTGAAAGCGATCTCGTTGCCTTTGGGGCTCCAGGCGGGGTTGGTGTCGATCGCCGAGGAATGGGTGAGCTGCCGCAGGTCGGCGCCCGCAGCCGAGGCGGAGAAGATCTCGACGTTGCCGTCGAGTGATCGGGCGAAGGCCACCCGCTGACCGTCGGGAGAGAAGCTGGGAGTGACGTTGAAGCGGCCGGAGGTCACGACCGGCGACTTGGCGCCGGAGGCGACGTCGGCGGTGTAGACCGCCGGGATGCCGGAGAAGAAGGACGTGTAGCCGACGGTCTTGCCATCGGTGGTCCAGGTCGGCGACAGGGAGGTGGAGCGATGGGCGGTCAGTCGGCGCTGGTTGAAGCCGTCATAGTCCATCAAGTAGACCTCCTTGCGCCCGGCCTGATCGCGGTCCGAGACGAAGGCGATCGTGGTGCGCGCGATACCGGCGCGGCCGGTGAGGAAGGCGAGGATCTCGTCGGCGAGCGTGTGGGCGACGTCGCGGGCGCGGTCGAAGCCGGCCCGGTAGCGCTTGCCGAGGATCGACTTCCCCGCCGACAGGTCATAGAGCGTGGCCTCGAGCACCAGCCGATCCGCCTCCCTCAGCAGGGTGGCCGAGAGCAGGAACTGGTTGCCGAGGGACTGGTACTGGACGAGGTCCGAGGCCGGATCACCGGTGAGGCTGAGCACGGCGAGCTCGGTCGGTCCCTGCACGGCGAAGACCTCGGTGGCGTCGAGATCCGCCCGCAGGGTCTGCTCGACCTCGGTGCCGGCAGTGCGTGCGGTCCCGACCAGGGGCTCGGGCTGCGTGAAGGCGGGCAGGGCCAGGCGCAGGAGGTCGGTGGTGCCGCCCGAGAGCTCCACGACCACGTCGGTGGGGGGCAGGGGAGGCGTCTCCGGCTCCGTCTGCGGGGCCGGCGGCTGAGCTGTGGCGGCGAGGGCGAGGGTGGCGACGAGGATGAGGCGAAACGCGGACCATCGGTGCATCGGAAGTCCTCCGCGGGTGGCTAGCGAACGATCAGGGTCACGGTCAGGGCGTCCTTGCGGTAGCTCACCGGCAGGCGGGGCAAGGGGCTGGCGTTGCGCACGGCACGCAAGGCCGCGAGGTCGAAGGAGGAGAACCCGGAGGTCTCCTCGATCTCGAGGTTGGCGATCGTGCCGTTCTTCTGCACCGCGAAACGCACCACGGCGCGCACCTCTCCTTCCGTCGAAGGGCGCTGCCACTGGGCGGAGATCAGCGCCAGCATGCGGTCGACGTAGTAGTCGTAGGTGAACTCCGGGTCCAGCCCCTCGATGCGGGTGGCGCCGAAGGCCGACGTTCCGGCCGCGTTGCCCGCGACGTTGCCTGCCTGGGCCGCGGTGCCCTCGGGATCGGCCTGAGGAGAGGGTTTGGCCGCCGCGGGAGAGGCGGGAGCCTTCTCCGGCGGCTTCACCGCTGGCTGCTGGGTGGGCTTCTCCGGCACCGGCAGAGTCTTGGCAGGTTTGGCCGGAGGCGGCTCGGGGGGGCGGGGCTCTTCGCGGGGCTTGGGCTCGGGACGAGGAGGAGCTGGACGGCTGGCCGGACGACCGCCCAGGGCCTGCAGGGGCACGATGCGGATCGGAGTGAACTGGCGCGGGGCCGGGTGGTCGCGACCGGGCCGGTAGACCAGGGCGACCAGGGCCAGGGCATGCAGCAGCGCGGCAGAAGCCAGGGCCATGGCGAGGCCCCGCCGACCGCTTCCGCGCCGCCGCTCGGCCAGGATCTCGGTGACCAGATCACGCATGGCTGCCTCGCTCAACGGCCGGATGTCATCGGCTCGGTGACCAGGCCGACGTCGACGATCCCACCCTGCCGCAGGACCTCGAGGACCTCCAGGATGCGGCCGTAGGAGACGTCCTTGTCGCCCTTGAGGAAGACGCTGCTCAGGTTGCGCGAACGCAGGGTGGGCACCACCCTCTCGACCAGCTGGGAAGGGTGGACCGGCGTGCGGCCGAGGTAGATCAGCCCATCCTTGGCGACGGTGAGGATCAGAGGATCTTGGGTTTCGACCTTCAGCGGCTCGGCCTGGGCACGGGGCAGGTTGACCTTGACGCCCTGCTGCAGCAGGGGCGCGGCGATCATGAAGATGATCAGCAGCACCAGCATCACGTCCACCAGAGGCGTGACGTTGATCTCCGCCAGAGTCCGGTCGTCGCCGTCGTCCAGGTTGAGCGCCATCAGGTGAAGTTCCGCTCGGTCAGGTTCAGGAAGTCGAGCACGAAGTCCTGCATCCGCACCCGCAGCCCCTTGAGGCGGTGTGCGAAGTGGTTGTACGCAACGAGGGCCGGGATCGCCGCGGCCAGGCCGGCGGCGGTGTTGATGAGGGCTTCGGCGATGCCGGGGGCGATGGCGTCCAGGGAGGTCGAACCGGTCAGACCGATCTGGGCGAACGAGTTCATGATCCCCCAGACGGTGCCGAAGAGGCCGATGAAGGGCGTGGCGGCCGCCGTCGTGGCCAGGAACTGGTTGCCCCGGGACAGCTCGCCAAGCTCTGTGAGCACCGCCCGCTCGAGGCTGCGCTCGACGCCGGGGAGGGAGCGGATCCGGTAGCGCTTCTCCCCCGGAGCGGCGCCGGGAGCTGGCTCGGCGCTCTTGATCTGGCCGTCGATCTCGGCGTAGCCGGCCTGGAAGACGCCGACCAGGGGCGAGGCCCTGAGCTGCGGGGTGGTGGCGGCGATCTCGCTGAACTTGCTCGAGCGAGAGAAGACCTCGAGGAACTGGCGGGTCTGCTGATCGGCGCGGCGCAGGGCGAGGAGCTTCCAGATCGTGAGGCCCCAGGAGGCGATCGAGAAGGCCACCAGCAGGGCCAGGACCATCTTGCCCATCAGGCCGGCCCGGCCGAAAGCGTCGGCGAGGCCCGGCGACGAAGGTGCCGCGGCGACGGCAACCTGGCTCAGCACAAAGGTCATCTTTCCCTCTCCCTCAGCCGGTTTGGACCCACTCGGACCGGCCCTCCGGAACCCGCGCAAAGGTAGCACGGAGCAGCAGGTCGACCAAGGCGCAGCCCGTAGGTTGACGCCGGCTTCCCGGGCCGCATACCGTACTCGGGGCCTGGCTCGAGCGAACGAATCGACATGACAAGGAGAGTGCTGGGATGCGGATCGCGGTGTGCGTGAAGCAGGTGCCGGACACCGAGGCGCGCCTGCGCGTGGCCCGGGACGGCAAGTGGATCGAGGAAGGAGATCTTCCCTTCGTCCTCAATGAGAGCGACGAGTACGCGCTCGAAGAAGCGCTGGCGATGACCGAGAAGGTCGGGGGCGAGGTGGTGGTCTTCTCCCTCGGACCGGAGCGGGTGAAGGAGGGGCTGCGCAAGGCCCTGGCTCTGGGAGCCGCCCGGGCCGTCCACCTGAACGACGCCTCCCTCGCCGGCGGCGACGCGGTGACCACGGGCCGAGCCCTCGCCGCGGCGATCGCCCGAGAGAGCTTCGATCTGGTGCTGACCGGCTCGCAGTCCGACGACCTCGGCTGGGGCGGTACCGGCTCGGCCGTCGCCGGGGCCCTCGGCTGGCCCAGCGCCTGGCTGGTGATGGGGATCGTCCTCGAGGAGGACGGCCGCCACGCGCGAGTGACTCGGGAGATGGAGAGCGGCATGAACGAAGTGTTCCGGCTGGCCCTGCCGGCGGTGCTCCAGGTGCAGGCCGGGATCAACCACCCTCGTTATCCGAACCTCAAAGGCATCATGGCGGCCAAGAAGAAGCCGGTCGACGAGCTCGGCGCCGGCGACCTCGGCCTGGGTGCCGAGACGGCAGGCGCCGCCGCCTCGCGGCTGGAGCTCCTTTCCGTGGCCTTCCCGTCGAGCGGCGGCGGGGCCGAGATGCTGGAAGGCGATGCCGAGACCGTCGCCCGTTTGCTGGTCGAGAAGCTGCAGAAGGAAGCGAGGGTGCTGTGATGGCTACCAAACAGAGCGTGTGGATCGTTCTCCAGCACCGTGGCGGGCAGCTCCACCGTGGCTCCCGCGAGGCGATCGCCGCCGGGCAGCGCCTGGCGACGGCGATCAGCGGCACCGCCGAGGCCGTGCTGCTGGGCTCGGGGGTCGAGTCACTGGCTCAGCTGGCCGCCGGCTTCGACCTAACCCGGATCCGCCACGCCGACCACCACCACTTCGCGAGCTACACACCGGGTGCCTACGTCGGCGCTCTGGCGCCGGCTATCCGGGCCGAGGCTCCGGCCTTCGTCGTGCTTCCCCACACCTACCAGACGGTGGACTTCGCGGCCAGCCTGGCCCAGGCTGGTGGCGCCGGCTGGCTGCCGGAGGTCACCGAGCTCGAAAGCGCCGAGGGCGGCTTGACCTTCCGCCGGCCGATCCTGGGCGGCAAGCTCGAGGCCCGCGTGCGAGTGCGTGGGGAAGGGCCGGTGGTCGTCTCGGTGCAAAGCGGAGCCTTCTCGGCCGACAACGCGGCCACCGGCAGCGCGCCGATCGAGGCCTTCGCCTTCGACGCCGATGGCGCCAGACCCGATCGCGAGATCCTCGGCGTCGAGACCGTGACGGGAGAGAAGCTCGACCTGACCAAGGCCGAAATCATCGTAGCCGCCGGGCGTGGCGTCGGCGGTGCCGACAAGATGGGGCCTGTGCAGGAGCTGGCCAAGGCTCTCGGTGCCGAGATCGCGGCGAGCCGGCCGGTGATCGACAACGGCTGGCTCCCTCGCGACCGTCAGATCGGCTCGAGCGGCCAGACCGTTGCCCCTCGGCTCTACCTGGCGGCCGGGATCTCCGGTGCCATCCAGCACACGGTGGGGATGAAGGGCTCGCAGGTCGTGGTGGCGATCAACAAGGACCCGGGGGCGCCCATCTTCAATCTGGCGCGCTACGGCATCGTCGGGGACCTGCATGAGATCCTGCCCGCGATCACCAAGGCGGTCCGAGAAGCCAAGGGCGGCTAGGCGTTGGCCCGCCGCCGGCGCTCGAAGAGCACCACCGCCGCGGCCACCGTGGCGTTGAGTGATTCCACGGGCGAGGCGAGCGGGATCGTCAGCCGCAGCTGGCAGCGCTCGACCAGCTCCAGGGCGAGCCCGGGGCCCTCGGCGCCAAGGGCCAGCACCAGGGTGCCGAGGAGGTCAGCTCGCCACAGGCTGGTACCCCCGCTCGGCACCAGGGCCGCCCAGCGCGGCTCGATGGCCGCCAGGGTGCGATCGAGCTCGTCCGCGCTGACGGCCAGGGCTACCGGCAGGCGCAGCAGGCTGCCGGCGGAAGCCCTGAGGGCCCGCGGATGGTTGGGATGCACGGTGCCCGGTGAGAGAGCAAGGCCTGTGGCGCCGGCGGCCTCGGCCACCCGGGCCAAGGCGCCCAAGTTCCCCGGGTCCTGGAGGCCGGCCACGTAGAGGTAACAGCCGCCAGCGAGGCGGGGGAGGCTTTCGCCTCCGCCCCTGGGCAGCCTGGCCAGAGCCAGAATCCCTTGGGGAGAGTCGGCGTCGGCCAGGGAGCGCAAGACTTCGTCGGCGACTTCGGTCGGCGCGGTCGGGAGTGCGCTGGCGAGGGCGAGGCCCTCGTCGGAGGCGAGCATCTCGGGAGTGGCGAAGACGTCCTCCAGAGGCAGACCGGCGCGGATCGCCGCCGCCACCAGGTGAGGACCCTCGAGCACGGCGATCTCGCCTTTACAGCGTTTGAGACGCCGAATATCCTTCACGCGCCGATTCTGACGACTGGTGATCACGACGCCTATCCTACCCACCATGCAGACCAGTGACTTCTGGCCCCGATTGCGCACGGGCATCGAGGTAGCCGTGGCCGGTTCGGACGCGGAACGCCTGCTGGGGGTGCGTGAAGGCTTCCTGCGCTATTTCCACGACGGCCTGCGCCGCGCCACTCCAGTGGCGGTGGTACCCCAGGCGGTGACGGATCCGCCGGTGGGTCTGCCTCTGGGCGACCGGGCCACGCTCGACCTTGCCCGCTCTCAGGCCCTCGGGCTCGCCGAGCGGCTGGGGCCCGCCTACCAGTTCTACGTCAGCTGCCAGGCGGGACTCGAGAGTCTCGAGGTCGCGGACCGGCAGGCGTGCCTCGTGCGCCTCTGGGCGGTCGTGCTCGGGCCCTTCGGCGAGGCCTGGGGGGGGAGTGGCGCGATCCAACTCCCGGGCGGGCTGGCCGAGGGCCTCGACAGCTCCGGAGGCTCGGCTACCGTACCAGGGACCCGCAAGCAGGGAGGCATCATCAGCTCGCTGACCGGGGGCCTCGAAGGCCGCCGCCACGCCGCCGCGGCTGCCACCTTCTACGCGCTTTCCAGTCTCTTCTACGGCGTGCTGCAAAGCCGCCCCGCCGGCTCGCGAGAGCGGGGCGGAGTTTGACCCGCCTGGCTCGCCTTGCTACCATCCCGCGGTTCCGTGCCGAGCCTTCGGCCCTCCCATCGCCCCGCTGCCGGCGCCCCTCGGTGCCGGTAATGACGTCCACCAGTCGCAGACCCGGTCTGCAGTCGAGCACGAGCCCATGCCTACGGAAGAGACCTATCTGTTCAGCTCCGAGTCCGTCACCGAAGGCCACCCCGACAAGATCTGCGATCAGATCTCGGACGCCATCCTCGACGCCGTTCTGGCCAAGGATCCCCGCGGGCGGGTCGCCGCAGAGACTCTGGTGACGACCGGCATGGTCTTTCTCGCCGGCGAGATCACCACCACCGCCAATGTCGATTTCGCCGCCGTCGCCCGGCAGGTCATCGCCGATATCGGCTACCACGACGCCTCGTTCGGTTTCGACCATAAGACCTGCGCGGTGATCTCCGCCATCGATCCACAGTCTCCCGACATCGCCATGGGCGTGGACACCGGCGGCGCCGGTGACCAGGGTCTGATGTTCGGCTATGCCTGCCGCGAGACGGCCGAGCTGATGCCCCTGCCGATCGTGCTCGCGCACAAGCTGACCCGCCGGCTTGCCGAGGCTCGTCGTAGCGGAGAGATCCCCTGGCTCCGCCCCGACGGCAAGTCCCAGGTGACCGTCGAGTACCGCGACCGCCGACCTGTGCGCATCCACACGGTGGTTGTCTCGACCCAGCACGCACCGGAGGTCGAGACCGAGGAGCTCCGACGGACCGTCATCGAGAAGGTAGTCCGGACGGTAATCCCTGCCGAGCTCCTCGACGACCAAACCGTCTACCACATCAACCCCACGGGTCGGTTCGTGATCGGCGGGCCACAGGGAGATTGCGGCCTGACCGGCCGCAAGATCATCGTCGACACCTACGGTGGCGTGGGCAGCCACGGCGGTGGTGCCTTCTCGGGGAAGGACCCCACGAAGGTCGATCGCTCGGCCAGCTACATGGCGCGCTACATCGCCAAGAACCTGGTGGCCGCGGGTCTCGCCGAGGTCTGCGAGGTCCAGCTCGCCTATGCCATCGGCGTGGTCGACCCGGTGTCGGTTCACATCGACACCTCCGGCACGGGAGCGTTGTCGGATCGTCTGCTGGAGAGGCTGGTGCGAAGGTACTTCCCCCTTTCGCCCCTGGGCATCATCGAGCACCTCGCGCTGCGGCGGCCGATCTACCGCAGCACCGCTGCCTACGGGCACTTCGGTCGCTCAGAGCCGAGCTTCTCCTGGGAGGACACCTCCCGAGCAGCCGAGCTGCGAGCGGCTGCCGAGAAGTAGAGAGCTCTGCCGGCCGGAACATCGGCCCGCGCCGACGTCTGCCGCCAAGTCGTCACCTGTCGCGAGGCTTGGTACGGGTGGGGAAGGGTGCTAAGATATCGACGTTTGCCAATGAAGCGGCGAAGCTGTCCCGAGCGAGCGCCCGTTGACGTCCCGTAAGCCGAGCACTACTCCGTGGAAGCGACCCACCCGAACCGGCGTCGTGACTGTAGCGACGATCTGGTCTCGCGGGAGGCAGTAGCCTGCGAGCGCGGAAATCGCTAGAATGCTGCAAAGGGTGAGACACAGCTGGCACGGTTGCTGGTAGGCAGGTGTCGCCAGTGACCAACGGGCGCGAGAGATGGAGCAGGAGGCGTACTGATGGATTATCCGGCCTGCCGAGTGGAAGGGGACGACGAGTTGGGAGTCATGGTCAACATGGACCAGGATTCCGCCTGGGAGTCCCTGAACCGCCTCGTGCCCAAGGTCCAGCCAAAGCTGGAACGCATCCTCTGTTACTACCAGATTCCTCCCCAGGACGCTGAGGATCTGGTCCAAGACTCGGTCCTCACACTCCTCTACAAATGGGAGCGGATCCACAGCGCCGAAGCCTGGCTGCTGGCAACTCTCAAGCGCCGCTGCCTCATGTACTGGCGCAGTCGGCGGTCGCGGTTGACCGACGCCGTCGATACCGCCGTCCTCGAGCTTCTCGCCGAACCCGCCGCCCCTGCCCAGAAGCAGTCCGAGCTCTCGCACGACCTGGAGCGGGCCCTCGAGTGTCTGCCCCTCCGCTGTCAGAACCTGCTGCGGCTGCGTTACGGTCTCGGCTACAAGCCGGCGGAGGTCGCCGATCGGCTCGGCTACCGCGCGTCGAGCATCCGCAAGATTGCGAGCCGATGCCTGGCGGCCCTCAATCGCCATCTGACGGCCGGCGGCTATCGCGACGAAGGCACGGTCGGCAGCCATCGCTCGCGCGCTTGACGCGGCCGGCGGGCTCAACACCGCCGAGTTTTCCTGGACAAAGCCGGGCCCTGATGTTACTGTTTTGACCTAACACAGCCAGATAGGCCTGGAAATGACTGTTCTTCCGTCTTCAGCGAATCACGAAGAGCTTGACTTCGAAGAGTTTCTTCGCGAGGTTCAGCCAAAGCTGACGCAGATCCTGGCGCGCTATCGAATCCCCAGCCAGGATGCAGAAGACGTCCTCCAGGAAACCCTCCTCACTTTCGTCCACAAGCGTGACGAGGTCCGCAGCCCGGAAGCCTGGCTCGTGGTCACCCTGCGCAACCGCTGCCTGATCTACTGGCGGCGCAAGCGGCGGCAGTTCTATCAGGCGGTGGATGCGGCCATTCTCGAGCTCCTCTCGGAACCCGAGGCACCCGGCCAGCAGAGGGCTGAGCTGCAGTACGACCTCGACCGCCTCCTGGCCCGTCTGCCCAACCGCTGCCAGTCCCTCCTGCGCTTGCGGTACGGCCTGGGCTGCAGCTCGAACGAAGTGGCTGATCGCATGGGCTATCGCCAGTCGAGCATTCGCAAGGTGACCAGCCGGTGCCTGAGCGCCCTGACCAAGGAACTGATGCGCTCGGGCTTCACGCCGATCACCGCCCTCGAAGACCTCGGCTAGAGCGCGTCTCGCGCAGCGAATCCGGTCCGGACTCGAGCACCGTGGCCTTCCGTGCCGAGCCCAGCAACGTCGGGGCTCGTCGCTTGGTGGTGCTTGGCAGCGGTTTCGCGGGCTACTCCCTCCTCCTCGGCCTGCCCCCAAGAGGTTGGCAGCGAACCCTGGTCACTCCCCGTAACTACTTCCTGTTTACTCCGCTGCTGCCCTCGGCGGTAACCGGCGTCGTGGAGTTCCGCAGCATCGTCGAGCCCGCCCGCCGCCGGCTCGCTGGCGTGCAAGTGCTCGAGGCCGAGGCGACGGAGATCGACTGGCAGTCAAGGTCGATTCAGTGCCGGAGCTCGCTGTCGGCTGAGACCTTCGAGGTGGCGTTCGACGACCTCGTCGTCGCCGTCGGCACGGGCACGGCCGACTACGGGATTCCCGGCGTGCGAGAGCATTCCCAGCAACTGACCACGATCGCTGATGCGCGAGGGATCCGGCAGCGGATCCTGGAGCAGTTCGCCCTGGCTTCGCTACCCTGCCTCGACCGCGCCGAGATCCGGCGCCGCCTGACCTTCGTAGTCTGTGGCGCAGGCCCGACCGGAGTGGAGGTGGCAGCTGAGATCCACGACCTGCTCCGGCGCGAGCTCGTTCGGAGCTTCGGCGCCCTGGCGGATCAGGCGCGCCTGGTGCTGATCGAGGCTGGGCCTCGCATCTTGCGCTCGTTCGACAAAGCCCTGGCGGCCTACGCCCAGCGCCACTTCCAACGTGAGCACATCGAGGTCCGGCTCGAGACCACGGTGGCTCGTCTCGAGGCCGATCGGGTTCTCCTCGGGGACGGCACCGCAGTCCCCTGCGGCCTGGTTGTCTGGGCTGCGGGAACCACCGCCTTGTCGCTGGTCAGGACGGCGTTCGCCGAGGCATTGAACGACCAGGAGCGCATCCGGGTCGACTCCTTCCTCCGTGTGATCGGCCGGGAGCGGGTCTGGGCCGCGGGCGACTGTGCGGTCACCGAGCCGGCCTTCCCTGCGACCGCACAGGTCGCGCAGCAGCAGGGAAGCTACCTCACCAAGGCGCTGGCTCGGCAGGCCCGAGGCCTCGAACCGCGCCCTTTCCGCTTCCGCTACCAAGGCATGCTTGCCTACATCGGTGGGGGAGAGGCGCTCGCCGACCTGCCCGGGCTCAAGGGGTCGGGGCGGGGCGCCTGGCTGTTCTGGCGCTCCGTCTACCTCACGAAGCTGGTCAGCCTCTCCAACAAAGTCAAGGTTCTCTTCGACTGGGCCAAGAGCATGGTCTTCGGCCGCGACCTCGCTCGCTTCTGAGGCGGATCCATCGGCGGAGGCTCAGGATCGCTCAGGACCGAACGCCCAGGAAGAGGTAGGCGGCGAGAAGGCCGAAGAGCGCGCTCGGACTCCAGACCGCGATCAGCGGCGGCAGGGCCTGCTTGTTGCCCAGGGCGGTGAACACCGCCAGAACCAGCAGGAAGACCATCCCGAGCATGATCGAGAGGCCGATGCCATAGAGGGTGCCCTGCCGACCCAGCCGAAAGGCGAAAGGCAGGGCCACCAGGGCCATGACGAAGGTCACTGCCGGGAATGCCAGCTTGCTGTGGAGGTCCACCTCCAGGTCGGGCACAGCCTGGCCGCTCTGGCGCAGCTCTCCGATGTAACGCGAGAGCTGGCTGTAGCCCATCTCCTCGGGCCGGCGGAGCTCCGAGGCGAAGAACTCCGGCGGCTCTGCGACATCTCCCCGGAAGGGCCCCTTGAGCGGGGTGTACTCCCGCTCCTGGGTCGTCCCGCCGGTAGGAGAGAACCGACGTGTCCAGCCATCAGCGAAGATCCACTGGGCCTCGGTCGGGCCGCTCACCCCATGGTACTGGGCACTGGTCGTGAAAAGGCGGCTCTTCAGCTTCTTCTCCCCTTCGAGCTCGAAAATCTGCAGGCGCTGCACGTTCTGGGTGCCCGGATCGAAGTGGAGGAAGTGGTAGATGCGGCCATCCTTGCTCATCAACCA
>JBIOYC010000342.1:0-15076 GCA_044869955.1 Thermoanaerobaculia bacterium | reverse complement strand
TCCCCCGCACCCGAGCCCGGCCCCGAGGCCGTCGACCGCCGCCTCGCCGAGCGCGGCGTCCGAGTGGTCGACTGGCCGGCCTGGCAACAGCTCGACCGCTTCGAGATCGAAGCCGGCTCCTCCGCCGGCCGGCCACGCGTCAAGATCGGGCCGGTCGCGGAGATGCTGGCGGCGCTGGAGCTTGCCGGGGTCGCGGAGCCGGCCGGCGGCTGACGCCTCGCCGGCTCAAGCCGAGCCAGCAAGGAGGGCGAGGCGCTCACGCCTGCGGAGCCAGAGCATCAGGGCGAACAGACCCGCGGTGGCGAAGCCGACGCCGACCTCGGCCAGGCGGACGGCCCACCAGAGGGTCCGCACCTGGATCGGACGAGCCGTCCCGGCGGCCACCGGTAGGAGGGAGAGCGAGGCGTCCTCCGCGGGGTGGATCACAGCACGGTCGGAGGTCAGCAGCACTCTCTTCGGCTCGCTCATCGGGCTGCCGTAGAGGTCGGCGATGGCATCTCCACGGCTCCACATGGACCGGTTGAGGGCGACCACCGCCGGATCGTGGGGCGCGATCAGCCACATCTCCCTGCCCCAGCGGAGATCGGCGAAGTAGGCCGCCAGCGGCAGAGCCAGGGCCGTGATGAGCCCGACCCAGGCCCCACGGCGAGCCCAGCGGACGGAGCGAGAGCAACTTTCTGCCGTCATTGTGGGATCTCCTCCCGGGCTCAGCTCTTGGCGTTGACGAAGAGGTTGAGCTTGACCTTCCATAGATCGCTCACCCGGCCGGCGACCTTGCTGGGCACCTCGACGCCGAAGTCGGAGAGCTTGAGGTCGAAGGGGGCGGTGAGCCGCAGCCAGTCACCCTTGCCGAGGCCGGCGGCCTTGGCGGCCTCGGCGGGGATGGACTTGACCTGGGCCCGCACGGTGAGCGCCTTCGACTTGCCGTGGAGGGAAAAGTCACCGGCGATCTCCCAGCTGCCGTCGTCCAGCCGGCGCGCCGAGCTCGAGACGAAGCGGATCTCGGGAAACTTCTTGGCGTCCAGCCAGTCGCCGGACTGGAGGTGCTTGTTGCGCAGCTCGATGCCGGTGTCGAGAGAGGCCACCGGGACGCGCACGTCGATGCTGCCGGTGCCGGCGTCGAGGTCGGTGACTACGGCCCCCGACGCCGTGTGGGTGTGGCCGAGAATGGTCTCGAAATCGGTCTCGGACTCGAAGGTGATGTTGGAGCTCTTCTCGTCGCCGCCGATGGCGAACGACCGCTCGGCGGCCGAGGCAGTGCCGGCCGCGAGCAGACCGGCGAGGGCGACAATGGGCAGCTTGCGGGAAAGGCGATGACTCATGGGGATCCTCCTGGGCTCCGGCCGCCGGCTGCGAGGCCGGTCCGGCAGTTCGATGGGACTGTTTGCCGGAGCCGATCCAGCGGTTACCGCCCGCCGGGATGGTGCGCGCCGCGGGCCATCGAGTAACGTTTCGGCCGGATGGAGCAAATCAGAGAAGGCGACGCCGGGAAGACCCCGCAGGACGACCTGCCGGCCCTGATGGTGCGTTACCAGACCGGAGACGAAGCTGCGTTCGAGGAGCTTTACGGGCGGCTCGCACGCTCCCTTCGCGGCTATCTCCGGATCATCGCTCTGCCTGGCATGGCCGTGGAGGACCTGGTGCAGAACACCTTCCTGCAAATCCATCGCTCCCGACAGAGCTATCTGCCGGGTGAGCCCGTTCGGCCGTGGGTCTACGCGATCGCCCGTCACGTCGGTCAGATGGCTCGCCGCACCTCGGGCAGGCGCTCCAGGCGCGAGATCCAACCCCCGGACGAGCTCCCCGAGCTGCCCGTGTCGGCCAACGCCGCCGGGGCCCTCGACCGGATCGCGCTGGGCCAGGCTCTCGGCAGCCTGGCAGAGCCCGGACGGGAAGCCGTCTGGCTCCACCACGTCGAGGGCCTCTCGTTCCGCGAGGTCGCGGCGGTCCAGGGCATTACGGAGACGGCGGCCAAGGTGCGGGCCCATCGCGCGCTCGCGACGCTGCGAGGGGTGCACGCGGGAGCCACTCGATGAGCACCGGTGGCGACCCTCGAGAAGCCCTGCCACCCGGCCTGCGCGAGGCCGTCCGGCGCGATCTCACCCCGGTGGCTCCCCTGCTGCCTCCCTGGTGCCGAGCCTGCGCCCTGGCCCTGCCGGCGCTGATCACCGTGGCGATTCTGGCGTGGGTCCTCGGGCGGGAAGGGAGCCCGGTCGGTCTCTTCACCCTGGCGACCGGCGGAGTCTCGCTGCTCGAGTGGCTCGCCGGCTTTGCCCTGGTCTGGCTCGCCTTGCGGGAGGCGGTACCGGGTCTGGGCGTCGGAGCGACACGGGCCGGTCTCGCGGCGGCCAGCGGCATCGCCCTTCAGCTCGCTCTCGGCCTGGTCCTCTGGCGCAGCACCCGGGCCGGGCCGTCGGGGCCCGGAGCGCTGGCCGCAGGCGTGCAGTGCGCTTCGATCGAGGGCATCCTCGGACTACCCCTGCTGGCCGCCGCGACCTGGCTCGCCCTGCGTGCCCTGCCAATGCGCCCCCGCTGGTCAGGAGCTCTGGCGGGGGCCGCCGCAGGGCTCTTCGCCGACGCGATCTGGCACCTGGCCTGCGCGCGCAACGACCTCGAGCATTTGCTGGTCTGGCACTTCGGGGCCACCGTCGCGATGACGCTCCTGGGCGCCGTCACCGGCTCCTTCTGGCCCCGGCGGTGGGGGCAGCCCCGATAGTCGGCGAAGCCGAGCCACTCGCCGACGACTTGGCGTGGCCGCTAGCGATGGATTCCACTGTCCTCATCCTAGAGTCTATGGACACCTCCTTGAGAGTACCGAGGCCCTCTCTGCGGGACAGGGTGCCTGAAGCCCTGGCGTCGAGGTGGTGGGCCCATGGCCGGCCGTGAGCCGGGGAGAGGAGTGTCACGTGACGCGATCGTGTGCAGGGAGGATGCTGGCTCTGGCAGGGCTGCTCGGCGGTGTCTGCGGACCCGTAGCAGCCCAGGAGCTGCCGTCGTGGCTGCAGAAGACCACGGTGAACGTGCTTTTCTTCGGCGATGCCTTCTTCATCCCGGAGCACCACGAAGCGACCTTCGACGGCGAGTCCGGGGTGTGGCTGCGGCGCCTCTTCCTGACCGTGGACCAGAAGCTGACCGATGAGATCACGGCGCGCGTCCGCGTCGAGGGCAACTCGCCAGGCGACTTCACCTCCAACAGCGACATCACGCCGTTCCTGAAGGACGCCTACGTGCGGTGGACGCCCGGCCGCCATGCCCTGACCCTCGGCCTCGCGGCGACACCCACCTTCGACGCGGTCGAGAAGAGCTGGGGCTACCGCCCCGTGGAGAAGACGCTCCTCGACCTCCAGCGCATCGCCGGCACCCGGGATTTCGGCATCTCCGCCCAGGGCAGCTTCGATGCGGCCAAGCGCGTGCGCTACAACGCCCAGATCGGCAACGGAGCCGGCACCCGCAACGAGACCAACAAGGGCAAGAAGGCCAGCGTCGCGCTCGGCTTCTATCCCGGCGGCGGCTGGGTGCTCGAGGTCTATGGCGACTTCGAGAACCGTCCGAACGACACCGACCGTACGACCTACCGCCTCTTCGGCGGCATCGAGCAGAAGTGGGGGCGCGTGGGCGTCGAAGCGGGCCGACAAGCCCGAGACACGGCCTCGGGAGACTCCCAGGATCTAGACTTCGCCTCGGCCTGGGCGGTCTTCGCCCTGAGCGAGAAGTGGAGCCTGCTCGTCCGTGCCGATCACATGTTCGACCCCAACCCCGAGGGCGACCGCATCCCGTACTTGCCGTTCGCCACCAACGCAGACTCGACGCTGATCATCTTCGGCCTCGACTACCGCGTCGCCAAGGGGCTGAGCCTGATCCCCAACGTCGAGTACGTCACCTACGGCGAGGCGGAGGTGGGCAGCGACCCCGGCGACGACGTGATCGCGCGACTGACCTTCGCCTACCAGCTCTAGCCGCCAAGTCCGCTCAGCCGGCCGAAGCTGCGGGTGACCCCGAGGTGCAGGCCGATGTCCGCCGTGTTGTTGAAGCTGGCGAGGTTTTCGGTGACGCCGAGGAAGAGCACCTGACGGCCAACGGCGCGCTTGAGCCCCACGGTCACCTGGATCGAGGCCGCATCGATTTCGTCGCTGCGCAGGTCGCCAAAGGGGCTCTGCGAGACGGTCGCCTGGAGCAGGCCCGTGGTCTTCGATCCGATGCCGACCTCCCAGGCCAGCATCCCCGAGGCGATGGTCTGGGCGTCGAGGCCGAAGAGGTCGTGGGAGCCGAGGTAAGCCGCACCCACCGAGAAGTGGAGGCAGCTTCTCCGGAAGTAGCGGGTACCGAGGAGCTGGACGCCGACGTCGGCGGAGCCCGAGCTGGTAAGCCGGTCGACGTCGCCGGTCGGCAGCTTGACCAGCGCCTCGAGCGCCAGACCGAATCCTGAACCGGACCGGCCGTGGCGCAGGTCGTAGCGCACGCCGACGATGGCATCGCCGAGGGAGGTCCCGGGGCTTCGCTCGAGGTAGACCTCCCGGTCGCCCGTGCGAACGTAGGCTGTGAAGCCGTCGCGGGGTACGCCCAGGCGACCGGCCTGGCCCAGGGAGAAGGTGTCGTGGAACCCCTCGATGGTCGAGTCGAGGAAGCCACCGCCGAGGTGCAGCACCGGAACGATCAGCTCGAGCTGAAGTCCGTGGCCGAGGCCACGTCGCGCCGCGAGGGCCCAGCGGGAGTGCTCGCCGTCGAGATAGAACAGACCGCCGCCCTCCCGCTGCGGCTCGATGCCCCGCAGATCCTCGAGCCCGAGGGATTCCCGCTCGGCTCGCGACTCGAGCTGGCGCTCGATCTCTTCCGAGTGCGCGAAGCTATTGCTGGCGGTCAGCACGAGGTCGACCTGCCACTCGCCGACGTCCAGGAGATCTGCCGAAACGGGATCGAAGCCGAAGTAGCCGAGGCCGGGCAGGAACTGGTCCCGGATGCGCAAGGGGCCGGTATCGATCAGGTAGCGATCGATTTCAGCGGCCGCCGGAGCGACGGTGGCGAGCCCGGCGAGGAGAACCCAGAGCAGGCGAGAGCTTCCCCTCTGGCGAGGTGAGGCTTCAAACGGCGACTGCATTGCAGATGGATCCACGTAGGCTCCTGGGCAAGCGTAGCACTTTCGGTGATAGCTCTCGGGCCCGAGAGGGATCGGCATGGCCGATCGCTGAGTGTTACGGAAATCGACTCGGCACGGATCTGTCAGCTCCGAGCTGCGCGATCCTGTTCATCGCAAGCGGAAAAAAAACGGCCTGTAACCTGCGGGCGAGCTGCGGCAAAGTGACAGCGGGAAGGAATGTCGGCCATGCATCGATCAGCACCAGACCGCTTGGAGCGGCGCCGGGTTGCGCTGCTGCGCGGGCTCGCGCCGACCCTGGTCGCCGGTCTCCTGGTCAGTGGCTGCGCGGCGGCTCCGAGGGCGGATTTCGCGCAGCTTTATTCGCAGCGCGCCGCGCTAGTGGGCCGCCCACCGCTGATCGTCATCCCGGGGGTGATGGGCAGCCGGCTGCTCCGAGAGGAAGATCGGCACGAGGTCTGGCCGGGCCGACTGCCGGCCCTGCTGACGGGAAAGAGCTTCCGCGCGCTCGCCCTGCCGGTTGGGCTGAGACACCCCTCCACCGATGGCCGAGCGCTGGTCCCCGGCGGGCTCTTCGACCAGCTCGGGGGGCGCTCGTTCTACTCCGACCTCGTCCGTGCTCTCGAACGCTACGGGCACTATCGCTGCGCGCCGCCGGAGTCGATCGACGCCACCACCGATTGCGTGCTGTTGGGCTGGGATTGGCGCCGCGATTTCGTCGCGGCGGCGCAGCGTCTCGGGGCGGCGGTCGACCAGCTGCGACGGGTCCGGCTCGACCCGGACCTCCGCGTCGACGTGATCGCTCACAGTGCGGGCGGGCTGGTGGCCCGGTACTACGTGCTCTACGGCCAGAGCGACGTGCTCGGCTCGGACGTCCCTCCCCCTGCCGATGGTGAGGGTCATGGGGTCGATCGCTTGATCTTGATCGGCACACCGAATTTCGGCTCGATCGCCGCGGTCCAGCAGAGCATGTACGGTTCGCGGTTTCCCTTGGGGCACGTCGGGGCGGAAGTCCTCGCCACGTTCCCTGGGCTGGCGGAGCTCTTCCCGCACCCCCGGCTCGACTGGATGATCGAGGCCGACGGCCTGCCCGCCGCGCTCGACCTCTTCTCGATCGAAACCTGGCGGGAGAATCGAGTGGGCATCTTCGCCCCAGCCCTCCGGGATCGACTCCGACATCGTCTGCCCGGCGAGGGCGAGCTCGGGCGTTACCTGCGCGGGCTCGAGGCGGGCTTCGAACGATCTCTGCTTCGTGGCGAGCGCTTCCAACGCGCTCTCGCCGTCCCGCTCGAGCGCTCCGAGGTGAGCTTCTACGTGTTCGGCAGCGGCTGCACCGCCACTCCTGCAAGGTGTCTGGTGGAGCGGGAGGGCGGCGCCTTCGTCCTGCGCCGTCGACCCGAGGAGGTCCGACACCCGCTCCCCGGCGTCGACTATCGAGCCCGGATGCTCGAGCCGGGTGACGGCAGTGTGACCAAGAGCTCACTGCTCGGCTGGCCCTCGCTGGTCGACGGCAAGCCCGGCCTGCCGGTCTTTCCGATCACCGCGGCAGTCTTCATCTGCGCGCCGCACGCCGCTTTGTCGTCCGACGCGACCTTTCTCGACAACCTTTTTCACGTCCTGTTGTACCGGGAGTCCCAACCGGCGGAAACGGAGCCGACGTGAGATCACCGCTCACCGAATGGCTCGCGGGCGGCTCGTTCTTCGAGCACCGCGGGCACCGTATCTTCGTGCGCAGAGCCGGCGACGGCCCTGCCCTGCTGTTGGTGCACGGCTACCCCATCAGCTCTTACGACTGGCACCGCGTCTGGGGGCCGTTCAGCGCTCGCTACGCCGTGATCGCGCCCGACATGCTCGGCATGGGTTTCTCCGACAAGCCCGCTGCTCATCGCTACAGCGTGATGGATCACGCTGAGATGCATGAGGCCTTGCTCCGGGAGCTGGGCATCACCAGGCTGCACGTCCTCGCCCACGACCTCGGTGTCAGCGTGGTCCAGGAGATGCTGGCGCGGCGCCTGAAAGCGCCGGCGCTCCCCGAGATCGCTTCCGTGGTCTTCCTCAACGGGGGCCTCTTCGCGGAGACCTACCGGCCGCGGTTCATCCAGCGGGTGCTGTGCTCACCGCTCGGGCGTTTCGTCGGCCCTCTCGTCCCCAAGACCGCCTTCGATTCAGCGCTCCGTGAGCTCTTCGGTCCCGACACCCAACCGAGCGAGACGGAGCTGGCTCTGATGTGGGACCTCGTCGACCACAACCAGGGGCGGCGGGTGACTCATCGCGTCGGCCGTTTCGTCCTGGACCGCGCGGCCTTTCGGGATCGCCTGGTCGAGCCCTTGGCTCGGCGCGTCACACCCATGCGCCTGATCAACGGCTTGCTCGATCCCAACTCCGGCGCTCACATGGTCGAGCGGTACCGCGACGTCGTGGCCAATGCGGACGTCGTCGAGCTGCCGAGAATCGGCCACTGGCCGCAGCTCGAGGCGCCCGCCGAGGTCCTCGCGGCCGCTCACGCATTCTTCCGGGCGAACCCCTGAGAAGGTCGATGCCCGCTCCGCGCGCGTCGGTCCCCGCCCGGTGGCCCTACTGGCAGGCGTGGATCGTGGGGGCGGAGTCCCGTTGAGGGAAGCTCACGGGGCCGGACCGGAGAGGATCTGAATCAGCTCGACCTCGAAGACCAGCAGCCCCTCGGGATAGCCCGGTTGGCCGCGGTAGGCGAGCTTCTTGGGGATCCAGAAGCGGCGGATCTCGCCTTCGACCATCAGTTGGAGGCCCTCGGTCCAGCCCTCGATGACCTGGTCGAGGCCGAAGGAGGACGGGGCGCCGCGGGAGATCGAGGAATCGAACATCTTGCCGTCGGTGGTCCAGCCGGTGTAGTGCACCTCCACCCGGCTGCGCTTGCCCGGCCGGCGGGTGCCGGTGCCGGGCCGCAGCACTCGCCAGGCGAGGCCGCTCTTGGAGCGCTCGGCGCTCGCGGGCGGTGCCGCCACGTCGGCCGGCACGGGCGGCAGGCGCAGCAGGTCCAGCAGCTCGACGTCGAAGACCAGCATGCCCTGGGGCTTGTCCGGCTTGCCTTCGTAGGCCAGGCGGGCTGGGATCCACAGCCGGCGCTTCTCTCCCTCCACCATCAAGGCCAGGCCCTCCTGCCAGCCCGGGATCAACCGGTCGAGGGGCAGCACCGAAGGCTTGCCGCGGGCCACCGAGGAGTCGAAGAGCCTGCCATCCGCCGTCCACCCCGAGTAATGGACCTTCACCTGGTCTCCGGCCCGGGGATGGTCCGTGCCGGTCCCGGCCGCGAGGACCTTCGACGCAAGCCCCGAAGCGGTCACGGCAGCATCCGCCGGCACCGCGGCCACGTCGGACGGCGTGGGGGGAGGGTCGGCGGCGAAGAGGGGCATGGTGGTGAGGGCGAGGAGGAGGGCGAGATGGCGAGCGCGGTGGCAGGTGGGCATGGAGCGCGAGGCTAGCAAAGGAAAGCGGCGAAAGGGAGCCTCGAGCTCACGGCTTCCGCTTCTACGATGCCCTCGCCAGAGCCTCGAGCCGCTCCACCCACTCGTTGAACTGACGACACTCACTGCGGATGGCGTCGAGGCCGATCTCGAGCACGGCCAAGGTCCCCAGCAGCGGCTTCTGGTAGTTCGGGATGAGGTCCGTCACCCGCTTCGATGGAGCGGTGATCGGAGAGTCGTTGATCTCCTCGGGGCTGCCGAAGGCATCACGGATCGCCTGAAGTCTGGGCGCCAGGTGCGGGCTACCGATGCCGACTGCGAACCGCTGGCAATCGCTGAAGAGGAGTCCCTCGAACTCGTGCATCATGACGTAGGGGACGAACCGGAAGGCATCGAATCGAGGACCCATCGCGGTGCAGACATCGGCGAGGAGGGCGTCCTGGATGGTCGGAGCCCTCCTCTCGAAGGTGTGCTTTCCCGCAGCGGCGCGGCCCGGCCACGCTCCGGGACCTCCTCGAGGAAGGCCGTAGTAGTCGACCATAGTCGTAGCGAGGCAACCGGGATCCTCCTTGAGATGACCAAGGAGGTCGGGCCGCACGGAGTCCCAGCCTCGGATGCCTCCCCGGCGCTCTCGCATTCGGGCGTTCCCGATCAGCCGAGCACTCACCTTCGCGTAACCGATGCCGTAGAGATGCGGCGCCAGGATCTCGGCGACGAAAGTCTCCTCGGTCTCCCCTTCTACGTGGATCAACAGACGGCGCATCGGCTCACTCGCGCCCCGGTCGGCCGCCGAGCTCGTTCTTCTCCCACAGCTGACCGAGACTGTACCGGTCGAGCCAGTTGGAGAGCTCCGCCGGGTCGAGACGCCGCAGCTGTGTCCCGCCCTCGACTCGATCGGCGACGAGCACGTCCTCCGGCTTGAAGTGGTCCAAGAGCAGCGCGGACTGTGTAGAAACGATGACCTGTGTCTCGTGCGCCGCCTGCTTCATGAGGGACGCCAGCATCGCGATGGCGGATGGGTGCAGCCCCAGCTCGGGCTCGTCGACCAGGATCACCGACGGCCGGTAGTCCCGCGGCTGGAGGAGAAGGGTGGTCAGCGCGATGAAACGCAAGGTACCGTCGGAGAACGAGGAAGCGTCGAAGTAGGCGTCCGAGCCCTTGTGACGCCACTCGAGGAGGATCTTGGTCGGGTTCAGCTTCTGTGGCTCGAGCAGGAAGTCGTCGAAAAACGGCGCTACGCGCTGCACCGTGCGCCGAATCAGGTCGTAGGAGATCTCGTGCTTGGTCCGGAGATAGTAAAGAAACGCAGCCAGGTTTGACCCGTCCGGTCGCAAATAGCGGTTGTCGTTCAGTTCCGTGGTCTTCTTCATCGGCGAGCTGGCGCTCGTGTCATGGAAGTGATAGAGCCGCCAACGATCGAGGTTGCTTCGAACATATCGACCGGTGCCCCTGAGGTCGGTTCTACTAATGCCCGCCTCGGAGCCGAGAGAGCCAAGGCTCTCCCAGAAGGGCCTCGGAAACTGAGGTTTGGCCCAGAAACCAACCTCCTCCCCGCGTGGAGCCAGCTGATCTGTAGCGGTAGGAACAAGCCCGATCCGGTACTGATTCTTCCCGCCCTCAAAAGACACGTGCAGCGCGAGCTCTTGAGTAACTTTCGACCCGAAGTGAAGGAGCCTCTCCGCGCCTCCTGCCCTTGCTACGTAGTCCTGCAGCCGCCCGTCGCGGATGGCGTGCAGAAACGAGAACACTTCGATGAAGTTCGACTTGCCCGAGCCGTTCGCACCGATCAGGACGTTGATGGGTCGCAGCTCCAATCCCTCGATCGAAGCGATGCTCTTGAAGCCCTTGATGGTGATGCTGTCCAGCTCAGGCACGGTTCGGGCTCCTCACTCTGCTGGCGACGAGCACTCTGTCCTGGCGAACGGGTGAGGACCTGCTGAAGACGAAGCCTGGCCTCGGCGAGCCATGAGCCTCACCCAGCAGGAGAAGTTTCGAAAGGCTTCTTGCCCAGGATGCGACGAACCGAGTCCATGACGTCGTCGAAGCGGCGCTCGGCCTGGCCTTCCATCACCCGGACTCGATCGTTCAAGTTGCGGTAGTAGGGCTCGATCCAACCCTTCACCTGGTCGAACACCAAGGTGGCCTCGGCTTGGAAGCGGTCCACGCGGTCGTGGAGGCCAACGAACCCTTCGGCCAGGACCTGGATCTGGTGCCGGAGATCCTCGATCATGACCTGTGTGTGACGCACGCCGTCCTCGACGGCTTCAAGGCGGGTCTCGACGGCTTCCAGACGGGCATCGAAGGCGTCCAGACGGGCATCGAAGGCGTCCAGGCGAGCATCGAAGCGGCTCTCGAGCATCTCCAGTCGGGTCTCGAGGCGCCCGAAACGCTGGGCGCTCTCCTCGCGGAGGCTGGAAACCTGTAGGGAGATGTCGTTGAAACGCCGGTCGAGATAGGCGATCAGATCCTGGTCCATCGGGAGGCCTCCGGGGAGGTAGAGGAGCGTCAGGCTATCACGGTGAGCCGCGGCGGCGGCCCGCCGCGACCCTTCAGAGCCCGCCCCTCTACTCCCCGCCCACCGTGTACTCCAGCTGGTAGAAGTGCTTCCCGTCCTTGATCTCGATGCTCATCTTGCCCGCCAAGCCCACCAGCTCGCCGGTGCCGGAGTCGGGGACTACGGTGATGGTGAGCTGGGGGGTGCCGCGTTTCATGGTGCCGCTGTGCTGGAGGACGAAGGTGCCCTTGCGGCCGTGGAGGGTGCCGGTGACCTTCTCCATCGCCACGTAGCCGGCCGAGCCCTCGACGCCCGTCATCGCCGTCAGCATCTGGCCCTCGCTGGTGCCTTCGAGGTCACCGTGGAACTGCTTGTCGAGGGTCATGCGGCCGGGGGTCGGGTCGGCCCCCGGATCGCCGGCCTGGGGAGTCATTTTCACGTCGAACGTACCCTTGGCGAGACCCGCCATGGCCGCCTCCTTCTGGATGGGTGGTTGGACCGCCGGAGGCGCCGGTGGGGTCGGGGGCGTGGCCCTGGAGGCGAGGCCGAAACACAGGAAAGCAGCGAAAGCAGCGGCACCACCGCGAGATCGAGTCATCTTTGGGGCTCCCGACTGTGAGGGCAAATCTTACACGGGCGAACCGTAGGCTGGGTTGGGCTCGCCCGCGAGCCGTAACCCAGCTCCACGCAGCTCCAAGAGCTGGGTTACGCGGCTTCGCCGCTAACCCAGCCTACCTTTCTACTCCTCCAGCTCCGCCAGCAGGGCCGCCAGGTCCTCGTCACCCTCGGCGCCCAGGAGCTGCTCGGCCACGGCGACGGCGAGGCCGGCGACCGTGGGGCTTTCGAAGATGCGCCGCAGCGGCACCTCCACCCCGAAGGCCGCCAACATGCGCAGTTGCACCTGCGAGGCCTTGAGGGAGTGGCCGCCCCGTTCGAAGAAGTGGTCGTGGATGCCCACCCGGGGCAGGGCGAGCACCTCGGCGAAGATCCCGGCCAGGGTCTCCTCCACCTCGGTGCGGGGCGGCTCGTAGGGCCGCTCGGCCGGGCCGGTCGCGGCTCCCGGCTCGGGCAAGGCCTTGCGGTCCAGCTTGCCGTTCGCCGAGAGGGGCAGGGCCGCCAGCAGCACCCAGGCCGCGGGCACCATGTGGTCGGGCAGGCGGCGGCGCAAGCTCTCGGCCACGGGCTCGATCCAGGACTGCTGCTCGGCCGCCGCCAACGCCTCGCCGGCGGCCAGCCGGCCGGCGAGGGCCTCGTCCGCCGGCACCACGTACGCCACCAGGACCAGCTCGCCGCCGGCGTCCGGCCGCGCCAGCAGGGCCGCGGCGTGCACGGCCGGCTCCGCGGCCAGGGCGGCCTCGATCTCCCCCAGCTCGATGCGCAGCCCACGGATCTTCACCTGGAAATCGATCCGGCCGAGGAACTCCACCTCACCCCCGGGCGCAGCCGGCTCGGCCGACCGGAAGCGGGCCAGGTCGCCGGTGCGGTACACCCGGGCGCCGGCCTCCCCACCGGCAAAGCCGTCCGGCAGGAACTTCTCCGCCGTCAGGGCCGGCCGGCCGAGGTAGCCGGCCCCCACCTGCACGCCAGCCAGCAGCAGCTCCCCGGGCACGCCGAGGGGCGTCGGCCGCAGGCGGCGGTCCACCACGTGGAGGCGGGTGTTGGCCACCGGCCGGCCGATGGGGATCGACGGCCGCTGCTCTCCCCGCGCGCAGGGCCACCAGGTCACGTCCACCGCCGCCTCGGTCGGGCCGTAGAGGTTGTGCAGCTCGGTCCCCGCCACCCGGCGGTGGAAGCGGGCCACCAACTCGGCGGGCAGGGCCTCGCCGCTCGCCATCACCCGGCGCACCGAGGCCAGGCCGGAAAGGTCCGAGGCGTCGAGCAGGGCGGCGAGCATCGAGGGCACGAAGTGCAGGGTGGTGACCTGCCGCTCGGCCAGGGTGCGCAGCAGATAGGCCGGGTCGCGGTGGCCGCCCGGGGCCGCCAGCACCAGCTTCGCCCCGGTCATCAGGGGCCAGAATAGCTCCCACACCGAGACGTCGAAGCTCGCCGGGGTCTTCTGCAGCACCCGGTCCTCGGGGCCGAGGTGGAAGGTCTCCTGCATCCACAGCAGCCGGTTGGCGATGCCGCGGTGGTGGTTCACCGTGCCCTTGGGCCGGCCCGTCGAGCCGGAGGTGAAGATCACGTAGGCCGGGGTGTCGAGGTCGGCCCGAGGTGCCAGCCGTCTCGGGGAAGTCGCGCCGGCGGCAATGGCCGGCGTCACCAGCACCACCGCCGGCCGGGCGTCCTCGATCATCGCCGCGAGCCGCGCCTCGGGGTAGTCCGGGTCCAGCGGCACGTAGGCGCCGCCGGCTTTCTCGATCGCCACCAGGGCCAGCACCAGCTCGAGCCCGCGCTCGGCGAGGACGCCCACGTTCACCCCCGGCCCGACCCCCTGTCCGGCCAGCTCATGGCCAAGGGCGTTCGCCCGGGCGTCGAGCCAGGCGTAGCTCCACTGCTCGTCCTCGAAGGCGAGGGCGACGGCCTCCGGCGTGCGATCCACCTGCCTCTCGATCAGCTCCGCGAGGGGCGCCGCCTCGGGGTAGGGGCGGGCGGTCTGGTTCCAGCGCGCCAGCTGGGCGGCCTCCTCCTCGCCCAGCAGGGAGAGGGCGGCGAGGGGCCGCTCCGGATCGGCCGCAGCCTGCGCCAGCACCCGCTCGAAGTGGCCGAGGAGGCGCTCCATCGTGGCCGCGTCCCACAGCTCGCGGCGGTACTCGAGGGCTCCCGCGAGGTCGCCGGCGGCCTCGCCGAGGGCGAGGTTCAGATCGAACTTGGCGGCCACCGAGCCGGTCTCGAAGGGCGACAGGCTCACTCCGGGCAGCTCGAGGGCCGTCAAGGGCGTGTTCTGCAGGGCCAGCAGCACCTGGAAGATCGGCGTCGTGGCCAGGCTGCGGCGGGGCTGCAGCTCCTCCACCAGGCGCTCGAAGGGCAGGTCCTGGTGGGCGTAAGCGCCCAGCGCGGCGTCCGCCACGACGCGCAGCAGGTCGGCGAAGGAGCCGTCCTCCTCCACCCGCACGGGCAACGCCAGGGTGTTGACGAAGAAGCCGATCAGGCCCTCGACCGCAGTGTGCCGGCGGCCGGCGATGGGCGTGCCGACCACCACCGTGCCCTGGCCGCTCCAGCGGCTGAGCACCACGTCGAAGGCGGCCAGCAGGGTCATGAAGCGGGTGGCCCCGAGGCGCCTCTCGAGGGGCACCAGCCCGGCGAGCCGCCCTCCCGCGAGACGGATGGGCAGGGCGGCCGAGGCCGGGCTGGCCACCGGCGGGCGGGGCCGGTCCGTGGGCAGGTCCAGGTGCCCGGGCACTCCGGCCAGGGCGTCGCGCCAGAAGGCGACCAGCTCGGCGAGGCGCTCGCCGGTGAGGGTGCGGCGCTGCCAGCGGGCGAAGTCCAGGTACTGCACCGGCAGGGGTGGCAGGGCCGCAGCCAGGGGCGGACGGGTGCCCGCCCCGCGGTAGAGGGTAGCGATCTCCGACACCAGGATGCCGACCGACCAGCCGTCGCTGGCGATGTGGTGCATCTGCGCCGACAGCACGTGGTCGCGAGAATCGAGGCGCAGCAGGAGGAAGCGCACCACCGGCCCGTGCTCGACGTCGAAGGGGCGGGCGGCCTCGCGCGCGGCGAGCGCCCGCGCCTGGGCCTCTCTCGCGCCGGCCGCCAGGCCGCCGAGGTCCACCACCGGCAGCGGCGTCGCCACCCGCGGCAGGATCCGCTGGCGCATCTCGGCCCCCACCTGTACGAAGACCGTGCGCAGCACGGCGTGGCGGGCCACCACCCCGGCGAGGGTGGCGGCGAGGGAAGCGGCGGCGAGGTCCCCGGTCAGGCGCACGGCGGCGCCCAGGTTGTAGGCCGGGCTGGCGGGCTCGAAGCGAGAGAGGAACCACAGCCGCTCCTGGCCGAAGGAGAGGGGCCCCTCGGCCTCGGAGGAGGGCTCGATGGGGAGCTCGGGCCGCGCCACCGTCCTCTGCAGAGCCTCGATCTCGGCGCCGAGGCCAGCGACGGTGGGCGCCGCGAAGA
>JBIOYC010000341.1:0-15089 GCA_044869955.1 Thermoanaerobaculia bacterium | reverse complement strand
GCACCGGGCCAGCTCCTGATGCAAGGCCGCCACGTCGGCCCGGTTGACGGCTTCGACCCGCAGGGAGCCCAGCCGGGGGACGATGAACCGGCGCAGCAGCCGCTCGTCCATGGCCACGCTGGCGGGCTTCTTCTTCGGGCGAGAGTGTCTCTCCAGGTACATCTCGGCCAGCTGGGCTACGGTCGGAGCGGTGCGCAGGCGGTCCCGTTCCGCGGACGGGTCGCTGCCCTGGTCGACCTCCGAGAGACGGCGGCGAGCGAGGGATCGGGCCTCCTCCGGCGTCAGTCGGCCGGCCCGACCCAAGGCCAGCCGCCGAGTGCGGCCGTGGGCGTTGCGGTACTGGATGACGTAGGACTTGTAGCCGGACGGCTGAACGCGCAGGCCGAAGCCCTCCAGCTCGGTGTCCCAGACGAACAGCTCCTTCTCCTCGGCCTCGACGCTATCCACCAAACGCTTGGTAACCTTGGCCAACATGAGCGCCTCCTTGAGAGTCTCTGGGGGCCGACGCGCTTGGAATCTGGAAGCGCGGCGGAATCAAGAGGGCTCGAATTGTACCAGCCCGGGACGAGTTATGTCATATCGCCATTTCCTGGCAGTCCACGTAAAGTCCCAGAAATACATGACTTATGCAACACGATTCCAACCGGTTCCGGATTGCTCAGGGGTGAGACTCTGAAACGAGTGACTTCAGTCACTCGCGGCTGTCGGCCCCTCACCCCAGCGCCGCGCGATTCACGTCCTTGTAGTAGAGGTAGCTCGCCGGGGTCTTGCCCATGGCCACGAACCACTGGGCGCAGTAGGGGGCCATCCAGATCACGTCGCCGGCTTGGACCGGGTACCAGCGGTCCTCCAGCCGGTACACGCCGGCGCCGGCGAGCATGATCAGGCCGTGCTCCATGACGTGGACCTCGACGAAGGGTAGGTGGCCGCCGGGCTGGTAGGTGAAGAGGTTGACCGCCAGGTCGAAGGAAGGGTGGTCGGGCAGCAGGACCTGGAGGTTGGCCGCCGGGTCCCCGAGGAAGGGGCCGCCCACCACCTCCGCGGCGTCGCCGAAGAGGGGGGCAGGGGAGGGAGCTCCGGCGAGGGGCTGGTACTTCTTCTGGAAGAGGGTGAGGTGGGTGCCGGCCTCGGGCTCGGCGAGGCTCCACGGCACGCCGGCAGGGGCGAAGAAATAGCCGCCAGGCCCCAGCCGGCGCTCCCAGCCCGCCATGGCCACGCTCGCGCCGCCCGCCATCAGGTAGCCCACGGTCTCGACCTCGTCCGCCGGAAACGACGCGACGCCGCCCGCCTCGAAGGTCAGCAGCAGCTGGGCGAAGCCCGCGCCCAGGGCCGGGTTGATCAGCACGGCCGAGGTGGCGCCGTGGACGCCCGGCAGGGCGCTGCCGACGTGGTTGGCCGGGGTGATCAGGGCGTGGCGGGCGCCGAGGTGGGCGCGGGTGTGTCCGTAGAGCTCGAGCATGGCGGGAGTCTCAGCTTTCTGGCCGCAGGAGCCGGCCCCGCGGCGATGGGGTTTCGGTGGGTTCCTCGGCGGAGCCGTGGGCGAAGACCGTCTGCCCGCGCAGCCAGGTGCGGCGCACCCGCACGTGGCAGCGGCGGCCGCCGTACGGCCCCTGGCGGTGACGGTAGAGCAGCTCGGCGTTGGTGAGGGTGTGCGGGTTGTCGAGGTCGAGCAGCGAGAGGTCGGCGTCGAAGCCCACGGCCAGTCGGCCCTTGCGGCGATCGAGTCGAAACCGCCGGGCCGGGTGGGTGGCCAGGAGTCTGGCCAGCCGGGGCAGGGCTTCGGCCGCGGGCGA
The DNA here is from genome assembly GCA_044869955.1 of Thermoanaerobaculia bacterium. Classification (GTDB taxonomy): domain Bacteria; phylum Acidobacteriota; class Thermoanaerobaculia; order Multivoradales; family SZUA-115; genus CALMKX01. The sequence continues at coordinate 13,296 of JBIOYC010000341.1, read as the reverse complement.
GCGGGACAGAGCCTCGGAGATCAGCAGGGGGAAGCCGTGCTGGCAGCCGGAGATGCCGCCCCAGACCGCGAAGAAATCCGCCGCCGTCTTCATCTCCGGCGGAGCGGGGGAGTGGTCCGAGCCCACGGTGTCCACCCGGCCGGCCTCGAGGGCGTGCCAAAGCTCCCGGCGGCGGCCCTCATCCCGTAGGGGCGGAGCGCACTTGGCGGCAGCGCCTTGGAGGAGCACTTCCTCCTCGTCGAGCAGGAGGTAGTGGGGGCAGGACTCGGCGCTGACGTCCACGGCCCGGTCCCTGGCCTCGGCGATCATGGCCAGCCCTTCCGGGCTGCTGACGTGCACCACGTGGAGGGCACAGCCGGTCTCCCCGGCGAGGTCGAGGGCCAGGCGGATCGCCGACAGCTCCGCCTCGATCGGCCTGGTGGCCAGCCACGCTTCCGGGTCTTTTTCGCCGCGCCCTCGCGCGGCTTCGGTCAGGGTGCGGGTGAGCGTGTCGTCCTCGGCGTGCACCGCGACCGGCAGGCCCAGGGCCGCGGCCCGTTTCATCCCCTCGCGCAGCGTCCCGGCGTCCGTGACAGCCTCGAATTCCGGGACACCACTGGCGCAGAGGAAGGCCTTGAAGCCGATGGCGCCGGCCTCGGCCAGCTCGCCCAGGCGATCGAGGTTGCCGGGCACCAGCCCGCCCCACAGCCCGAAATCCAGACGCGAAGCCCGCTCGGCCGCAGCGCGCTTGGCCTCGAAGCTCGCCCCGTCGAGCACCGGCGGCAGCGAGTTGAGCGGCATGTCGAAGAAGCAGGTGCCGCCTCCGGCCGCGAGGGCCGCCGAGCCGGTAGCGAGGCCCTCCCACTCCGTGCGCCCGGGCTCGTTGAAGTGCACGTGGGCGTCCACGATGCCGGGGAAGACGTGGAGGCCGCGGGCGTCGATCACCTCGGCCGCGGGCTCGGTGAGCTCCGGGCCGATCGCGGCGATCCGCCCCTCGGCGATCCCCAGGTCCGCCGGCACCACGCCCTCCGGCGTCACCACCTCTCCGCCGCGGATCAGGAGGTCGAGCCGGGTGGTCACGCTCCCTCCCGGGCCGCCAGCCTCTCGAGGAAGTCGATCGTTGCCGCCAGGGCGGCGCCTAGATCGTCCGGCTCGACGTGCTCGTCCGGGTGGTGGGAGAGGCCGCCGCGACAGCGCACGAAGAGCATGGCAACCGCTGTCAGGCGCGAGAGGATCACGGCGTCGTGCCCGGCGCCGCTCGGCAGCTCGATCGTGCGGCCCTGGATCCCCCTCACGCTTTCGCCGAGGAGGGCCGTGAGGTCCGCCGAGCAGGGCACGGCGCGGTCGTCCTGGGTGGGGTGCCAGGCGAGGCTCAGATGCCGGCGGCGGGCGACCTCCTCGGCGGCCCGCTCGAGCTGATCGAGGGCGGCGAGCCGAGCCCCGTCCTCGGGGTGGCGGACGTCCAGGGTGTGGGTCACCTCGCCGGGGATGACGTTGGCGGCCCCCGGCGCCACGCCGAGGGAGCCCACGGTCGCCACCAGGGGGGGACTCTGGCGGGCCAGGGTCTCGGCGGCCAGCACCAGCTCGGCGGCCCCGGCCAGGGCGTCGCGGCGCAGGGCCATGGGGGTCGTGCCGGCGTGCCCGGCCTGGCCCCGCCAGGTCAGCCGCACCCGGGTCTGGCCGGCGATCGCCGAGACCAGGCCCAGGGCCAAGCCCTCGGCCTCGAGCACCGGCCCCTGCTCGATATGGACCTCGAGGTAGCCCAGGAGCGGAGCCCGGTCCGGTCTTTCCGTGGGCCGTAGGCGCGGCCCCCCGTGGCCGCCCTGGCCGGCCGCCAGCGCCTCGGCGACGCTCACGCCGTCGGCGTCCAGGAGGGCCAGATCCGCGCCGGTCAGCAGGCCGCAATAGCCCTTGCTGCCCAGATAGGCACTCGCGAAGCGCACGCCTTCCTCTTCCGAGAACCCGAGGACCTCGAGGTGGAAAGGAAGCTCTCGCCCGCGGGCCCGCAAGTCCTCGATCGCGCTGATCGCCAGCAACACGCCCAGGGCGCCGTCGAAGCGGCCGGCGTCGCGCACGGTGTCGAGATGGGAGCCGAGCAGAAGGGTCTTCGCGTCGGGCCGGGCCGAGGCCCGACGACCGATCAGGTTTCCGAAGCCGTCCTCGGATACTTCGAGGCCGGCCGCCGCCATCCAGCCGCCGACCAGGGCGTTGGCCCGGCGCATGGCCGGGGAGAGAAAGGTGCGGGTGAGCCGGTCCGGCTCATCGCTCACCCGGCCCAGCTCGGCGAGACGGTCGGCCAGGCCATGGATGCTGATGATGCCAAGCGGGATGTGGCCACGATCTTTCATGTCCGATGGGTACTGGCTTGTCGCGGGCTCACTACAAAACCGTTCGCTTCGGCCTCTTAGCTCGTCATCCCCGCGAAAGCGGGGATCCATCTTCGTCTCGTCTCCCGCGAGAGGAAAGCACTCGATGCCAGTTGCGTAGCTACGGGAGCAGCATTGGGACCGTTTGTGGTTGCTCGCGGATCAGGTCGGTCCGCTTCATGCGATCTGGAGCTCACCCACCTGGCGCACTCCAGGAATCGCGCCGCTGGTCAGGTCGACGAGCAGGTCACGGAGGTTCTCTTGCAGCTCCTCGAACGTCATCCCCTGAGTCTGATAGTCCGGGAACTCTTCCAGGTATCCGAGCCAATGATCGGCGTCCTGCCAGTAGATGAACCTTGTGGAGGCCATGGTCGGGAGGCTACGGCAGTCGAGGCTCGAATTCAAGCAAAGCTCAGCTCCCCCGGTAGGTGCTGTACCCCCACGGGGTGACCAGCAGCGGCACGTGGTAGGAGGTGCCCGCTTCCAGCTCGATGCGGATGGGGACGCGATCGAGGAAGGGGCACTCGACGCCTCGGGCCACGAAGTAATCCCGCACGAAGAAGACCAGCTCGAAGGCCCCCGAGGTCATCTCGTCCGGCCCCAGCAGGGGAGCGTCCGTGCGGCCGTCGGCGTTGGTGACCACGCTCTTGACCAGCGCCGGAGCGGGCGCCAGCCGCCACAGCTCGACCTTCATGCCCGCTCCGGGCTGGCCACGGGTGAGGTCCAAGACGTGAGTGGAGAGCTTGCCGGCCATCGATCACCCCTTCAAGGCGTCCTCAAGCCGCAGCCAGGCGATCTTCTCGATCTCGGCCAAGGCCGTCTCGTGCTCCGCCTCGGGGGTGCTCCCGAGCCGGGCGCGCAGGGCGGCGAGGATGGTCTCGCGGTTGTTGAGACGGGCGCAGAGGATGAAGGGGAAGCCGAAGCGCTCGCGGTAGATCTGGTTCAGCCGGGCCAGCTCGGCCGCCTCGTCCGTGGCCAGGCGATCCAGCCCGGCGCTCGCCTGCTCGCGGGCGGAGTCCGGGGTCAGACCGGCCCCCGCCAGCCGGCCGGCGAGGTCCGGATGAGCGAGGATCAGCGCCCGCTGCCGGGCGGTGCCGGCCGCCCGCAGCGCCCCGCACAGCTCGGCATGCAGGTGCTCGGCATCAACAAAGGGCCGGCGCTCGAAGGCCGCCTCCGCCACCCAGGGCGAGCGCTCGAAGAGGTGGCCCAGGGCCGCCACGAAGGACTCGCGCGAGCCGGCGTTCCAGCGGGCCAGACGGTCCTCTTCCGTCATGGCATCCGGTCGTAGGCCGGCAGAGTCAGGAACTCGGCCAGATCTCTCGCCTTCACCAGCCCCATGAACAGCTCGATCGCCTGGGGGAAGCAACCGCCAGCGAAGCGCCTGGCCCCGAGCTCGGCCGCCACCCGCGCCATCTCCTCGGCGAGCAGTTGGTCGTAAAGCTCCGCCGTCACCTCGCGGCCGTCCGCGAGCTTGGCCCCGAAGCGCAGCCATTGCCAGAGCTGGCAGCGAGAGATCTCCGAGGTGGCCGCGTCCTCCATCAGGTGGTAGAGGGGCACACAGCCCAGGCCACCGAGCCAGGCCTCGACGTATTGCACGCCCACCGAGAGATTGGTGCGCACGCCGGCCTCGGTGATGGTGCCGGCCGGCACGGCGAGCAGCTCCTCCCGCGTCACCTTGACGTCCTCGCGCAGCCGGTCGAGTTGGTTCGGCCCCTTCATGTGCCGGGCGAACGCCTCGAGGGCGATCGGCACCAGGCCGGGGTGAGCCACCCAGGTGCCGTCGAAGCCGTCGGCCGCCTCGCGCTCCTTGTCCGCCCGCACCTTGGCCAGCGCCGCCTCGTTGGCCGCCGGATCGCCCTTGATCGGGATCTGCGCCGCCATGCCACCCATGGCGTAGGCGCCGCGGCGGTGGCAGACCTCGATCACGGCCAGGCAGTAGGCGCGCATGAAGGGAACGGTCATCGTCAGCTGGGCGCGATCCGGGTAGGGCTCGCCGCGATGGCAGAGCTTCTTGATGCAGCTGAAGAGGTAATCCCAGCGGCCGCAGTTCAAGCCCAGGGCATGCTCGCCCAGCTCGTAGAGGATCTCTTCGGTTTCGAAAGCGGCGAGGATGGTCTCGATCAGCACGGTGGCGCGGACGGTGCCGCGGGGCAGGCCCAACGCGTTCTCGGCGTGGCAGAAGACGTCGTGCCACAGCCGCGCTTCGAGATGGCTTTCCATCTTGGGCAGATAGAAGTAGGGACCGCTGCCGCGCGCCACCAGCTCCCGCGCATTGTGAAAGAAGAACAGGCCCCAATCGAACAGCGAGCCGGACACCGGTTCCCCCTCGAACAGCACGTGCTTCTCGGGCAGGTGCCAGCCGCGGGGGCGGACGATCAGTGTGGCGACCTCGTCCTTGAGCGTGTATACTTTGCCGTCCGGGTTTGAGAAGCTGATGGTGCGGCGCACGGCGTCGCGGACGTTGATCTGGCCATCGATCAGATTTTCCCAGGTCGGACAGGTGGCGTCCTCGAAGTCCGCCATGTAGCACTGAGCGCCCGAGTTCAAGGCATTGATCACCATCTTGCGATTGACCGGTCCGGTGATCTCGACCCGGCGATCGATCAGGTCGTGCGGCGGCGGTGGCACCCGCCAATTTCCGGCACGGACGTGAGCGGTCTCGGCGAGGAAGTCGGGGAGCTGGCCGCCTTCGATCTCGCGCTGGCGGCGGACGCGGCGGGAGAGCAGCTCCTGCCGGCGTGCTCCGAAGCTCTGGAAGAGGCCGGCCAGGAAGGCACAGGCGTCGGCGGTGAACAAGGAAGCGGAACGATCGTCGAGGGAGCGCAGGAAGGTCAAACCCGCAAGATTGGTGACACTCATGTTGGCTTCTTTCCAGGGGCGACGATGAAGCTGATCTCTCACAATTACGGCAAGCAGCGCGTCCGAGTGCTCAAGGTGCTGCGTGACCTGCCCGGTGATCCGGGGCCGCGTCACGAGGTGAAGGAGCTCGAGGTGGGCGTGCGGCTCGAAGGCGATTTCGCATTATCCTACACGGCTGGTGACAACGGCAAGGTGGTGCCCACGGACACCATGAAGAACACCGTGCAGGTGCTGGCCCACCGCCACCTCGGAACCGAGTCCGAACCGTTCGTGTTGCGGCTCGCCCGTCACTTCCTCGAGAGCTACGCACAGGTCGAGCGGGTGACGATCGAGACCGGTGAACGCTCCTGGCAGCGGCTGATGGTGGACGGCCGCCCTCACGGTCACGCCTTCCTGGGCGGTGGTGCCCGGCCGGTGACCAAGGTGGTGGCCGCGCGCGGTGCCGAGGCGGTGATCGAGTCCGGAATCGAGGACCTGCTGATCATGAAGACCACCGGCTCGGGCTTCGCGGGCTTCCCCCGCGACGAGTACACCACCCTGCCCGAGGCCACCGATCGCGTCTTCGCCACCGTGCTCGAGGCGCGCTGGCGCTACCGCTCCCATCCGGCGCGCTGGAACGTCGCCCGGGAGGTCGCCCTCGAGGCGATGCTGCGGGCCTTCGCCCTGCCCTACAGCCCGTCGGTACAGGTCACTCTCTACGAGATGGCCGGCGCTGCCCTCTCCGCCTGCCCGGAGATCGGTTCCGTGACCCTCGCCCTGCCCAACAAGCACTACCTGCCGGCGAACCTCGCGCCCTTCGGCCTCGACTCGACCGGCGTCTCCTTCGTGCCCACGGACGAGCCCCATGGCCAGATCGAGGCCACGGTGGCGCGGGATGCCGAGGGGGAGGGGGCATGAGCCACGAGGACTTCATGCGCGAGGCCCTGCGGCTCGCCGAGCTGGGCATGCGGGAGAACCACGGGGGACCCTTCGGCTGCGTGGTGGTGCGAGAGGGCGAGATCGTCGGCCGGGGCCACAACCGCGTGACCTCCACCCTCGACCCCACGGCTCACGCCGAAGTGGTGGCGATCCGCGAGGCCTGCCGGGCCCTCGGCACCTTCGAGCTCTCGGGCTGCGAGCTCTACACCAGCTGCGAGCCCTGCCCGATGTGCCTGGCGGCGATCTACTGGGCGCGCCTGGACCGGGTCTACTTCGCCAACACCCGCGCCGACGCCGCCGCGATCGGCTTCGACGACGAGCTGCTCTACGAGGAGCTGGCCCTCCCCCTCGAGCGCCGCCGCCTCGAGATGAAGCCCCTGCTGCGCGAGGAGGGGCTGGCGGCGTTTCGGGAGTGGCTGGCGAAGCCGGACAAGGTGGCGTACTGACCTCCCTCTCGATCCGCTAGGATCGCAGTCAAACCAGCGAGCGAACACGGAATGGCGGAGCTCTTCTCCCTGGTCGGGACGGTGCTAACCGCGGCCCTTCAAGGCGCCGTGGAGGGTGCTGCCGGCAAGCTGACGGAGGGCCCGGCCGCCCGCGACTGGTTCCTCCCGGATCGCAGGTACGACGTCTTCGGTTTCCGGGTGGTGGTCGTTCCCAGCTCTCGTCGCCGTTCTGACTCCTGATCCCTGACTTCTGAATTCTGATCTATCGCTTTTTCCCCGTCCCTGGCGGGACGGGGAGAGGGGAGAGGGGAGCGGGAGATTCCTCACGGCGTTCGGAATGACGGCGGGGAGGGGCGCTCTGCCGAAGGGGCCGCGCACCCCGCGCCGACTCATGGCCTGCGCGGGGTGGTGGCCGACCGACCCCCTCAGAAGCAACGCAACCGAGAGTCCGAGCCCGTACAGCCGGCGCCAACGCAGGGGCACACGACCGGGTGCAGCTGCTTCGGCGGCAGGCAGCAGACGTGTAGGCCGCTCGGCGTCACGCAGCAGCTGCCCACCGGGTTGATGCCGATGGCGCAGGGGCTGCCCACCGTGCAGCCGGTGGCGCACACCGAGCGCACGCAGGGCGGGGCCTGCATGGGTGTGGGGGCCGGGATCATCAGCTCGGAGTCGAAGAAGACGTCCTCGGCCGAGCGGGCCTCCCCGGCAGGCTCGGCGCAGGGATCGGCGAGGAAGGCGAGGTCCTCCGCCGGTGCCGCCTGCTCCGCAGCGAAGGCGGCGAGGGGCAGAGTCAGGAACGCCAAGGCCAGCAACGAGATTCGGCGTCGCATGGGCGACCTCCTTGGTCGGCAGGCGGCCCGGAGCATCCCGGGTCGCGGAGAACCGGGCGAGTGGAGATCTCGGGAACAGACGAATCAGCGAACGGGAAAGTCGATATCTACGATAGACAGGAATTGCCTGGATGGCAAGAGCAGGAGTGAGGGGCGCTCCCCCTGCGATAAGCCCGCGCCTCATCCCACTACCTTCCCAAACCCGGTCGAGACCGGTTCGAGGGAAAGGAGCAGGGGATGGCTCGTGGTGTGGCGGCTCTCACTTGTGGCTTCGTGGCAGCGCTCACGCTCAGCTGCTCCGGCTCCGAGGTGCCAGGCACTTCGGGGACGACCACCGCCGCCGAGGTGCCAGCCACCCTTCGGCAAGCTCAGGGCGGGCCTTCGGGGGAGGCGCGCTTCGTGGGCCGGGAGGTGTGCGCCGGCTGCCATGGAGTGGAGGCCGAGGCCTTCGCCGGCTCCCACCATGACCGGGCGATGGCGGTGGCCACGCCGGCCACGGTGCGGGGGCGCTTCGACGGCCGGGCGGTGGAGGTCGGCGGGGCTCGCTTCCAGGCGCTCGCTCGGGAGGGTCGGCCCTACCTGCGCACCGCGGGGGCGGACGGGCAAGTGGCGGACTTCCCGGTCGCCTTTGCCTTCGGCACCGAGCCCCTCGAGCAGTACCTGATCCCCTTCCCCGACGGCCGCTTCCAGGCCGCGGCCCTGGCCTGGGACACCCGCCCGGCCGCGGCGGGCGGCGAGCGCTTCTTTCACGTCTACGGGCAGGACGCACCGCAGGTGGGCGATGCCCTGCATTGGGCCGGCCCCAACCAGACCTGGAACTCGATGTGCGCCGAGTGCCATTCGACGGGCGTCGAGAAGGGGTATCGGCCGGCCGAGGACCGCTACGAGACTCGCTTCGCCGAGATCGACGTCTCCTGCGAAGCCTGCCACGGCCCCAGCTCGCTCCACGTGGCCTGGGCCCACGAAGGCGTTAGTGGGCAGGACGGGGCGAGCGCGCAGGACGGGGCGAAAGGGCTCGCGGTCGATCTCGGCCGGGCCGAGGGTCTCCAGGTCGAGACCTGTGCCTTCTGCCACTCGCGGCGCTCGCCGATCGCCCCTGCCTTCGCCTACGGCCGGCCCCTCACGGAGAGCCACCTGCCGGCCCTGCTCGCCGAGCATCTCTACTTCCCGGACGGCCAGATCGAGGGCGAGGTCTTCGAGTACGGCTCTTTCCTCCAGAGCAAGATGCACGCGGCGGGCGTGGTGTGCAGCGACTGCCACGAGCCCCACGGCGCCCGCTTGAAGGCCGAGGGCAACGCGCTTTGCGGGCGCTGCCACGCGCCGGCGAAGTACGACGCCCCCGGCCACCACCACCACCAGGCCGGCACCACGGCCGCCCGATGCGCCACCTGCCACATGCCGGCGCGGACCTACATGCAGGTGGACGAGCGCCGGGACCACGGCTTCCGCGTGCCCCGGCCGGATCTGTCGGTCGAGCTCGGCATCCCCAACGCCTGCGGCTCCTGCCACGGGGAGCAAGGGGCCGGGTGGGCGGCGCAGGCGGTGACGAGATGGACGGGCGGCAGGCCCCGGCCTCCACATTGGGCGCCGGTGCTGGCCGCGGGGCGGCAAGGGCTGCCCGGGGCGCGCGAGGCCCTGCTCTCGCTCGGTGGGGACGGCTCCCAGCCGGCCATCGTGCGCGCCACGGCCCTTTCGCTGCTCGGACGCAACCCCGGAGAGCCGGCGACGGCTGAGCTCACGAGGGCCGCGGCCGACGCCGATCCCCTGGTGCGCCTGGGGACCGTGCGGGCCCTCGAGGGCGACTCCGAGGGGGAGCGCTGGCGGCTCCTCGAGCCCCTGCTGGGCGACTCCTCGCGGGCGGTGCGCATCGAGGCCGCACGGGTGCTCGCCGGCCGGCCCCTCGACCAGCTCGAGCCCGGCGCCCGCGCGGCCCTGCAGCGGGCCCTCGGGGATTACCGGGCCGCCCTCGCCACCAACGCGGACCGGGCCGAGGCGCAGACGGCCCTGGGGGATCTCGAGGCGCGCCTGGGCCGGCCGGTCGCCGCCGAAGCGGCCTACCGCAGCGCCCGCCTCCTCGACCCGACCTGGACGCCGGCGGCGGTGAACCATGCCGATCTGCTGCGGGCCGCCGGCCGGGACGTCGAGGCCGAGGCCCTGCTGCGCGAGGCCCTGGCGAAGGACCCCGCCTCCGCTCCCGCTCACCACGCCCTCGGGCTCAACCTCATCCGCCAGGGCCGCCGTGCCGAGTCGCTGGCGGAGCTTCGGAAGGCAGCCGAGCTCGCACCCGGCGAGCCCCGCTTCAGCCTGGTGCTGGAGCTGACGCTCGCCTCTCTCGAACCCTGACCGAAAAGGAGAACGCGATGGACAGGAGATGGATCACTGGAAGGTGGCTGGCGGCCTCGCTGGTGGCGTGGGCGTTGCTCGCGCCGGCAGCCCCCGCGGCCGCCGGCCCGGCGCCGAGCTGGACCGGCTTCGACTACAAGCAGGCGGCGGATCAGAACCGTTATCTCGTGCGCGAGAAGGACGCCATCCTGCCCGCGCACAACATGGAGCCGGAGATGCCCCATTGGGGGCAGATGCAGCAAGCGATCGATCGTTTGCAGGCGCGCGGCTTCTGCGCCGGCGGGCTCGAGAAGGCCTGCCCGAAGTGCCAGGTGGACCGGACCAAGGAGGCGGGCTGCCGCCGGCCCAACATCTTGCTCTTCCTGGTCGACGACATGGGCTGGGGGGACTTCGGCGCCTTCGGCGGCGGCGCCTCGGTGGGGGCGGCCACTCCGGCCGTCGACAAGCTCGCCCGGCAGGGCCTGCTGCTCACCTCGACCTACGCGCAGCCCACCTGCTCGCCCACCCGCGCCACCCTCCACACCGGCCAGCTGCCGGTACATCACGGGGTGCTCTATCCGCCGATGTACGGCGATCCGGGCGGCCTCAACGTCGAATCGATCACCCTGCCGTGGCTGCTCAAGAAGGCGGGCTACCGCACCCAGGGCGTGGGCAAGTGGCACATGGGGGAGAACCGCGAGAACCTGCCGCAAGAGGTGGGTTACGACGACTATCTGGGCTTCCTGTCGGTTTCCGACATGTACACCGAGTGGCGGGACGTCTACTACAACCCCGAAGTGGTGCGCGACGAGGTGCGCACCACCTACATGGACAACAGCCACTTTTCCCACTACATGGTCCACGCCACCGCGACGCCCAACGTGCCGGCGGAGATCCTGGCGAAGATCGAAGGGGAGAAGAGCGACGAGAAGAAATCCCCCGGCTGTGAGGCCCTGGCCGAGATCACCCTGCCCTGGGAGGCCGACGTGCTCGAGGGCCAGCCCAACCGGGGCGAGACCAACCGCTGCTGGGTGAAGCCCGAGAACGCCTCGAAGAAGGTCTCGATCGCGGATCTCGACCAGATCTGGGCCGACTATTCGGTCAGCTTCATCCAGGGAATGAAGGAGAAGAAGCAGCCGTGGTTCCTCTACCACGCGACCCGGGGCTGCCACTTCGACAACTACAACAACCTCGACTTCCACGGCGGCAAGGCGCCTCTCCCGGGCAACCGGCGCGGCTCCTACGCCCGCACTCTCTACTCCGATTGCACGGTGGAGATGGACCAGATCCTCGGCCGGCTGATGCAGACGCTCGAGGACACCGGCCAGGCCGAGGACACCTTTGTCTTCTTCACCTCCGACAACGGTCCCGAGGACGAGATCCCGCCCCACGGCCACACGCCCTTTCGCGGTGGCAAGGGCGACACCTGGGAGGGTGGCGTGCGGGTGCCGGGCGTCGCCTTCTGGCCCGGGATGGTCGAGGGCGGGCGGGTTTCCGACGGTCTCTTCGACCTCGCGGACCTCTACACCACCTCACTGACCCTCGCCGGCATCGACTATGCCCACCCGACGGAAGACCGGGTGATCAAGGGCGATCCATGGCTGGTCGAGAAGATCAAGAAGCGCTACCTCTACGGCGTGGACCAGACCTCCTTCCTGGTCACTCCGAGCGGCGCCTCGCACCGCCGCAGCGTGCTGCACTGGTACCTGACCAACTTCTCGGCCGTGCGCATGGACGAGCTCAAGGCCCACCGGATGGTCTCCGAGCCGATCGGCGTGCCGGAGGGATTCCAGGGCGGCCTGTCCGGCGTCAACTTGGACATCTCCTACCTCTGGATGTTCAACCTCCACGAGGATCCCAAGGAGCGGAACAACCTCAACATCCGCCACCTGTGGGCGCAGCATCTCTTCTCAGGGGAGTTCGGCCGCTTCCTCTGCGTGTTGGCCGAGTATCCGCCTCACCTGCCCACCCAGCCGCTGAAGGAAGTGATGTACCAGAGCGAGATCGAGGAGCTCCGGCAGAACCTGAGCAAGTGGATCACCGCCTGCCATCCGTTTGGCAGGAAGTCGAGCTGAGGGCGTCATTGGGGGACCCACACCGGCCTTCCGGGAGAGGGGTTTCGCAGGGGCACTCTTCCTCCCCCTACGGCACCACCGTGCTCCAGGCCGAGAGGTCGCCGCTCTCGAAGCCGTCGGCGAAGAGGTCGACCAGCGCGGCCCAGTCGGTGCAGCCGCCACCGCTGTGCAGGCAATTGACGCTGCCTCCCGACACCGACAGCAGGTAGAGCTCGCCCATCTGGTCCTGGCCGAAGCCGTAGGGGAATTGGCTGCCGGCGATGTTGGAGGAAGGCCAGGGCGGCGTGCCGCCCGGCGTCGCCAGCCAGACCTCGCCGTTGGTGGCGTCGCCGTAGAAGTAGTTGGTGCCGAAATCCGTGCGGTTCTGGGCGCCTCGGTAGCGGTAGCCGCCCATGACGGCGTTCCAGTTGCCGGTGGAGTTGGGCTCCACCCGCACCGGGTCGGTGAAGGTGGCGCCGCAGCCCTGGGGCGGGTTGCTGCACTCCGAGCCCACGAAGCCCTCCCGGCAGGGCCAGCCGAAGTTCACCGGGTTGCCGGCGGTCACCGCCCCCACCGGCAGCAGGTTGATCTCCTCCCAGTCGTCCTGGCCGACGTCGCCGATGTACACGTCACCGGTCCTGCGGTCGAAGGTGAAGCGGAAGGGGTTGCGCAGGCCGAGGACCCAGATCTCGTCGAGGCCGCTGGCGCCGACCAGCGGGTTGTCGGGAGGGATGCCGAAGTTCTTCAGCGCGTCCGCCGGGTAGGCGTCGGCGCCGTCGACGTCCAGGCGCAGCATCTTGCCCAGGTACTGGTTGACGTCCTGGCCGCTGTGGGCGGTCGAGTCGCAGCCGCCACCGCCGTCGCCCAGGGTGACGTAGAGGTAGCCGTCGCGACCGAACTTGAGGTCGCCGCCGTTGTGGTTGCCGTCCGGGTGGGGCACCACCAGGATGATCTGGGCCGTGGCCGGGTCGAGCTGATCGGGATCGCCGGCGCTGCGGGTGTAGCGCTCGATGACGATGTCGCCGAAGCCGATGCCACCGCCGCCGTCCCAGTCGCGGCTGGTGTAGTAGAGGAAGAGGAAACCGTTGTTGGCGTAGTCGGGGTGCGGGGTCATGGCCAGCAGCCCGCGCTCGCCGCCGAAGGCCACCTTGCGCTGGGCCTCCGGCACGGAGACGTCGTCGCGCAGGTCGAGGAGCGGGGTGGCGAGCACCGTGCTGCCGTCCCACACCATGATGTCGCCTTCCTGTTGGGCGACGAAGCGGTGGGGCAGGCTGTCGGGGGGATCGACGAAGGCGGTCGGGGCGGAGAGGCCGGTGATCAGAGGCGTGAAGGTGATGGCGGCCGGGGCGGGAAGGCCCCAGGCCAGCAGGGCCAGGGTGAGGGCGCAAAGGGCGGGGCGCATGGTAGCTCCTTACCTGGGGTCAGGGTTCCAAGGTCCACACAATATCGACGAAGGAGTATAGGACATCGAGAAGCCGGGCCTCCCGTGGAGAGCCCTCACCCCTGCCCCTCTCCCGACCCA
>JBIOYC010000340.1:0-11197 GCA_044869955.1 Thermoanaerobaculia bacterium | reverse complement strand
CCTCCAGGACCCGGTGCGCCGCGGCTTCTTGAGTCAGGACGTGACAACACCCGTCGTGCGCAAGCTCACCAGCAACGCTCATCGCGCCCGTCCCAGACTGCTACCCCCGCTGCGTGTGCTGCTGGTGATGGCGCAACCTCGTGACAAGGAGCAGCTCGGCCTGGGCACGGAGCAGAGCTTCATAGGCGAGGCATTCGCTGGCACCGGCGAAGATCGCATCAAGGTCGATGTTCTGGAACCAGCAACCCTGACGGCACTCCGCGGCAAGCTCCACAGCGCCGTGTACCACGTGATTCACTTCATGGGACACGGCGGCTTCGATCCAAGCACGGGCGAAGCGGGCCTGGTGTTCGAGCACGACGACCGCACCTCGCACTTCGTCGGAGCGGATCTCTTCCGCACGAACTTGCGCCAGGCGTACCGGCCGGCCTTGATCGTACTCAACGCGTGCGATTCGGGCACCCTCCCGAGGCACCTCGGAATGGACCCCTACTCCGGCGTGGCGACCGCTCTCACCCTAGACGGCTACGGCGCAGTCCTGGGGATGCAGTTCAGTATCTCGGACCGTGCCGCCATCGCATTCAGCAGGAGCTTCTATCGCTCATTGGCCCTGAAGGACCCGATCGATCGCGCGGTGTGCGAGGCGCGGATTGCCGTCCAGAACGAGTTGGGATCCGACTCCATGGAATGGGCTACGCCCTGTTTGTTCCTGCGCACGGACGACGGCGAGATCTTCAGCTGGCTCGAGGAAGAAGGAGACGATCTGGTCATGGTGGAGACGCGGCCTCACATCGGAATCCGGACCTTTCTCCACGAGCTCGATCCCATGGAGGCGACAATCGATGACGCGCACATGCTCTCACTTGTCAAGCACTTCCAGGGTCGTGCCATCAACAGCCCTGAACTCTGGGAGAGCGAAATCCTTCCCGAGACGCGTGACTTCCTTCGGAAGCAGCTTCACCAGCGGCATGACGTGAGCCTCCAGATCGATGCCCACATCAGCGTCGCTTTTCTCGCCGGGTTCTGCGTGAATCAGAAGGCGAGCGTGCATTTCGTGCTCCGCCAGCGCACTCCAGCCGGTCTCGTGGAGTGGGCGCTGGAGGGGGCGGACCTCGCCTGGTCAGGTCCGGACCGATCGACGCTCTGGAAGCCCGCTCAGCGGCTGGAGATCGGCAGCGGCTGTGAGCTGGCGGTGGCTGTCAGTGTGACCCACTCGGCGCTCGCGGGCGGGAGGCCCTACGTCGAGGAGAAGCTGCGCCAGCGAGTTGGCCAGCTTCTCCACTTCGAGATCGCGCCGGCTGTTGGCGGCACGGCCGTCCGCAGCGGCGGCCATGCGGTTGCTCTGGCTGACGAGCTGGGAAGGCAGCTCCGTGATCTGGCCGCGGACATTGGGGGAGTCGAAACGCTCCACTGGTTCATCGCCGCTCCGGTGGGCTTCGTGTTCTGCCTGGGCCGGGTGGCTCAGGGCCTCGGACGGGCTCAGCTCTATGAGTGGCCCTTCGAACGCGGCATAGCGGGCGCATACACCCCCTCCCTCCTCCTCGACCCCGCCCAGCTCGAAAGCATCCGGCGTACGGAGAGTGCATGAGTGAGCAAAGCTTCTTCTCGACCTTCGCTAAGATTGGTGCACGGGGGAGCCCGTCAGAGAACCGGAGACGCTGAGCGCGCCCTGCCGCGCGCCGCCGGGCCGGGTGCTGGCTCCAACCGGCCCACGATGCCCCCCAGGGAACAGCCCGACTGCCCATCCGGCCCGTCGCGGTCCGACGGACCGGACTTCGACAAGCGGGACCGAGAGTGCCAACGGCTCTACCGGCGCTACGGGGGGGTGCTCATGAAGTTCTTTCTCAACCGGCGGTTGCCGGCCGACGAGGCGGCGGACCTACTCCAGGAGACCTTCGTCGCCGCACTCAACGGTTACGACCAGCTGCGCAGCCAGGACCGCGAGGAGCCCTGGCTGTTCACGGTCGCCTTGAACGAGTTTCGCGCCTGGCTCCGCCGCCGGCGGGCCAAGAAGCGCGACATGGTGACCGTGCCGCTCGACGAGGAGGTCGAAGAGGCGCTCGCCGAGCGGGCCGGAGCCGAGACTTGGGAGCCCGCGAGCCCCCTCGGGCAGCTGCTGGTGGACGAGCGCCACCTGCGCTTTCGAGACGCCCTCGCCGAGCTTCCCTTGGGCTACCAGGAGCCCCTGATGCTGCGCCTCGATCAGGGCCGCAGCTACGAGGAGATCGCCGACCTGCTCCAGATCCCGATCGGCACGGTCAGATCCCGCATCCACGAGGCCAAGAAGCAGCTCCGCGACATTCTGGGAGAGGATCAGGACCCGTGAGCAGCCAAGGCGATCCCGGCGAGGGCCTGAAGGCCTCGGCGAGGGCGCTCGGCGAGGCGGCGAGGCGCAGCACCCGGGGGCATCCACCGCCCGAGCTGCTGCTGGCCTACCACGAGCGCCGCCTGCCCGAGACCGAGACGGCCCAGGTCCGCGCGCACCTGGTGATGTGCCGCGAGTGCGCGGATCTGGTGCTGGACCTCGCGGCCTTCCCCGAGGTGCCGCTGCGGGTGCCGCTTGAAGGGGAGCTGGAGGACCTGGCCCCGGACTGGGAGGAGATCCTCGAAGCCCACCGCGAGCAGGAGGCCGGGCTCGCGAGGGGTCTCTCCGCGGGGCCTGGGCTCCGCGGCGTCGCGGCCCTCGCCGCGGGGCTCTTCGCCGTCACCGTGGTCCTGGCCTGGCGCCTCACCGTCGTCACTCAGCAGCTGGCCGAAGAGCGCGCCCCGGAGGTGAACGTACCCGCGGCCATCCTGCTCCTGGGACCGACCCGGAGCGCCGAGCCTCAGGCGGTCGAGGCGCCGGCCTCGGTCCACAAGGTTGCGTTCGCCGTCCCGGCGCCGGCGGGGGCCTCCGGGCCGTTCGCCCTGGAGATCTTCGCCCTCGAGACGGGCCGCGGGCACCGGGTCGCCAAAGTGCCTGGCCTGATCCCGAACGACGCCAGCCTCCTGACGTTCAGAGTGCACCGGCGCAGCCTGCCGGCGGGAGCCTACCGGCTGGTCGTTCACCCGCAAGGGAGCGGGGAGATCCTCGCCGAGCATCGCTTCCAGCTGAGCTACGATGCCGGGGCTGCCCCCGGCCCGCCTCCCTGATCGGACGAGCTATCGCGGGGCCGCCGAAGCCCCGCATTGAACCCGCTCACTTCCAGCGTGCTCGTCTTCGGCCTGTGCGCGGCCCTCGCCGCAGGTCGCGGCGCCTCCCGAGCCGGCCGGCCAGAGGAGCGTTGGGCTCCCCTCACCACCCGATGCCAGGCCCTTCGGGAAGGCGCTGGGGAGCGCGGCCCTCTGTGGGCCTGTGGGGTCGATCGCCAGGCTGTCAGCCTGCACGTCTTGGCTCTGAGCGTCGGCGAGGCCCTGGCCGTGGGCGTCCAGCAGCAGGGGGCGGACGTGACCGTGCGCCTGCTCGGCCCCGGAGGGGAGGAACTGGCCACGGCGGACAGCCCCACGGTCGGCTGGGGTCGGGAGGAACTGTGGTGGGTGGCCGAGGCGGCGGGCTCCTACACCCTCGAGATCCGCTTCGAAGAGACCCCGGTGTGGGCCTACCGGCTCGAGCTGCAACACGGCACTGCCACGGAGCAGGACCGCCGCCGAGCCCGGGCCTTTGGGCTCTATCTCGAAGCCGAGGCGCACCGCCGGGCCAGCGGGCCAGGAGCTGCGGAGGCGGCCTATCGACGAGCCGTGCAAGCGTTCGCGGAGGTCGGCGAAGGCCTCGCCGAGGGCCGGGCCTGGCAGCGGCTGGCCACGCTCGCCGACGGCGCAGAACGCTGGGCGGAGGCGGCGGATCTGTGGGGTCGGGCCGCCGCGGCCTATGGCCGGGCCGGAGCCGCCCGCGACCGGGCCACGGCCCTCGAAGAGCAGGGCGAGCTACAGATCGAGCAGCTGGGGCAGCCCGGCCCGGCCAGGCCGCTGCTGCTCGAAGCCCTCGAGACCTGGGAGCGGCTCGAAGTCGGCTCGCCCTCCCACCCGGTCGAGCTCGCGAAGCGCCACGCCAGCAGCCTCCACCTCCTCGGCCTGCTGGAACGGGCCCAGGGCCGACCCCTGGCGGCGATCGAGCGCTTTCGGGCGGCAGCTCGGCTGTGGCGAGAGAGCGAGAGTCCGAAACGCCTCTCCGTCACTCTCGCCAAGCTCGCCGACGTCTACCTCTGGCTGCGCCACCTGGAGCCCGCGGCCGAGGCCCTGGCCGAGGCCGAGTCGGCCGCGCGCTTGGCCGACGATCCCGCCACCCTCGCCCTGGTCCTGGGCCACCGGGGCACCCTGGAGCGCCGGCAGGGAAACCTTGGCGCCTCCGAGCGGGCTCTTCGCGAGGCCCTCGCCCTGGAGCGGGCCATCGCCGACCCCGAGAGCCTCGGCTACGCCTTGAATGACCTGGCGCAGACCCGCTTCGATCTCGGCGACGGCGAAGGGGCCCGGCAGCTGGTGGAAGAGGGGCTCGCCGGAGTGCGCCCCGGGGAGGGCTCACGGCTCGAGGCCTACCTGCGGATGAACCTCGGCTGGATCCTCGAGCGCTCGGGACAGCCGGCGGCGGGGCTGCCCCACCTCGAGAGGGCGGTGGCCCTGCACCGCGCCCTCGCCGGCTCGCGGGACCTACCCGGTGCCCTCTGGGGCCTGGGCCGCTCTCTGCGCAAGCTCGGCCGGCTGGAGGAGGCCCGCGCCGCTGCGGCCGAGGCCGTGGAGCTGGCGGAAGCCACTCGCCAGGGGCTGGCCGCAGAGGGGGCACGGGGCAGCTTCTTCGGCGACCGGCAGCGCTACGTCGAGCTGCTGGTCGAGGTCTCGATGGATCTCGAACGCGACTGGCCCGGCCGTGGCTGGGCGCGGCGGGCCCTGCTGGCCGCGGAACGGGGGCGGGCTCGGTTGCTGCTCGACGCCCTCGAGGCGGCGAGGGAGAACGAGCTCCGGGAGCCGGTCGGCGCGGGGCAGCGCGCACCGATCGAGGCGGACCTGGAGCGAGCCCGGATCGAGCTCCTGCGGCTCACCTCGCGCGGCGAAGGCGGCCCGGCCGTTGGGGAGCTGGAGCGCGAGATCACCCGCCTGAGCCGCGAGTGGGACGAGTCCCGTGCCCGCGAGAGCCGTCGCGCGTGGTTGGCCGAGCCCCCTTCGCTGTCCGCCCTAGCCGAGGCGCAAGGCCGCCTCGTCGAAGGAGAGAGGCTGCTGGTCTACGCCCTGGGCGACGAGCGCAGCTGGCTGTGGATGCTCGGCCCGGGACGGGAGCGCAGCGGGGAGATGGTGTCGGTCGAGCTGCCACCGCGCCAGGAGATCGAGCCGGCCGCCCGCGCCCTCCACGAGCTGCTGGGCGAAGGGCTCGAGGCCGAGCCGGAGGAGATCGAGGTCGCCGCGGCCGACCTGGCCCGGCGGGTCCTGTGGCCGGCCGGGGAGCTCGGCGGCAGCCGTCTGATCCTGGTGCCGGACGGCGCCCTGCACTACGTGCCCTTCGGCTTGTTGCTCGAGGGCCACGAGGTCTCGACGACGCCTTCGCTGGCGGTGTGGGCGGAGACCCTCACCCCTGCCCCTCTCCCGACCCACCCGACCTCCACGCCCGGGAGAGGGGTTCAGAAGGGGGTGGGTTCCCCCGCGCGCGGAGAGGACCTCGGGAGGGCTCTCCTCTCCGGCTTCCCCCTGTCCCGGAAGGCTGGAGTGGGAGGGCCGGAAGAGGGGGGCCGAGCGGGAGAGGGTCCCACGGTCGCCGTCGTCGCCAACCCGGTCTACGTGCAGGACGACCCGCGACTGGCTGCCGCGGGCCGCCGGGGCCTGCCGGCTTGGCTGGCGGACGCCTCGGGCTTCTCATCCGGTTGGCTGGCGTCGCTTCCCGCCACGGGCAAGGAGGCGGCGGCCATCCTGGCCCGCGTGCCCCCGGAGCGCCGCCTCGAGCTGACGGGAACTGAGGCTTCGGTCGAGAACGTGCTCTCCGGCCGGTTGGCGTCGGCTTCGATCGTCCATTTCGCCACCCACGGCCTGCTCGACACCGAGCACCCGGAGCTTTCCGGTCTGGCTCTGTCCCAATACGACGCCGAAGGCCGGCCCCTGGACGGCATCCTCTGGGCATACCGGCTCGACGAGCTGGTCCTCTCGGCCGAGCTGGTGGTGCTCTCGGCCTGCTCGACGGCCCTCGGGCAGGAGCTGCGGGGCGAGGGGCTCCTGGGACTGACGCAGGGCTTCCTGGCCGCCGGGGCCCGGCAGGTGCTGGTGACCCTCTGGGACGTGGAGGAGGAGGCTACGGCCCAGCTGATGGACCGCTTCTACGAGCAGCTGCTCGAGGGGCGCCGGCCTCCGGCCGAAGCGCTGGCTGCCGCCCAGCGGGCCCTGGCCGCGGACCCCCGCTGGTCCCACCCCTACCACTGGGCCGGATTCGTCTTGGTGGAGAGGGATCGGTAGGGTCAGCGCGGGACACCTGTGCTAGCCTCCGCCATATGCATCGCACCACCGTCCATCTCGACGCGGATCTGGAAATCCTGCTGAAGCTCGAGGCTCAGCGGCAGAAGAAGTCGATGGCTCAGCTGCTGCGCGAGGTGGTCCGCGCTCACTTTGCAGACCGTCCACGCCGGCTGCCGCCGGGTGGAGGGGAGTTCTCGAGCGCCCGGGGCGACGTGGCCGACCGCGCGGAAGAGCTGTTGGACCTGCACGGCTTCGGTCG
This sequence comes from Thermoanaerobaculia bacterium, assembly GCA_044869955.1. Lineage (GTDB taxonomy): Bacteria > Acidobacteriota > Thermoanaerobaculia > Multivoradales > SZUA-115 > CALMKX01. Next base: position 4,530 of record JBIOYC010000340.1, on the reverse strand, counting down.
CGAGTAGGTCCCCATGGCCGTCCTTCTGGACACCGGCGCCCTCGTCGCCTACTACGATCGCAAGGATCCCTGGCATCAGCAGATGCTGGCCCTCTTCAGCCAAGAGGTTGGAGCCTTGATCGTGCCTTCGCCGGTGATTCCGGAGGTGGACCACCTGCTCGGCCGGGAGCTCGGCCAGCGTGCCCAGGCCAGTTTCTATCTCGGCCTCGGCGAAGGTGATTTCTTCGTGGTGGACTTGCCGCGGGAAGGCTACGCGCGGGTGGCTGAGCTGAACCGCGACTACACCGACCTGCGACTCGGCTTCGTCGATGCGGCGGTGATGGCGATCGCCGAGTTGATGGGGCTCGGACGAGTGGCCACCACGGACCGCCGCGATTTCGGCGCCGTGCGCCTCAAGCTGCCTCTGACTCTCCTTCCCTGATTCGCCCAGCGAACTTCTCTCCCCGTTCCGTCTCGGAAGGGACAGGAGCGGAGGTCGGGCCACGGTGCGTGGCTCTCTCCGCTCCGTGACCCGCCCCCGGAGGGAACGCCATGCGCCTCGACCCGAGAGCCTCGAAAGCCCTGACCGACGACCCCCAGATCGCCCCGCGAGGAAGAAGTGGGGCCCTCGAGCCGGAGCCGCCGGTGGGGCCCGACCCCAAGCCAGACCCGAAGATCGACATGCCGGTGGTGGGATCCGGCGTGGCCGACGCCGCCATCCGCGGCTCGATCCGCCGCAAGGCGGACGGCTCGGTCGAGATTTCGATCGCCCTGCGCTTCGTCCTGCCGCCGGTGCCGGCCGGCGGTGGCACGAGCCTCGAGCCGGAGCCACCCGTGGGGCCTGAGCCCAAGCCCGATCCCAAGATCGACATGCCCGTCGGAGGTGGCCGGTGAGCTCGCGCCAACCGGAGACGAAAGGTCGGTCCGCTGGAGGGGACGCCTCCTTCCTCGCTCTGGGCCTCGACTTCGAAACCGGCGAGTACCTGCTGCCGCCCCGCTCCCCGGCCGAGGTCCTCCAGGCTTTTGCCGGACTGGATGCCGCGCTGAGATCTCGATCGAAGCCGATCGCGGGTGTCGACTTCGGGGACCTCGCCACCAGTGGCTGGGGCGTGGTGCTGGCCGAGGGGGACGAGCAAGCGGAGGCCCTTCTCGAGGCCCTCGCTCCCTTGCTCGAGCTGCGCCGCGAGCAGTCGCGCCGGACCGGGCGAGCCCTCGACCGCGAGTACCGCGGTGCTCGAGGGGTGGGAGCCAGGGATTCGGCCGATGCCTGGTTCGTGCGCCGAGGGGGCATGCACGGGCTGGTGGATCCCAAGGAGGTCCCCGCCTACCTGTTGCTGGTGGGCTCGCCGGAGCGGATCTCCTTCGACTTCCAGAGCGAGCTATCCCTCGAGCGCCTGGTGGGGAGGGTGTGGTTCGAGGACCCGGAGGACGCCCGCCGCTGGGCCGAGAGCGTGGTGGCCGCCGAGCGCCGGGGCGAGGGGGGCGATCGGGCCACACGCTCGGCCTCGGTCTTCGCTCCCCACAACCTCAACGACCTCGCCACCGGGATCACCACCGAGGAGCTGGTGCCGGCGGTCATCGAGAAGCTGACCGCCGTGCTCGGTGCCGGCGCGGTCGATGCCCGGGTCGGGGCCGCGGCGAGCCGGGCTGCCCTGCGCGAGCTCCTCGCCCGTTCTCCGGGGCTCCTGTTCACGGCAGGCCACGGCTGCGGGCCGATGAGCGGCGCCCCGGAGGTGCTGGGCGCCCTGGTCACCCAGGACTGGCCGGGCCCCGGCAGCGGTGGGCTCGATCGCGGCCACGTCCTCACCGCCGACGACGTGCCCGCCGGGGCGGACCTCGCCGGCCTGGTTGCCGTGCTCTTCGCCTGCTTCGGCGCCGGGCTGCCCGAGCTCGATCCCTTCGAGCCCGGTCCCCTGCGCCATCCGAGCGGGCCACGCCTCTCCCCCCTGCCCCAGCGGCTTCTGGCGCAGGGGGCGCAGGCCGTGGTCGGCCACGTGGATCGCGCCTTCCTCGCTTCCTTCCTCACCCCCGCCGGCGTGGCGAGGCCGAAGCTGTTCACCGAGCTGGCCGGTGAGCTCGCGGCCGGCCGCCGCCTGGGCGAGGCCTTCCAGGCCGTGAGCGAGAGGGCGGAGGACCTGGCGAGGGCGGTGCGGGCTGGCTTGCGCGGCCTGGGCGAGCCCGTGGACGAGGCGCTCGCGGCCCATTTCCTGCTGGCCGAGGCGGACGCCCGCTACTTCCAGATCCTGGGGGACCCGGCCGCCCGGGTGGTGCGATGAGAACCCTCACCCCCTCGGTCCCCCTCATCGATCCCGACGTCGAGCGGGCGTGGGGCAGGGGCTCCCGGCTCGCTTCCCTCACCCCCTCGGTCCCCCTCTCCCGACCCACCCTGGCCTCCACGCCCGGGAGAGGGGGAGGTGGGATGGGATCACACTCTGCCCCCCCCTCCGAGCCCCCTCCGAACCCCTCTCCCGGGAGGGAGGAGCGGGCGGGTCGGGAGAGGGGCCGGGGTGAGGGCCCCCGCCCGGACCGCGCCCTGCTGGTCGGAGTCGATCGGTACTTCACTCCGGAGGGCGCCAGGGACCACAGCCTCGAAGGCGCCGTGGCGGACGTCCTGGCCCTGCACTGCTACCTGGTGGAGGAGCTCGGCGTGCCGGAGGAGCGCATCGACACCCTGCTCTCCCCTTGGGACGAGAGCGTGCCCGCCGAGAAGCGGCCCTCCTACGTCAACGTCCACACCGCCCTGGCCCGGCTGATCGACGGCGCCTCGCCTGGCGAGCAAGTGCTGTTCTTCTGGAGCGGGCACGGCGCGCCGCAGGGCACGGACTACCCGGAGATCAAGGGCGAATGCGGGTTGGATGCCTGCTTGGTGCCCTGGGACGTCGAGGCCCCCGAGGGTCTCTACCTGCGGGACGTGGAGCTGTACTGGTACGTGACCGAGGCCGTGAACCGCGGCCTCCACCCCATCGTCTTCCTCGACGCCTGCTTCGCCCCTTCGCTCGCCCTGCGCAGGGGAATGAAGGAGCGCCGGTTCACCGGCCCCGCCCGGCCCCCGGCCGGTCGGCCCAGCCCGGCTGCCCCCCGCGAGGCCCTCGTGGAGCGCTGGCGGAAGGTGCGCCGGTGGCGGGACTTCGAGGTCCTGGGTCTGGCCATTCCGCCCGGTGCCGTGCTGCTCGCTGCCGGCACCCGGGAGCAGGCGGCCTACGAGGCCGTCTGGCACGGTGGCCCGGTGCGCGGGGCCTTCACCCTCTCCCTGCTCGCCGAGCTGCCGGCCGCCCGGGGGGAGACCTGGCAGGCCCTGGCCGATCGCGTGGCCACGCGGGTGGAGGCCCTGGTGCCCCGCCAGAGCCCCCAGGCGGAAGGGGACGTGGCCCGCCTGGTCTTCGAGCAGAGACGCGGCAGCCTGGCCCGCGGGCCCCGGGTGGCGGAAGTGGAGCCGGGCTCGGGGCGGGTGTGGGTGGCGGCAGGGGCCGCCCACGGCCTCGAGCGCTCGGACCGCCTGCGCCTGCGCCCTCGGCTGCCCGGTGGCCGCGGCCCGGCCGTGGAGCTGTGCATCGACCAGGTCCACCCTACCGGCTGTTGGACGTTCCCCCTCGAACCCCTGCCTCCCGGTGGCCTCGCCGGCGAGCGGGCCGAGCTGGTAGCCCTGGCCCAACCCCTGCGGGTGCGGCTCCTCCCCCCTCTCGAGCCCGAAGAGCCCTGGCTTCGTGCGAGCCGCCTCGGCGGCTGTGGGCTCTTCGCGCTGGTGGGCGGGGAGGAGCCCGCGCCCTTCACCTTGGTGGTCGACCCTGGCGGACGCGTGGTGATCGGCGACTGCGAAGGGGCGCCCCTACCGCACACCGGAGCGCCCCTCGAGCGCCACGAGCGCTCGACGGCGGAGCTGACCCGCCGGCTCTCCCACCTCGCCCGCTTCCACCGCCTGTGGCACCTGGCCGGCCCGGAGCCCGCGCGGGCCCTGGGCTCGGAGGTGCGGGTGTCGATCCGCCACCGGCTGGAGGAGCCCTGGAGTGGTGCTCCGGGAGATCCACAAGGGCCGCCGCTGCTCGCCGTGCAGACTGGCGACCCAGTGGGTCTGGAGGTCGACGGCGGGGGGGAGACGCTCCAGGCAGTGGTGCTGGGCCTCACCCGCCGCTGGGCGGTGCAGCAGGTGCTCCCTCAATCGGGGGCCCGCTCGGTGATCTCCGTGCGGCGGGAGCCGGTGCGCCGGCAGCTCCGCCTGAAGGGAGACTCGGACCACTTCCCGGGCCCCGAGCTGCTGCTGATCCTGCTGGTCCAGGCCAGCCTCTCGCCGCCGGACTTTCGCTGGCTCGAGCTGCCGGCCCTGGACCCCCTCCGCCGCGAAGTGCTGGAGGTCGCGGAGCCGCACGCCCAGAGGATGGCCCGGCGCGGGCCGGACGAGACCCAGCGCTGGGGCCTGGTGCGAGTGCCGGTGGAGGTGCGGCGGTGAGGGCCCTCACCCCCTCGGTCCCCCTCTCCCGGCCCGCCCACTCCAGCCTTCCGGGAGAGGGGGAGGCCGGAGGTGACCCGCCGGCGACACCGAGCCGCCGGGGTCCG
>JBIOYC010000339.1:0-5335 GCA_044869955.1 Thermoanaerobaculia bacterium | reverse complement strand
CGCAAGGCATAGCCGACGGTCTCGCGCAGGCTCTCCTCGTCGTCTACCAGGGCGACGCGCGCGGGTGACACGGCAGTCATGGCGGCAATCTAGCGCAGACCCGCCCGGCGGCCGCCGCCGCCACTTTGTCGCCACAATCTCTGAGCCTCATTCCTCCCCGGCGCCTCACGCTCGCCCGACTCGGCCGCTGGAATGGCCCCGCCCCCCGATCGGGGCCCCATCCAAAGGAGGAGATCCATGCTCGACTCGATGTCCCAAGACGTGCCCGCCACCCTCGCCGCCCGGGCCAAGCGCTCGGTGACGCTGCGCCTGTTCGTCATCGGCTTCCTGGTGCTCGTGCTGCTGATCCCCCTCGCGATGGTCCGCTCGACCATCGGCGAGCGAGCCGGTCGCCGCGCCGAGGTGATCCAGGAGGTCTCAGCGCTGTGGGGCCAGGCACAGGAGGTCGGCGGACCCCTGCTGGTGCTGCCCTTCGACGTGCCCATCAAGGACGCGAACGGCAAGATCGAGCGCTACCGCCAACGGGCGTTCTACCTCCCTGCCGAGCTGGTCGTGCGCGGCGAGATCGAGCCGGAGCGGCGGCAGCGAGGGATCTTCGAGACGGTGGTGTATCGCACCCGCTTGCACCTCGAAGGCAATTTCGAGAAGCCGGACCTCGCGGCCCTGGGGATCCCCGCCGGAGAGGCACGGTGGGAAGAGGCCTTCGTGTCCTTCGGCGTCCCCGACCTGCGGGGCCTGACCTCGGCCCTGTCGATCGACTGGGACGGCCGGAAGGTCGAGCTCGAGCCGGGCCCGGGGGCGGCCGACCTCTGGCGCAGCGGCATCCACGCTCCCCTCTCCGGGCTGGCCGAGCTACCCGAGGGCAAAACCATGCCCTTCCGGCTGGAGCTGCCCCTCCAGGGCAGCGAGCACCTCCAGGTCCTGCCCCTCGGCCGCGCCACCCGGGTCGAGCTCAGCTCGAGCTGGCCCGATCCGAGCTTCCGCGGCGCCTACCTGCCGGCGAAGCGGGAGGTGTCGGAGGCGGGCTTCCGCGCCGAGTGGCAGGTCTCCGAGTTCGGCCGGGGCTTCCCCCAGGCCTGGCACAGCGGTGACGCGGACCACTCGACCTTCCGCGACGCGGTCGCCAGCTCGTCTCTCGGCGTCGGCCTCTTCCTGCCCGCCGACGGCTACCAGAAGAGCGACCGGGCCCTGAAGTACGGCCTGCTCTTCCTGGTGCTGACCTTCGCGAGCTGCTTCTTCTTCGAGGTCTTCCACCCCGTGCGGCTGCACCCCGTGCAATACCTCTTCGTGGGCGGCGCCCTCTGCCTCTTCTATCTGTTGCTGTTGGCCCTCTCTGAGCACTTCGGCTTCGGCCTCGCCTACACCGCGGCGAGCGCCGGCACCGTGGCCCTGATCGGCGGCTACAGCCGGGCCATCCTCAAGGCCCGCAGCCGCGCTGCCCTGCTCACTGGCGCCCTCGCGGCCCTCTACGGCTATCTCTGGGTGCTGCTGCGCTCCGAGGACTACGCCCTCCTCCTCGGCGCCACGGCCCTCTTCGTCCTCCTGGGGGTGGCGATGTTCCTCACCCGGAGGGTCGACTGGTACGCGGGGAAGACGGCGGAGGAGGGGGCCGGGTAGGCGAGGGTCAGCCGCTCGCCGGCGCCGGCAAGCTCAAGGTCAGCCGACCGAACGCACCGAGGTAGCCCGTGCGGCAGGAGTCACCTCCCGGTGCGGGCCGGCGCTCGAAGTAGGCGCGCACCGCTTCGCGGCCCCAGCAGAGGGAGTAGGTGCCCGGCGTGACGAGTGGCAGGCGGGCTCGAGCCGCAGAAAGGCTGTCCCGGTGGGCCCCGCTGACCTGGAGCAGAAACAGCGCCGGGACCGCGGCTCCTTGCTCGTTGAACAGCAAGGAATTCGCGAGGAGTCCGCGGTTCTCACCGCTGCCCGCCGACAGGTCCACCTCCAGCTCGCCCCCCGTGCGGTCAAGCCGGATCTCGATCGCCTCTCCGGGTACGAGGGCCGCGTGCTGGAACCGCAGCGCCCAGCCGGGCGCCGCCGCCACGAGAGTGACGCTCGGAGCGCGAGCGGGCAGGGCCAAGCGGGTGCTGCCATCCAGCCCGGTGATGCCGTCCACCACGGTCCCCCCGGTCGCGGCGTCCGCCATCGCCACCACTCTGGCGCCGGCGATCGGCCCGAAGGTTCCGTGGACACGGACATCCACCGTACGGTTGGCGCGGAGCTCGAGCCTCAGCTCGGGAGGGTCGAGCTCCTCGTCCACCAGGGCGGGGACGCTTTCGCTGCTCTCCTCTCCGGACCTGGCGGAGACCTGATAGGTGCCCTCCACCAATCCGATCCACTCGAAGCGACCATCGCTCGCCGTCTCCGTTTGTCCGGACGCCCCCTGCTTCGTCCCACCGAAGAGAGTCGCGAGGACCTTGGCACCCGCGACCGGCCGCCCGTCCTCGTCGACCACCAGTCCAGCGACGCGAGTGTCCGGCAGAACGATCTCGACCTCGGCCCAGCTCTTGCCCTCGGCCTTGCGGACCTCCACCGGTCCGACCGGCACCGCCTGGCGCCCACCCTCCAGCTCCACCCCCACCAGCCACTTGCCCGGCTCGGGGAGGGAGCCTTCGAACCGACCTTCCTCGTCGCTCAGGAAGCGGACCTGGCGTCCGTCGTGGCGGGCGAAGGCCACCCGGGTCGCCAGGGGCTCGTCGCCCAAGCGCACGGTGCCCCGCACCTCGATCAGGGGCAGGTCGATCAGCTCGAGCCCCCGCCCGGGCCGCACGGTCAGCGACTTCATCAACCAGCGCTCGCCCTCGGCGTCCTGGAGCAGCAAGCGCAACTCACCCGGGTGAATCCGCTCGAAGGTCGCCTCGCCGGAGGGGTTGGTCCGCCGCTTCAGCACTTTGCCGATGCGGCCGGGGCCAGGCGGTGACAGCTCGATGTGCCAGGGGCGGCCCAGCGGATCGACGCCGGGGGTGACCAAGACGGTCAGCTCAGCCGGCTCGGCCAGGACGAGGTCTCCGATCAACTGCGACTCCAGCCCGTCCCGCACCTCGATCGGCCCACGCCGCGCGGGGACCAGGTCGCCCCGCTCCGCGGCGAGCTCGTAGGCGCCGGGCTGCAGGCCGTCGATCTGGAAGAAACCGCGGTCGTTGCTCTTGGTCGTGCGCTCCAGGGCACCCACCCGCCGGTCCTCCTCGACGCTAGTCGGAGCGAGGTCGGCGAGCCAGGATCGCGCCCGGATCGTCGCGCCGCTGGCGGGCGCCCCGCCGTCGAGGCGAGCCCAGCCAGAGATCGAGGCACCGGGCTCGAGACGGACCTTGCCCAGGTCGAGGGAACCGCCTGCCTGGAGGTCGCGGGACCACAGATACACCGGCACCCGAGCGGGCGCCTTGAGCCGCAGGTCAAGCCGGCCGGCCGGCGCCGGGCAGGTGAAAGCGAGCTTCTCGACGGGGCAGGTGAGCGTGGTGGTGGGGACCCATCCCGTGGGGAGTCGGCCGGGGGCCGGCTGGATGCGGACCTCGAGGCTGGAGGCATCGGCCTGCGGCCCGGGCAGGTCGAGCGTTCCCTTCAAGGTGCCGGCCGGGAAAACCGGTACTTCGAAGCGCTGGCTCGGCCCCTGGACCCGGACCTCCAAAGACGGCGCCCAATAACCCGGTGAGGTGGCCTTCAGCTCGAAGGACTCGGAGGCCGGTAAGGCGAGCTGCGCAGGCTCCGGTAGCTCGGCGCTCGCCGCGACGCTCTGGCCGCCAGCCAGGGGAACGGCGACCACCTCCCAGCGCAGGCCGCTGGGAAGCGCCCCTGCCGGCGAGACGAGGGCGACCTCTACGAGCGTGGTCTCGACCGTGGGCGGTTCGGTCCCAGCGGCGGCTACCCACAGGCAACCGACACAAGCAGCCGCCCACTTTGCAGCTCTATCGACCATGGCCCGGTCAGGCGAATTGGCAGCCATCCCCCCAGGTAAGGCACTGGCCCGTGGAGGCGAGGATCCCGCAGAACTCTGAGCAGATGGGGCACGGAGCCGGCGGGGACTCACAAAACTCGACGAAGAAGCACTCGTCAATCGAGCACACCAGCCCCCATCCGCACCGGTGGCAAGCTTGTGCTTGGGAGGGAAGGCAGAGGGCCAGAGCGACACCGATGAGAACCACCGCGAGAAGACGTCTGCGCATGGCAACGGTCTCCATGTTTAGTTTTTCGGACTATCGGGCTATCCAGCTATTCCGTCAACAGCCTGTCCCTGAACCACGGATTCGCATGACTTTGGCCCAACCGGTGGCCGGGGGACCCGCTCAAAACTGTGCGACCTCGGCGTCCTCCCAGATCACCAGCCCGGCGTCCGTGGCCAGTTTCCGGAACTTGATCCCCGTGTGGGGTCCGCTGACGGTGCCCCAGTCCTGGTCGATCCAGATCTCGGTCACCCGGTCCGCCCGGCAGGTGCCCTTGATCTGGATCTCGTCGTCGAAGCAGAAGGCGATCGGGTCGGTCGGGGCGATCCGCTTCTCGAGCACCAGCGCGACCGCGCGGCGCGCGTCCATGCCGCCGGCACCCTTGAAGTAGCCGGCGATGCTCGACGACCAGGACAGGGCGATGCTCAACGACAGCTTGCCGGTGGGCGACATCGGCAGCCAGTCGTTGTCGTTGGAGGTGAAGTCCGGGGGCTTGGTGCTGCCGGGCGACTTGGGGGTCATCAGCGCGTAGTCCGTGCCCTTCGGGAACATCGGATGGCACTGCTGGACGCCCCGGTAGAGCACCAGGCCCCCCGAGAGGTAGAGCTTGAGGCAGGCGAGGAGATCGATGTTGGAGATCGACTTCCCCTTCCCCCACAGGATCACCACCTGAGGGTTGGCCGCCTCGATCAGCTTGATCTTCTGGAGCACCGGGTCGATCTCCTCGACCTCCTTCTTCACCTCGCCCTTCTTCTCGCCCTTGCCCCCGCCATCGCCCTTGCCGCCGCCCAGGCTCTGGAAGAACTTGACCATGAACATCGGCTGAGCGGTGGCAGGCGGCGGTGGCGCACCGGCGTGACCCGGAGGACGACGGCAGGCGGCCTCGACGTGAGGGGCCATCGGCCGGCCCGAGGGCGCCACGAGCCGGGGCTGGACCGGCGGCGCGGCGTGCCGGCTCCTGCCGAGGTCGATACCTCGACGGACGTGGGGAGCCGGCGGCTGCGGCCCTGGGGGCATCGGTGACCTCCTGGTGGCTGGAGCTTTGGGCCCAGGCTACCGACCTCGGTCGCCGACGGCAAGGGGTGGGGTGAGGGCAAACAGCCGCGCCCTGCGTTCTCAGAAGGAAGATGCACTCAGCGAACAGGCCCACCGCAGATCCGTGCCAGCCCGAGAGAGGCTCGAGC
>JBIOYC010000338.1:0-5842 GCA_044869955.1 Thermoanaerobaculia bacterium | reverse complement strand
CGGACGTGACGGGTGTGGCGGAGCTGCCGGAGGACATGGAGATGGTGATGCCCGGGGACAACGTGAACCTGGGCGTGGAGCTGATCGCTCCGATCGCGATGGAGAAGGGCGTGCGCTTCGCCATCCGTGAGGGCGGCCGTACCGTCGGCGCCGGCACCGTCACCGAGATTCTGAAGTAGGAAGCGCGGGGCGAGACGCAGGAAGCTAACAGGCCAGTAGCTCTAACGGTAGAGCATCGGTCTCCAAAACCGAGGGTTGGGGGTTCGAATCCCTCCTGGCCTGCCACACTCTTCAACGGCCGATTGCTGGGAAGGCGCGAGTGGTCATCAAGGATTGGTTCGAGCGGGTGAAGCAGTTTGTAGCCGAGGTTCGTGCCGAGTGGAAGAAGGTCACGAAGCCGACTCGGGATGAGGTCGTCGGGACTACCGCGGTGGTCTTGGTGGCGAGCCTCATCTTCGCGCTCTACCTGGCAGCAGCAGACATCGCGATCGACCAGGGCCTCAAGGTGGTCTTCAAGGCACTCGGGTCATGACGGTCGAGATCAAGGACGGACCCCGGGAGGTGAAAGAGCCCTCCTCCTCCTCGGCGAGCCGGCGGTGGTACATCGTGCACACCTACTCCGGCTTCGAGGAGCGCGTGAAGGAGACCTTGCGCCAGCGCGCGGAGGCGCTGGGCATGGGGCATGCCTTCGGCGAGGTCCGGGTACCCACCGAGACGGTCGTCGAGTACAAGGGTGGCAAGAAGCGGGAGATCGAGCGCAAGTTCTTCCCGGGCTACATCCTGGTCGAAATGGAGATGTCCGACGCGGCGTGGCACGTCGTGCGCAACACGCCGAAGGTGACGGGCTTCGTCGGCACGGGCAAGAAGCCGACACCACTGACCCAGGACGAGGTGGACCAGATCCTCGAGCAAGTGGTCTCCGCCAAGGAGAAGCCGAAGCCGAAGTACGTGTTCGAGAAGGGAGAGCCGGTCAAGATCATCGATGGCCCCTTCAACAACTTCTCGGGAGTGGTCGACGAGGTGAACCTCGATCGCAGCACCCTCAAGGTGATGGTGACGATTTTCGGCCGGCACACGCCGGTCGAGCTGGATTTCTCCCAAGTCCAGAAACTGTAGGAACTCGCGGCGCCGCGCCGCCGGTCGATTCCGCCGGAGCGGTGCCTGGCAGGCCGATCGAAGGGCTCAAGAGCTATGGCGAAGAAGGTCGTCGGTCAGATCAAGCTGCAGATCACGGGTGGTCAAGCCACGCCCGCCCCCCCCGTGGGCCCGGCGCTCGGCCAGGCCCAGGTGAACATCATGGACTTCGTCAAGGCGTTCAACGCCCGGACGGCGAACCAGATGGGCGTGACGATCCCGGTGGTCATCACCGTTTACTCGGATCGCAGCTACACCTTCATCACCAAGACGCCGCCGGCCGCCGTGCTGCTGGCCAAGGCGGCGGGGGTGCCGAAGGGATCGGGTGAGCCGAACCGCAACAAGGTCGGCAAAGTCACCCAGGCGCAGGTGGAAGAGATCGCGAAGCTGAAGATGCCGGACTTGAATGCAGCCAGCCCCGAGGCGGCTTACAGGATCATCGCCGGCACCGCCCGGTCGATGGGCATCGAGATCCAGAGTTAGCTCAGGAGGGTGAGACGGTGCCCAAACAAGGAAAACGATTCCGCAAGGCGGAAGAGAAAGTCGAAAAGCGGCCCTATCTGTTGGCCGACGCGATCGGCCTGGCGAAGGACAACGCCACGGCCAAGTTCGACGAGACGGTCGAGATCGCGCTGAGGCTGGGGGTGGATCCCCGTCACGCCGATCAGATGGTGCGTGGAACGGTCGTTCTGCCGCACGGCACGGGCAAGACGGCTTCCGTCCTGGTCTTCGCCGATGGCGAGAAGATCAAGGAAGCGCAGGACGCCGGCGCCGACTACGTGGGTGGCGAGGACCTCGCGAAGCGAATCTCCGAAGGTTGGCTCGACTTCGACGCCGTGGTCTCCACCCCCGACATGATGAAGGTCGTCGGCCGACTCGGTCGTGTGCTCGGCCCTCGTGGCCTGATGCCCAACCCGAAGACCGGGACGGTGACCTTCGACGTCGCCAAGGCGATCCAGGAGATCAAGTCCGGCAAGGTCGAGTTCCGAGTGGACAAGGCGGGGATCGTCCATGCCCCGCTGGGCAAGGCTTCCTTTCCCTCCGACAAGCTGGTGGAGAACGCGGACGCGCTGATCGGCGCCGTGGTCAAGGCCAAGCCGTCAGCGGCCAAGGGCAAGTACGTGAAGACGGCCAGTGTTTCCTCGACGATGGGCCCTGGCATTCGCGTCGACGAGACCCATCTGTCCTCGGCGGAGGCGTAAGGAGAAGACCATGGCTCTGACGCGCGAAAAGAAAGCAGAATTGCTCGCCAAGTACGAGACCGACCTGGCCAAGGCACCGCACGCCTTCGTGCTCGGTTTCCAGGGTGTCAAGGTTCCGCAGGTCACGGATCTTCGCCAGAAGGTTCGGGATAGCGGTGGGACCTACCTGGTGGTGAAGAACACGCTCGCCTTGCGAGCGGTGGACGGCAAGGCGCTGGCTGCCCTCTCGGAGGACTTCACGGGCGCTACCGCCATCGCGTTTACCGACGGCGATGTCGTCGCGCTGGCGAAGGTCTTGACCCAGTTCGCCAAGGACGTCCCGGCAGTCCAGTTCAAGCGTGCCATCGTCGACGGCAAGGCGGTAGCGGCGAGCCAGGTCAAGGACATCGCCAACCTGCCCTCGCGCGAAGAGCTCGTGAGCCGGTTGTTGTTCCTGCTCCAGTCGCCGATTTCGCGGCTGGTGCGTGGGCTTGCGGCGATTACCCGGGAGCTCGTGGTGGTGGTCGACCAGATTGCCAAGCAGAGAGAAGGCGGATCCAACTGACGAAGCGGACACCGGCTGATGGCCCTCGAGGCCCGCGGTGAAAGAAGGAGAGAGAGATGGCTGTCGCGACCCAGGACTTTATCAAGCAGATCGACGAGCTGACCGTGCTCGAGCTCAACAACCTCGTGAAGGCTCTCGAGGACCATTACGGGGTTTCCGCCGCGTCTGCGGCGATTCCGATGGCCATGGCGGGCGGCGCTGCCGCGCCGGCCGAGGCGGTCGAGGAGCAGACCGAGTTCGACGTGATCCTCACCGCCGCGGGCGAGAAGAAGATCAACGTGATCAAGGTCGTACGCGAAGTGACCAGCCTGGGCCTGAAGGAGGCCAAGGATCTCGTCGAGGGCGCGCCCCAGCCGGTCAAGCAGGGGATCTCGAAGCAAGAAGCCGGCGACATCAAGAAGAAGTTCGAAGAGGTCGGCGCCTCGGTCGAGATCAAGTAGCTGCCGGCCACCGATCGAAGCGTACTTGCTACTCGGCGAACGCAAACCATGCCCGCTAGCCTCCGGGAAACCCGGCGGTGCGGGTGTGGTTTTGCTGTCTTCGCTCTACTCCTCCTCGAAAGGGCCCGGCCAGGGGCGCTTTGACGCCCAGCCGGCTCGGAAGGGCCTATGGTACAGGAAACTCACCTCAAGAACGGGCATCGCAAGGACTTCTCGCGCATCCCGGCATCGCTGCCGATCCCTAACCTGATCGACGTCCAGCGGCGTTCCTATGAGCGGTTCCTGCAGATGAACTTGCTGCCGGAAGAGCGGGCGAATCAGGGATTGCAGTCCGTTTTCACCAGCATCTTTCCCTTCTCGGATTTCCGCGAAACCTGCTCGCTCGATTTCGTCAAGTACTCGATCGGCGACTGGCAGTGCAAGTGCGGCGAGCTCAAGGGTCTGGAATTCCTGCGGATGATCTGCACGAACTGCGGTGCGAAGATCATGACGGATCACCCTCACGAGGAGACCGTCACCTGCACCCAGTGCGGCTTCGTGAACAAGAACCGAGTCACCAAGTGCGACACGTGCGGCAATCCCGTCGATCTCCAGCTGAAGTACACGATCCAGGATTGCGGCGAACGCGGCATGACCTTCGGGGTGCCGCTCAAGGTGACCTTCCGGTTGTTCGTCTACGACAAGGATCCAGAGACCGGCGCGCGAATGATGCGCGACGCCAAGGAGGAAGAGGTCTACTTCGGTGACATCCCGTTGATGAGCGACAACGGCACGTTCATCATCAACGGCACGGAGCGAGTCATCGTCAGCCAGTTGCACCGTAGCCCGGGAGTCTTCTTCACCAAGGAGGGCCCGCGCACCTACCTGGCCAAGATCATTCCGTATCGGGGCTCGTGGGTTGAGTTCGAGTACGACCAGAAGGACGTGCTGGCCGTACGCATCGACCGCAAGCGCAAGTTCCCCGGGACGGTCTTCCTGCGCGCCCTGGGTCTCGAGAACGCCGAGCAGATCCTCCGGCAGTTCTACGTCGGGATCGGCATCCAGCCGGTGCGGGCCAAGGACGGGCAGGCTGCACGATACCGGCTGACCATCCCGCCGGCGGTGCTCGACGAGGAGCGGCTCAAGGACCGCCAGAGCCCCGGGCGTCGAGATCGCTACGGCCTGTTCGGCAATGTCGTGCTCGGGGCCGCCGACATCACCGCGCTCGAGTCGGGTCAGAACCTGGAGGTCGAGATCGAGGCGGCCGATCTGGGCCGCGCCCTGTTCATCGCCGACGTGGTCGACCTCGACACCGGCGAGGTGGTCTTCGAGGCCAACGACCTGCTGCCGGAGAACGTGGCGGATCGTATCGATAACCGCAACATCACGCCGTTGCAAGTCTTCTTCCCGGACTGGGAGCTGGTCGGCAGCACGTTGTCGAACACCCTCGGCAAAGACCCCACGCGTGATGCCAAGGAGGCGCTAATTGAGATCTACCGGCGGATGCGCCCCGGCGATCCCCCGACCATCGAAAGCGCCCGGTCGCTTTTCTACGGCATGTTCTTCGATGCCAAGCGATATGACTTCTCCCGCGTCGGTCGCTTCAAGTTCAACATCAAGCTGGACACCGACGTCTCCGTCGACCAGAAGACCCTGTCGGCGGACGACTTCTTCCGCGTAATCGGTTACTTGCTGCGCCTCCAGAAGGACGTCGGACGCGTCGACGACATCGACAACCTGGGCAACCGCCGGGTGCGGGCGGTGGGTGAGCTGCTGGAGAACCAGTTCCGGGTCGGCCTCGTGCGCATGGAGAGGGCGATCAAGGAGAAGATGTCCGTGCATCAGGACATCGACTCGGCGATGCCTCACGACCTGATCAACTCCAAGCCGGTGATCGCCGCGATCAAGGAGTTCTTCGGCTCGTCTCAGCTGTCGCAGTTCATGGACCAGACGAACCCTCTCTCCGAGGTGACGCACAAGCGCCGTCTCTCGGCCCTCGGCCCGGGCGGTCTCTCTCGTGAGCGAGCCGGCTTCGAGGTGCGCGACGTTCACGCCACCCACTACGGCCGGATCTGCCCGATCGAGACGCCTGAGGGCCCGAACATCGGCTTGATCTCGTCGCTCGCCACCTATGCCCGCATCAACGACTACGGTTTCATCGAGAGCCCCTACAAGAAGGTCGTCAACGGGCGCGTGCTGGACCACCTCCGAGTGGTCAAGGTTGGAGATGGCCCGTTCAAGCTGGGGCAGATCATCACCACCGACGACCTCCAGGCAGAGAATGCCAAGCTCGACAAGACCAGCAAACGGCTGATCACCATGCCTAGTCCATGAGCGGTGGGGAACGGTCCAGCGAGGCAAGGAGCGCCTGCGCGGGGCGCTTGATCGCGGACAGACGCGCTGGGATCATCGGATCGGCCCCTACAGCGATCCCTTGAGCGTGCCCTTGGTGGAGGGCACTTCGCCAGCGCGCCGGGGATCGACGGCAACCGCCTGGCGCAACGATCGGGCGAGGCCCTTGTAGCAGCTCTCGATGATGTGGT
>JBIOYC010000337.1:0-6247 GCA_044869955.1 Thermoanaerobaculia bacterium | reverse complement strand
CGTGCAGAGGCCGTCGCTCGAGAACGTGATGTAGGAGCCCGCGCCGAAGACGTCCACACCGTGCGGGTAGGTGCACTCCTGGTAGCTGTCGATGTTGCCGGGATTCCAGGGAGTGCCGCCCCAGTTGTACACCCTCGAGGTCTGGCCATAGGCCACCGCCGGGCCCGGAGCGGTGGTCACCGACGTGTTGGGATACACGTCCCAGTTCTTGCCCTTGAGCTCCCAGTGGTCGCCAGGGATGCAGCAGTCCGCGATGGCGAAGTCGAGGTAGTTGGCGCCGGAGCAACGGACCCGATAGCCCTGCACCTCGGCAGGCCCGAAGATCACGCAGAGCCAGACCTCCGACCAGGTGGAGGTCGCTGCGACCTTGGCGACCGGGGAGGTGTAGGGCCCGTAGGCAGCCTCACCCGGCGTGCCGATTGCGAAGTCGTTGCGGCCGGAGGCCGGCGCCGGTGCCGGGCTGTCGGCCGTTGGCGTCGCGGCGAAGGCCGCGATCGTCGTCGCAAGGAATGCGACTGCAACCAGGAACGTGGGGATTCGAAGGCCGAAGCGAGTCATGGAGAGCCTCCTTGACGTCCGGCGACGCTCACCATGAGCGCCGCAGCCGAGCCGTAATCTTCTATCACGTCTCGTTTGTGGAGTCAACTTTGCCTATATCATGAATATGGCTCCTTCTTGTGATCGACTGTTTATGCACATTGCCAGCTCGATCTCTGCTCCCTATCGATTGTTGGAAGATCGAAGGCCACCCTTCTCTGGACCGCCGAGAGCAAGTAGGCTTGGGCGAGCGGAGCCCGACTACGAATGATCAAGGATCGCCCGACCACCGGTAGCTTCCCGGTTCGTTCCCCCGGCCAGCACATCGCCACAGGTCTCGCCAAGATCGGTCTGGCGCTCAAGAGCCAGGCCTGGCAGCAGGGCTGGGCCGAGGACCTGACGCCGACGCAGGGCCAGATCCTCGCCGACCTCGCCGCCCACCCGGCGCGCACCCTCGGAGCGGTCGCCGAGGCCCTCGGCATCCGACCCTCGACCGCCTCCGAAGCCGTGGCGGTGCTCGAGGCCAAGGGCCTGCTCACCAAGGAGAGGGATCTGGGCGACGGGCGACGCCTCGCCCTGGTGCTCACCGAGGCCGGCCGAGCCGCCGCCGAGAGGGTGGCCCGCTGGCCCGATTTCCTGACCGCCGTGGTCGACGAGCTCGAGCCCGCGGAGCAGGGCGTCCTGCTCCGGCTGCTACAGAGGTTGATCCGGACGCTCCAGGAGCGAGGGGAGATCCCCGTCATCTCGATGTGCGTGACCTGCCGCTACTTCCGCCCCTACGTCCACGACAACCCGGCGGCGCCCCACCACTGCGGGTATGTGAACGCTCCCATCGGGGACCGCGACCTGCGGCTGGACTGCGCGGAGCACCGGTCGGCCTCGCCCGAGGAAGCCTCCCGGAACTGGCAGCGCTTCATCGGGGCGGGTGCCGGCGCTGTCTGAGGAGGGCTAGGGCAGGCGGACGGGGGTGCGGACCTCGGTGGTGGCCCACTTGAGCACGAGGTCGGCGCCGCCTTCGGTCTTGTCGAGGGCGATGGTGAACCACTCCACGTCCGCCTCGAGAGCCTTGGGAGTGACGGTCAGGGTGACGGCGTCCTTGGCGGGGTCGTAGCCGCGAGTCCCCCACTGGCCGAGACCGGTGTTGAAGTGGATCTTCCAGGACTCCGCGCCGGGAGTGGTGAACACCGTGTAGGTGCCGGCGGCCAGCCTGGTGCCGCCGATCGCCACATCGCGGGTCACCGTGATCTCGGTGCCCTCGTTGGCACCCGTGCGCCAGACCTCGCCGAAGGGGACCAGGGCTCCAGATTCCTTGGTGCCGAAGATCGCGCGGCCCTTCTTGCCCGGCCGGCCGTAGACCACCCGAACGTAGGCGTCGCCCAGGGTGATGCGCGACATGCCCATCGGGCTCGGCCGCTTGGTGGGGTCGTCCTGCTGGGGCGCCTGGGCGGGGAGGAGGGCGGGCTGGAGGAGGACCAGGGCGGCGGCGGTGGCGAGGCTGAATCTCAAAATGCGGTTCATGGTGGGCTCCTTGTTAGAAAGCGGGCGGATTTTAGCAGGCGGCGGAGACGGCGCCCGGCTCCCGCCGCAGGAGCTCGAGGCTCGCGACCAGGCCGTCGGCCACGGCGAGACCGGCCAGCGTGGGCGCCAGCCGACCCCCCTCGAGCCACACCAGACCTTCCTCCTGCCAGCGCTTGAGCCGCGCCGCGTTCCCGGCGACGAGGTCGAAGCCGTAGCGCTCGGTGAAGCTCCCGAGATCGATCCCTTCCGTCGTGCGCAGGCCGAGCATCAGGGCCTCGAGCGCCAGGGCCTCCGGCTCCAGGTCCTCCCAACCGGCCAGGGGCCTTTCGCCGAGGTCGAGGCGACGGAGCCAGCCGTCCAGCCGTCGTTCGTTCCAGGAGCGCCGGCCGCGGCCGTCGAAGGAGTGGGCCGAGGGCCCCAGGCCCAGGTAGGGAGCGTGCCGCCAGTACTTCTGGTTGTGGCGGGAGCGGTGCTCCGGGCTGCGGGCGAAGTTCGATACTTCGTAGGCCGCGAGGCCGTGATCCGCGAGGAAGCGATGCAGCAGGGCGAAGAGCTCGGCCTGGCCTTCCTCCGGAAGCTCCCTGAGCTGCCCCTTGCCCCGCCGGGTACCGAAGGCGGTGCCCTGGTGCACGGTGAGCTGATAGGCCGACAGGTGCTCGGGCTCGAGGGCCGCCGCCCGCTCCAGGCTGCGGCGGAGGGCCGTCCGGTCCTGGCCGGGAAGGCCGAAGATCAGGTCCAGGGAGACGGCTTCGAAGCCCGCCTGCTTCGCCCGGCGCACCGCCTGCTCCGCCTGCCGGCCGTCGTGCCGCCGGCCCAGGAAGGCCAGCTCGGCATCGTCGAAGGACTGCACACCCAGCGAGAGGGTGCGCACGCCCAGCCGGCGCCACGCCTCGAGGCTCGGCGGCGTGACGTCCTCGGGATTGGCTTCGAGGGAGATCCAGGCCTCCGGGAGCACCCCCAGCTGCCGCCGGCAGGCCTCGACGATGGCGGCGAGGTCCTCGGCCGGCAGCAGCGAGGGGGTGCCGCCGCCGAAGTAGAGGGTGTCGAAGGCGGCCTTCTCGAGGGGACCCACGCGCTCGATCTCGGTGAGGAGAGCCGTGACGAAGCGCCGCCGGCGTCCCACGCTGGCCTTCAGCACGGCGAAGTCGCAGTAGGGGCAGACCTCCGAGCAGAACGGCAGGTGCAGGTAGAGGCCGGGGCGCTGGTTCGACAGGGGGGCCGTCATCAGCGGGTCGAGGTCGCGAGCTCGAGAACCTGCCGCACCTCGGGCTGGTCCGGAGCGAGCACGAGGGAGCGCAGCAAGGCCTCCCGCGCCCCGGCCACGTCCGCGCTGCACAGGCGCGACAGACCGAGGGCGGCCTGGGCGTCGGCGTTCGCCGGCAGCAGGGCGGCGGCCTGGGCGAGATCGGCCAGGGCGGCGGCGCAGGCGCCCTGGGCGAAGAGGCAGCGTCCGCGCTCCAGCCTCAGCTCCCCCGCTTCGGGCTGGTGGCGCAGGGCTTCGTCGAGCAGGCGCAGGGCGCGCTCCCCTTCGCCCCGGGCGAGCCACTGCCGAGCCCTCGCGGCGAGCAGGGCCGCGCTCCGAGGCAGGCCGGCCGCCGCGGCATCGAGCAGGGCCCGGTCCGCCCGGTCCGGGCTCTCGCCGGCCTCGGCGAGCACCGCCGAGAGGGCGGCCAGGGGCCGGGGATGACCCGGCGCGAGCCGTGCGGCCCGTTCGACCAGGAGCAAGGCCTGCCGTTGCTCTCCCTCGCGAGCCAGCAAGAGGCCCTCACGGGCGAGAGCGACGGCCGTCCTCCCCCCTGCCGCCCGCAGCACCTCGACGTCCGGCGGCGTGAGGTCGGCCGGCAGCAGGTGGCCCAGGTGCAACAGCCGATCGAGGGCCGCCTGTCGAGCTGGCGGCGGAAGCGGCTCTCCCGGCACCGGTGCCGGCCCGAGGAGCCGGCGATAGTCGAGGGCACGGGGCTCGGCGGGAAGGCTCAACCCGTCGAGGACGGGGGCATCCGGAGTGCGATCGAGGGGCAGGCCCAACCAGCTGAGGACGGTGCCGAAGAGGCGAGCCGCGTCCGCGGGCTGCCCGAGCCCCCCGTCGGGCTCGATGCCGGAGCCGGCCAGGACGTAGAGCCCGGCCGCCGGGGTGCCGCCCTCGTCGTGGGAAACGGGCGCGATCGCGACCAGGAGAGCCGCCCCGCGAGCCTCGGCCAGCCGGCGCCCCTCCCCGACCAGACGGTCGAGCTCGGCCAGGGCCGAGCGTTCGAGAACGGCCATGCCCTCGCCGGCTCCCGCGTGGGCCCGAGCCGGATCGCTGCGATACCCCGCCACGGCCTCGAAGACCTTGAAGTGGGCGACCGTGAGGTCCGGCTGCTCGGCCTCGAGGTAGGCCCCGGCGAGGGCACGCGTCCGTGCCAGCTCGGTCATCGCCCGGGCGAGGTCGTCGACCGCGCTGGCTTCGGAGCCCACCGGGCGCTCTTGGACCGGGGCCGGCAACCCGGGCCAGGGCGAGGACAAGGCGCGGGGGCCGGCCAAGGTAGCCGCTACCCAGGATTCGGCCTCCGCGGGGAAGACCGCGTCGGGAAGCTCCGGCCCGCCGTCCCCCTCGATGCGTCGCTCGGAGACGAAGGTCCCCGAGATCGGCTCCGCCGGCCAGCTCGCCCAGCCGCCGAAGACCCCGACCTTCTTGCCGGCACCGGAGGCGATCCGCCACAGGGCCGGCAGGCGGCGGTCCCGGCTGGAGATCGGCTCGAGGCCGCCGCCTTCCGAGAGGCTGACGACGTCGAGCACGCCGTGCGAGAGGGGGCTCGAGCCGGTGGTGAGCGAGGTCCAGATCACGGCCGGCTCCGCCACCGCCGGCACCTCGAAGGGGCCGCTCCGTCCCGCGGCCCGCAGGGCGCCGAGCTGGGGCAGAGTCCCGGCCGCCTGGGCGGCGTCGAGCGAGTCGAGAGCGAAGCCCTCGAGGGCGAAGAGCACCAGAGGATGGCCTTCGAGCGCGTTGGCGGCCACCCCCGGGTGGAGCAGGCGGGGAACCGGCCGGGCCTCCGGCTCGGCTGGGCGGGTGAGCAGCCAGGCGAGGCCGCCCAGGGAGGCGACGAGTACGGAGAGAGGCAGCCACCAGGGGCGGCGGGGCTCGGTCCGCGGCTGCGCCGCCATCGGCTTGACCATGCGGGACTTATAGCATGCCCCCTCGCTCACGCCGCGGTCGCTCTCTCCAGCTCGAGCTCCTCGACCGGCGCGAGGGCGGGCACCATCCGCATGCCACGCTGGCGAAGGAGGCGCTGGGCAAGCCGGCGCATCTCCCGCACCCCGGGATCCTCGTGGCAGTAGTGGCCGACCTCCTCGGGGATCTCGAGCGAGAAGCCGGCGGCGCAGGCCGTGCGCTGGGGCAGCTCCACGGCGTAGCCCTCGGCGAGGATGCGGCGCCGGGCATCGGGGATGATCCACAGGTAGGCGTGGACCTCAGCGAGGGCGTCGAGAGTGTCCTCGGCGCCGAAGAAGCCGGTGAGGGCGGCCAGCTCGGCTCCGAAGACCTCGAAGTGGGGCGGCCGGGACAGCTCCGCTGCGAGCCCCGCCGTCCCGCCCGTCTCTGCAGCCCGGTGGTAGCGAGTGCGCACGCCGCGGTCCATGGCGGCCACGCCGATCACCGCCCACATCGGGATGGAGCCGCCCACGTGGGCCTGGTCCTGCCAGATCAGGCTGAGCCGGTCCACCGGAGAGTCGTCCACCCGCTCGCGGCGCAGGCGGTCCGCCCGCACCAGCAGGCGGTTGGCGTCCGCCAGCTCCCAGCGCGACAAGCTGAGCTTGCTCTTGGCGCACAGGAAATCGAACAGCCCTCCCAGCCGGGCATGATCCTCCTCCGGGTCACCGGCCGGGGTCCGCAACGCCTTGGCGATCCCCGCCGCCAGAAAGCCCGGATCCACACAACACCTGCCGAGCGTCGCCCAGTACTCGATCATCTTCGCCTCCCGCGTCGTGGCGCGCCCCCATCGGCTCGCCAACCGCATGGACGGCCGGAGACACAGAATTTGAAGGAGGACCGATCGGCCCGCTGTCATCCCGACCGGAGCCCGCGCAGCGGGCGGAGCGGAGGGATCTCCCCCCTCCGCCGTCCCGACAGGGACGGGGGGAGGGACGACCATCGGACACGACCGATCCCTCTCCCGTTGTCATCCTGAGCGCAGCGAAGGATCTGGTCGGAGGCTCT
>JBIOYC010000336.1:0-6102 GCA_044869955.1 Thermoanaerobaculia bacterium | reverse complement strand
GCGTCCCTCCTTCGCTCAGGCTTCGACCGGGCGCTCGCGGCGACCGGTGAACGTCGAGAGAATGTTCCAGAAGAACAACAGGATGCCGACGAACATCAAGGTTCCGCCCAGCAGCCGTACGGTCCAGAAAGGTTGCATGAACTTCACCGTGTCGATGAAGGGGATCGACGGGTCGTTCCATTGCAGGCCTTGAAGGACACCACCGATCCACAGCGACACGAAGAACGACAGCCCGCCGATCAGCCACAGCCAGAACGAGGCGTTGGCCAGCGCCTGGGAGTGGAGCCGGGTCTTGAGCATGCGCGGGATGGCGTAGTAGGCGCCGCCGACGGCGAAGAAAGAGAAGGCGCCGAGCACCGCCATGTGGGCGTGGCCGACGATCCAGTCGGTCTTCGACACGATGGCGTTGACGCTGCGCAGGCTGTGCATGGGGCCCTGGAAGCAGGTCAGGAGATAGAACACCGTGCCGGCCATCAGGAACTTCACCGGTACGTTGTCGCGCAGCTGGTGCCATTGCCCCTTCATGGTGGCGAGGAAGTTCCACACCAGCGTCCAGACGGGGATCATCAACATCACCGAGAAGAGGATCGCCACGGTCTGCAGCCACTGACTGATCGGTCCGTGGAGCATGTGGTGCGCGCCGGTCCAGACGTAGACGAAGGCGAGCGACCAGAAGCCGATCATCGACAGCCGGTGGGAGTAGAGCGGTGTCTCCGCGGCCTTGGGGATGAAGTAGTAGCCGATCCCCAGGCCGAGCGGCGTGAAGATCAGGCCGACGGCGTTGTGAACGTAGAACCAGTTGAGGTTCGCCTGGTTCACACCGCTGGTGAAAATGGTGGCGAAATTGCCGACGATGTAGACGAACGCCGTCCACAGGATGGCGCCCATGATGTACCAGAGCGAGACGTACATTTGCTGGTACTTGCGGGTCAAGACCGTGGCGAAGATGTTCACCAGGAACATCACCCAGGCGACCACCACCAGGACGTCGAGCCAAAGGGGCAGCTCGGCGTACTCGAGACCCTGGTTCTTGCCCATGGCGAGGGTGACCACGGCGGCGAGGACGGTGAAGGCCCACAGCCACATCGTCGCCATCCCCAGCTTCTCGCTCCACAGCTTGACGCCGCAGAGCCGGGGCACCAGGTAGAAGCAGAGGCCCATGTCGGCGGCGAGCAGCCAGCCGAAGAGCATGCCGTTGGTGTGGATCGGACGCAGGCGGCCGAAGCTCAGCCAGGGAACGCTGCCGAGCAGAGTGGGGATCTGCAACTTGGTGGCGATGATCAATGCCACCAGGCCGGAGATCACGAAGAATGCTCCCGCCATCATCAGAAAAGAGAACGCCGAGCGATCTTCGTGCGCATCGGGCGCCAGTGCTGGTGAGGTCATGGTCACCTCGCGGTTGCGTTATGGGCCAGTTTCGGCGCATTGGCGCCGAGCCCGTTCAGACTGTAGATGTAATTGATCAGGTGGCCGATCTGCTCATCGGAGAGGGCGAAATCGAAGCCGGCGGCCGGCATGGCGGTACCCTGCACGCCGTACTTGATGCTCTCGTGGAGCCGCGCGTAGGTGACCGAACGCACGAAGGGTCCGTTGCGCAGGTTGCGCGGCCGCGGCACGATGTCCGCGGCATTGGGGCCGTGGCCGTCCGCCTTCTTGCCGTGGCAGCCCCAGCAGCGATCGAGGTAGATCGCCTCGCCGCGGGTGGCGCTCTCGGCAGAGAAGGCCACGGGATTGCTGGTGGGCACCTCGCGGATGGCGGCCTCGAGGGCGCTGGCCTTGGTCTGATTGGTCAGGACCCAGTCGACCAGCTCGGCGGCGCCGGCCGGCCCTAGGACCCGGCCCCAGGGGGCCATGCTGGTACCCGGCACGCCGTCGACCACACTGGTGATCAGCCGCTCGCGGGTCTTGCTCTTCATGAAGGCGGCCTTGGTCAGGTCCCGGGGTCGCGGGTCGAGGTACTCGAAGATCGGCCCGTCCCCCTTGCCCTCCGTGCCATGACAGCGCGAGCAGAGGAGGGCGAAGCGCTCCGCCGGGGCGACCGGCAGGAGCGGCGGCGGCTGGGAGAGCAGGAACTGGGAGAGGTCGTCGAACACGGCGTCCGGCAACGGGTAGGGCGGCATCAGCGAGCCGGGCACCAAGCTCTTGGGATCCTGGAAGTGCCTCATCAGCCACGGGTGGTCGCGCTGGAGGGAGGCATAGGCGAGGTCCGGGGCGACCTTGCCGTCTCGCGCGCCGAGCCGATGGCAGGACAGGCAGCCGACCCTGGGCAGCAGGGCCGCCCCCCGCTCGGCCGCCGGCAGCGGCTCGAGCGAGGTCGACTCCGGCCCGACCACCAGCGACAGCGGCAGCCACTCCGGACGGGCGGCATGGGCCGAGCGAAAGGCCGAGAGCGGTGCGCGGGCGATGTTGCTGCCTTGCTGGGCCTTGAGGAAGGTGGTCAAGGCCAGCACCTGCGCCGGAGCGAGGTCCTGGCGCGGCATGGTCGAGGTGGGGTTGGTGGCCCGCGGGTCCTCGATCTTCTGGCGGATGGCCGAGACCCGCAGGCGATGGCCGACGTCGGTCAGGTCCGGCCCGATCGAGCCCACCGAGAGGCCCGCCACGGTGTGACAGGTGTAGCAAGCGCGCTCGAAGAAGAGGCGGCGGCCTTCGCGCACCTTGGGCGCCTGGGGCCAGTCCGGATCGGTGTGGCATTGCACGCAATTGGCCTCGATCAGCTCGGCCGGCAGGGTGGGCCAGGGCCAGTCGTGGCCGCCTTCGTGGGCGGCCTCGGCCGCGACGGCGCGGCCTTGCCCGTCGTGGCAGATGGTGCAACCGAAGCTCTCGAGCTTGTGGCCGGGGATCGGCGGATGGGTGCGCAGTGGCTGGTCGTCGGTCTCGAAGCGGGGGTCGTCCGCCGCGAGGTGACAGGTCATGCAGCGGTCCACGCGGGAGGGACCGAAGCTCTTGACGATGACCTGCTCGATCGCGGGCTTGCGCGCCGCCAGGGTGGCACGGACGAGCTCGTTGTCGGCACGAGCGGCGGCCTTCTCGAAGTAGCGGCTCTGGTGGTCTTGCCAGGGGGCCGACAGCTCTTCGTAGAAGACCACGCCGTGGATGGCGAGGACGATGACGGAGATGATGGCTAGGGCAGATCGCATGGGCTCACCGGATCGTCACGCGGGCCTACCAGGGGACCACGAGGGTCCAGTTCGGGCCGCGGAAGAAGGTGCCGATGACGATCAGCACCAGGTTCACCAACAGAAAGAGGACGAAGAGGGTGTTGGCGAGCAGGCGGTGCCGCGAGAACCACACCCCGACGCCCTGGGGACCGCGGTCGAGGTAAGGGATCAGCAGCAGGCAGACCACGAAGAGGGTCGGGATGCCCACGCCGCCCCAGAAAGCCGAGTAGGAAACCATCTCCTGCAAGCCCAGGAAGTACCAGGGGGCCTTCGAGGGGTTGGGGGGGTGCAGGGGGTTGGCGGGCGCCTCGAGAGGAGCGGCGAAGACCAGGGCGGTGACGACCACCACCAGCACCGTCAGTGCGAAGCAGAAGAGCTCCGCGATGAACAGGTGAGGCCAGGAGAAGACCGTGTTGTCCGGGGTGTTGCCCACCTTGGTGAACGGCCCACGCACCAGGCCGAGGACGCCAAAGGTCTTGCCCTTCTGGGTCTTGGCGGCCGGCGCCAAGCCCTCGAGCTTGCCTTCCCGGGCGGCCGGGAAGGCGGCCTGGGCCTCCGGCAGGTCGGTTCCGGCCGGCCGCGACAGCCCGCCGTCCTTGCGGATGCGCCAGAAATGGATGCCGACCAGCAGCGTGATCAGCACCGGCAGCACGGCGACGTGGAGGACGTAGAAGCGGATCAGCGCTTCCTGACCGACCACCTGGTCTCCGAGCAAGAGAAAGCGCACCGTCTCACCGACGCCCGGGGCGTAGCCGGCGATAGCCGTGCCGACGGTGATCGCCCAGAAGGCCAGCTGGTCCCAGGGCAGCAAGTAGCCGGTGAAGGAAGCGAACAGGGTCAGCAGCAGCAGCAGCACGCCGATCACCCAGTTCAGCTCGCGGGGCGCCTTGTAGCTGCCGGTGAAGAAGACCCGCGCCATGTGCAACACCACCACGCCGACCATGCCGTGGGCGGCCCAACGGTGCATGTTGCGCAGGAGGGCGCCGAAGGCCACGGTGCCCGAGAGGTCGAGCATGCGGTCGTGCGCCTGCTCCACCGACGGCACGTAATAGAACATCAGGAGGATGCCGGTGACGGTGAGGATGACGAACAGGCTGAAGGCGATGATGCCGAGGCCGAAGGTGTAGATCGGGCGCAGCGAATGGACGTGGGTCTTGACCGGGTGGACGTGCAGGAAGAAGTTCGAGAAGGAGGTCTGTGACCGCCCCAGGTCGGACGACGGCAGGGGATTGCGGAACACCGACCGCCAGACGTTCTTCGGCAGGTCGCGCAGGTTGGCGAGCAGGCCCGGGTCGCGTTTCATCATCGGCTCCTGGCTCAGACCTGGAGGAAAGTCCCCTGCGGGACCTCGTCCGAGGAGTCCACCTCCACCTCACCGTTGGGCGACAGGCTGCACTTGAACCAAGGCAGGGGCCGGGGCGCTGGCCCGCCGAGCACCGTGCCCTCGGCATCGAAGCGGCTGCCGTGGCAGGGGCAGTTGAAGCCGATCTCGGAGGTGGCGATCACACAGCCCAGATGGGTGCAGGTGTTGGAGATGGCGGCCAAGCCGGCGTCGGTGCGGATGATCGTCACCCGCTGTTGGCCGAGGGGCAGGCGCGTGCCCAGGGGGAAGGACTCCGGCTTGCCCACCCGGAAACGCGACGGCTCGCCGTAGGTGACGCGGGGCCGGAAGAAGAGCAGGTTCGACAGGGTGGCGACCGCGGTCGCCCCGAGCAAGCCGACGACGCTGGTCACCGAGAGCATGCGCCGGCGCGTGATGGTGTGGTCAGGCGGTCGCTCCACCGTCTTCATCGAGACTCTCCTCCTCCGGGGCCACGTCGGGCCAGAAAAGCTGCTCCTTGGTGGCCTCGAGATCGCGGAACTGGCCGGTGTGGACGCCCCAGGCCCAGAGGCAGGCACCGGCGATCCCCATGAGGATCCCGGCCGCGAAGAGGGCCAGCGTCACCGACATCCGACTGTTCGCTCGTCGTTCATGGTCTCGGGCTCACCGCCGGGAAGTCTCGCTGCCAGCGACGATTCGCCAAACCGGCCCGCGGATGGGGTGGGCCTACCCGGAGGGAGGGGCGGGCTCCCGTGCCGGGAGGGGGGCGGGAGGGGGGCGGAGCCCGCGGGTCTCCAGGGGAGGTGGTCGCAGCCGGCTGCCCTCCGCGATTTCGCGAGTGACTGAAGTCACTCACTACCCATCAACGTCCCTGGCGGGACGGGGAAGGGGAGGAGGTGGCTTGGCCGTTTTTCGTCATCTCTGTGTAGGGAGGCATCCGCTCATGCCCAGAACCTACACGCAGCTGCACTATCACGTGGTCTTTGCGACCAAGGATCGGGCTCCGGTCCTCGATGAGAGCGTGACCGTAGCCCTCCACTCCCTTTTTGGCGCCATCGTGCGAGACCAGGGTGGTGTGGTGGTGGCCGCTGGCGGAATGCCCGATCACGTCCACCTGGTACTCGGGTTACGGGCTCAGACGTCGCTGGCAGAGGTTGTCAAGGCTGTCAAGGGTGCATCCTCGCACTGGATCAACCAGCACGCCCGCTGTCCAGAACGCTTCGCTTGGCAGAAAGGCTATGCTGCCTTCACCGTCAGCCATTCCGTGCTGCCTCGGGTATGCCGTTATGTCCAGAACCAAGAGCGGCATCATGCGCGCCTCTCTGTCGAAGCGGAGTGGGAGCAGCTGCTCCGGCGGCATGGCGTGACAACCGACCCTCGTGTGCTGGAACTCCGGTCCTCAATCCCCGTCCCGCCAGGGACGTTGATGAGTAGTGAGTGACTTCAGTCACTCGCGAAATCCCGGACGGCAGCCTGCTGCGACCTGGATTGGGATCGTGCTCACCTGTCGGGGGCCGGCCGCCCCCCGGCCGTCACGAGGCATTGAAATGCCTCGCTACCCATGAACGTATCTGTTTACCGCTCAAGCCGGTCGAGGAGTTGCTGATAGGAAGGGGGCTGTGG
>JBIOYC010000335.1:0-5389 GCA_044869955.1 Thermoanaerobaculia bacterium | reverse complement strand
CTTGCCAATTCTCCCTGAGCACGATAAATAGTCCAGGAAAATGATCCGCGGCAGCTTCCTCTTGGCCCTCTTCAGTGCCTGGTTCCTTGAGCCAGCGACCGTGCCCAGGCCTCGCGGCGCGTCCCTCGCCGGGTGGGTGGCCACGGAGGGTGGCACCATTGATCCGCAACTGGCCGTCGCGCGGCTGTCCCCAGCCGTGGACTGTGGCGCCGACCTCAAGGCCGCCAGGGAGCTGGGGCGCACCGCCGTGGAGCGGCCGGTGAGCCGGGACGGCTTCTTCCAGTTCGCCGGCCTCGCCCCAGGCGCCTACACACTGGAGGTCGTCCAGCCCGGGCTCGCCTCGGCTCGGCTCTCGCCGGTAGCGGTCACCCGCGATACCGAGACCTATCTTGCCGAGCCCCTGCTGCTCACCCGCCCCCTCGACCTTCAGATCGCGATCAGCCCTCCCCTCGATGCGGAGGGCAGGCCTTGGAGGGCGAAGGTCTTTCGCCAGGAGCCGGGGGCCCGCATCGCGCCGGAGGTCTTCGCCGGCAGCGCCGAGCTGGACGGGCGCCTGGTGGTCTCGGGACAGCCGCCGGGCCGGTACGGCATCGCGATCGAGGACGCTGACGGCCAACGCATCCACAGTGAGCACGGCTGGGAGGTCACCGGCCAGGGGGACGCCCGGCGGGAGATCGCGCTCGCGCGGATTCAGGTCAAGGGTCGAGTGCTCCTGAGCGAAGAGCCCCTCGCCGCCCGCCTGGTCTTCGGGGGGCGACACGGACTCTCCCGCATCACCGTGGATGCCGACGTCGAGGGGCGCTTCGTCATGGTGCTGCCGCGGGACGGGCTCTGGGTGGTGGACGTCGAGTCCGAGCCCGAGCGGTTGCGCACCCGGTTGCGCACTCGGGTCGAGCCCGACGGCGAAGGCCGCGCGCAGCTCGAGCTGCGGCTCCCGGACACCCGGGTCTTCGGCCGCGTGGTGGACGAGGCGGGCCAGCCAGTGGCCCGGGCCACGGTCTCGGTCTCAGCAGAGGATCTCGACCAGTGGACCGAATCCGACGCCGATGGGAAGTTCGAGGCCCGCGCGCTGGTCCCCGGCTTGGTCCAGCTCGGGGCCGAGGCCTCACGGCGCATGAGTGACTCCCTGGTCGTCGTCCTGGCCGAGGGCCGGGACGTGGGGCCGGTCGAGCTGCGGCTGCGCCCGAGCCGGACCGTCGAGGGCATCGTGAGCTCGCCCGCGGGGCCGGTCGCCGGAGCGCGGATCTCCGCCTCGGCCCTGCCGCCCGGCACCGGCGGCGGCACCGCCACCAGTGGGCTGGACGGCTCCTTCACCCTGGACGTCCCTGTGGACACGCAGGAACTGGCCGCCGTGGTGAGCGCTCCGGGCCTGGCCACCGAGGTGTTCCGGGTGCGGCCCGGCGAGGGGGATCCGGTCTTGTCGATGCGCCGAGAGGGAGGGTCCCTGGCGATCGCTCCCCCTGACCAGGAAGAGGCCCTCGCCCAGGGGCTCGTCCTCACCCTCACGCAGAATGGCCTGCCATTGCCCCCGTCGCTGTTGGCGCGGCAGCCGGGGACCACCCAGGCGACCTTTCACCACCTCGCTCCCGGCACCTACCAGGCTTGCCTGACGGCGAGGGCGGACCGGATCGCCGGAGCGCCGGTCGCTGCCGCGAAGGCTTCCTGCGCCGAGGGCCAGCTCCAGGCTGGCGCCACGCTGGAGCTCTCCCTACCCGCCGCCCCAGAGCCCCGCTGAGGGCGGGGGATCGAGCTTGCAGTCGGCCCCGTCGATGGGGACGAAGGACGGCGCCGGGATGCCGTTGAGGAATCGTCCGAGAATGACGTCCAGGTGAGGCTTGCTGCGCGCCTCGGCGGCGCCCAGGGCGATCAAGTCTTCCAGCTCGGCCGCGTTGTCGAAGGAGAAGCGCCCGCGGTCCACGGTCACGTCCACCCGGTGGTGGCGCTCCCGAGTCAACAGGTTCGCGACCGCCACCGCCCCCTGGGTCTGGCCGCGCATCAGCAGCTCGAGGATCACCCCGCTCCAGGCCAGGGCACCGCCCAGGCGTCGCCGTCGCGACACGCTGAAGGGCTGGTTGATCGTCCCGACCGAGAGGATGTCGATCGACTCGAGCGGCACGCCGAGGAAGTAGCTCGCTTCGACCAGACCGATCACCACCGGGCAGTTGGCCCAGACGCCGCCGTCGAGATAGCTGCTCCCCGGGTGCTCCGGGAACGTCGCGGCGGCGTAGAAGGTGGGCGCCGCCGAAGTGGCCAGAGCGCAGTCCACGGCCCTCGCCTGGTGCTCGAACTTCAGCCGCTCGTGGTGGGCGGTCTTGAGCAAGTAGATGCGACCGGCGACCGCGTCGTAGGTCGGCAGGACCAGCCGGCAGCGGGCCTCGCAGAGCCGGCGTTCCCCGAAGACCTCGAGCAGGGCCGACTCCAACCTCGCACGCGACCTCTTGGGCGACCCCAGCTGGCGCAGCCGGGCCAGCGTGCGCTGCAGGAACCCCGTGCCGGGGAAGATCCTCGCCCCGTACCGCTGATAGAGCTCACGGGTGGCCTCGGCGGGCAGGCCCAGGGCCAAGGCGAGGGCGATGATGCCGCCGGTCGAAGTGCCGACGATCAGATCGAAATGATCGACCACGCGGCGCCCGGTGGCCGACTCGAGGGTGGCGAGGAAGGAGGCGGTGAAGGCGCCGCGGATGCCGCCGCCGTCCAGGGAGAGAATGCGGAAACGCGGCGCCGGCTCGACAGTGGCGCTCATGATTGCGTTGGCCGGGAATCTCGGTAGTACGTTACCCCGAATCGGCCGAGTTGGGCTCGTCCGGAACCTTCCGTGCCGCCGGGCGTACGAAACGATCGGGCGCGCCCTCTCTGCCCGAAAGGAGATCCTCGTGTCGAGGCATCGAGCTAACCTCTCTCCGGCTTTCCTGCTACTCCTCTCTTTCACCCTCCTCGCACCTCCGGCCAGCCAGGCCACCGACTGGCCCCTCTACCGCGGCACCGACCAGGACGGCAAGGAAATCGGCCCCGGCCTGCTGCCGGTCGGACCGGTGGCCCTCGAAGCGCGCTGGAAGCGGGCCCTGGGCTCGGGCTACTCCGGCGTGGTCGCCGCCGGGGGCACCGGCGTCACGATGTACACCGACGGCAAGGACGACCTGCTCGCGGCCTTCGACCTCGCCTCGGGCGCCGAGAAGTGGCGGCTGCCGGTGGCGCCGATGTACGCCGGGCACGACGGCTCGGACAACGGGCCCCTCTCCACCCCGGCGATCGCCGAGGGAGTGGTCTACGCCCTCTCGCCTCGCGGCAAGCTCCTGGCGGTCCGCCTGGCGGACGGCAAAGAGCTGTGGAGCCGCGCCCTGGACCTCGAGAACGAGGCGAAAGAGCCGGTCTACGGCTTCGCCACCTCGCCGCTGCCGGTGGGCAAGGCGGTGGTGGTGGTCACCGGCAAGGCGGGGGGCCGCACTCTGACCGCCTTCCGGGCAAGCGACGGCCAGCCCCTCTGGAACCGCGGTGACGACTCGGCCGCCTACCAATCGCCCCTTCATACCCAGCTGGCCGGCCGGAGCCAGCTGGTGGTGGCCGGCGATCGGATGCTCTTCGGACTCGACCCGGAAACCGGGGCGCAGCTCTGGCAGCACGTCTTCTTCGAGGCCCAGGCCAACATCGACGGCTTCACCCAGCCGGTGGCCCTCGGCGCGGACCGGGTGCTGGTCAACAACCAGGAGATCGCCCTGGCGGTCGAGGTCAAGAAGGGTGCCGGTGGCTTCGAGGTCAGGGAGCTGTGGCGGGGCAATGCCCTGCAGGGCAACCTGGTGGTGCCGGTCTACCACGACGGCCACATCTACGGATACTCCGGCCGCTTCCTCACCTGCGTCGAGGCCGCGACCGGCAAGTCGGTGTGGAAGTCCCGGCCGCCGGGAGGCCGGGGGCTGATCCTGGTCGACGGCCACCTCGCCATCCTCGCCCCCAGCGGCGAGCTGGTGCTCGCCGAGGCCTCGCCGGCCGGCTACGTCGAGAAGGCGCGGGTGCCGGTGCTGGCGCGCGACGGCAGCACGGCCCCCAGCTTTGCCAGCGGCAGCTTCTTCGTCCGCAACCTCGAGGAGCTGGCGAGCGTGACGGTGAAGGCCGCCACTGCCGCCACGGCGCCGGTGGCCAGCAAGGCGGAGCTGCCGCTCTCCGGCCAGCTGGCGACCTTCGCGGCCCGACTCGAGGCCGCTCCGGCCGCGCAGCGCAAGGGCCTGGTGGACGCCTTGCTCGCCGAGCACAAGAGCCTGCCCTGGATCGAGCCGAACGGCACCGTGCACTTCCTCTACCGCGGCGCCACCCAGGACGTCTCGGTCGCCGGCCCGGTGGCCGGCTTCGGGGGGGACGAGCTGCCCCTGGCCCAGCTCGCCGGCACCGACCTCTGGGGCCGCAGCGTCGAGCTCGACCCCGAGGGCCACTGGGAGTACTCGCTGACCGTCGACTTCGGCGAACCGGTGCCGGACCCCGCCAACCCTTCCCGCATCGGCACCGAGCAGGGTGAGGTCTCCGAGCTGCGCGGGCCGCGCTGGCCGGTGCCGCCGCACCTCGTCGAGCCGCCGGCCGCCCGGCGTGGGCGGTTCGACACCTTCAACTTCAAGAGCGCCATCCGAGGCGACGAGCGGGAGGTCAAGGTCTACCTGCCCGTGGGCTACGACGCGGGGAAGGAGCGGTATCCGCTGCTGGTGCTCAACTACGGGCTCGACGCCCTGCGCTTCGGTCAGATCGACCGCGCCCTCGACAACCTGATCGGGGACCAGGTCCGGCCGGTGGTCGTGGCCCTGCTGCCCCGGCTGCGGGGCGAGTACAACGGCGCGAATGCGCCGGACTACACGAGGCTAGTGGTCGAGGAGCTGGTGCCGCACCTCGAGAAGAGCTACCGGCTGGCCCCCGGCGCGAGCCACCGCGGCATCGGAGGGGTGGGCAGCGGCGCCTTCTCGGCCCTGTCGATCGCGCTGCGCAACCCCGGCACCTTCGGCCGGGTGTCGCTGCAGTCGTTCTACATGCCGGCGCCCCTGGCCGAGGAGCTGATCGGCCTGGCCCGGGAGCGCGGCAAGGGGCTCGAGAGGGTCTTCCTCGAGATCAGCCGTCACGACTACCAGATCCCGAACGGCGCCGACGCCATCGCCGACAGCCGCCGCCTGCTCGACACCCTCAAGGCCGCCGGCGCCGAGGTAACCCTCCACGAGACCACCGGCGCCCCCGGCTGGGGCTACTGGCGCGCCGGCCACGACGACTTGCTGGTGGCGTTGTTCGGGAGGTAGGGGAAGCAAACACCCCCGGCCCCTCGGTTTTCGGGGAGGGGCCGGAGGGCCGGGATCGAATGGCTCGGCAGCTAGGGAACGGAGCCGCGCTACGGCGGAGGTTGGATCGAGCCCTGGTTGCC
>JBIOYC010000334.1:0-7613 GCA_044869955.1 Thermoanaerobaculia bacterium | reverse complement strand
GCGGGCAGGAAGGCATCGCCCACGGCTCGCAGGAAGGCGAAGCTGCGCGCGAAGCCCCAGGCAGAGAGGTCGTCGAAGAACAGGCCGCCGACACCGCGGGTCTCGCCCCGGTGGGGCAGGAAGAAGTACTCGTCGCACCAGCGCTTGTAGCGGGGGTAAACCTCGTCACCGAACGGCCCGCAGGCCGCCTCGGCGGTCCGGTGCCAGTGCAGGACGTCCTCCTCGAAGGGGTAGTAGGGAGTGAGGTCGAAGCCGCCGCCGAACCACCAGACCGGCTCGGCCCCCTCGGCTTCGGCGCCGAAGTAGCGCACGTTCAAGTGGGTGGTCGGCACGTAGGGATTGCGGGGGTGGAGCACCAGCGAGACCCCCATCGCCTCGAAGCTCCGCCCGGCGAGCTCGGGGCGGCTGGCCGTCGCCGAGGGCGGCAGGCGGTCTCCCGTGACGTGGGAGAACCCCACCCCAGCC
The DNA here is from genome assembly GCA_044869955.1 of Thermoanaerobaculia bacterium. GTDB lineage: Bacteria > Acidobacteriota > Thermoanaerobaculia > Multivoradales > SZUA-115 > CALMKX01. Next base: position 7,148 of record JBIOYC010000334.1, on the reverse strand, counting down.
CGCTCGAAGAGGTCGCCTTCGCTGAGGATGCGGCTCCGTCCGCCCCCGCCCTCCGGCCGCCGCCAGTCGTCCTCGTGGAAGCCCGCGCCACCGTCGAGCCATGCGAGGCTCTCGGTCAACCGATCCTGGAGGGAGAGGAGATGCTCGCGCACCTCACTCGGTCTTGGTAAATCGAACATCCAACCACCCGGGAGGCGAGCCTAGCAGCACCCAGGCATCGAACCGGTCTCATCAGCCCTTCTGGCGAAGCCGGGCCTCTGTCCATCTTCGGCCTGTGCTATTCTCTCGCCCATAGAAATCTGGTGAAGCTGGCTGGGCTTGGTCGCAGAGCGGTTCGCCTGCCCTGAGAGCCGCCTCGATCCCTCGCCCGGCTTTCCGGAGGATCGTTTCATTGGAGACCGCCCTTCTGGCCGAGGCTCGGGGAGTGGCACTGAGACCGCGGGGCCCCGGTGAGCTGAGGCGGAGTCGAGAAGAGTATGGCCAAGAGGATCTACGTCGGAAACCTGCCCTACCGTACCACTGAGGACGAGCTACGCCGGATGTTCGAGGAGTATGGCTCCGTCCAATCCGTGAACCTGGTCAACGACCGCGAGACCGGACAGCCGCGCGGCTTCGGCTTCGTCGAGATGGAAGACGCCGAAGCGGATGCGGCGATCGAAGCCCTGAACAACAGCCTGATGGGCGGCCGCGGGATCAAGGTCAACGAGGCGCGACCGCGCCAGGAGCGCCCACCCCGGCACTAGCGCCGGGGAAAGCTCCCAGCTTCCCTGCGCTGATGGCCGGACGCGCTCCCGCCTGCCCCTCGGGCGGGCGGGAGCTGTCGCTCGTGGCCGAGTTGGCCCCGGTCCTCAGTGCATGCCGCTGCCACCCGAGAGCTGCTTGACCAGCTCGCTGATCACGGCCTTGGCATCGCCGAAGAGCATCCAGGTCTTGTCCGCGAAGTAGAGCTCGTTGTCGATGCCGGCGAAGCCCGGGTTCTTGCTCCGCTTGATGGCGAAGACGGTGCGTGCCTTGTCGGCCTCTACGATCGGCATGCCATAGATCGGGCTGCCCTTGTCGTGGCGGGCGGCGGGGTTGACCACGTCGTTGGCGCCGACCACCAGGGCGACGTCGCATTGGGGCATCTCGGGGTTGATCTCGTCCATCTCCACCAGGTCGGTGTACGGGATGTCGGCCTCGGCGAGGAGCACGTTCATGTGCCCCGGCATGCGCCCGGCCACCGGGTGGATGGCGAACTTGACCGTGATGCCGCGCTTCTTGAGCTGGTCGTAGAGCTCCCTCACCCGGTGCTGGGCCTGGGCCACGGCCATGCCGTAGCCGGGGATGATCACCACCAGGTTGGCCTGCTCGAGCACCTGCGCCGCGCCTTCGACCGTCTCGGACTTGTAGGCCTTCTGCTCGCCGCCGACCGCAGCCTTCTGCACCGTGCCGAAGGCGCCGAAGAGCACGTTGGTGAAGGAGCGGTTCATCGCCCGGCACATGATGATCGAGAGGATCAGGCCGGAGGAGCCGTCGAGAGCACCGGCGGTGATCAGCAGCTTGTTCTCGAGCACAAAGCCCATGGCCACGGCGGAGAGGCCGGCGTAGGCGTTGAGGATCGAGATCACCGTCGGCATGTCGGCGCCGCCGATGGGCAGGATGAGCAGTACGCCGAAGGTCAGCGACAGGGCGATGACCACGACGAAGGCGGTGGGGGCCCAGGGCGCGGTGGGGTAGAGCACGAGCAGCACACCCAGCACCGCGGCGACACCCAGGAGGCCGACGTTGGTGAGGTTCTGGAGCGGATAGGTCACCGGCCGCTGGGGAATCCACTTCAGCTCCTGGAGCTTGCCGGCGGCCATCAGGCTGCCGGTGAAGGTCAGGTAGCCGAGGATGACCTCGACCACGATCGCCCCCATCCGAAACGGCGTGAGCTGCTCCGGTCCCTCGCCCAGCCAGAGGTAGAACTTGGCGGTGCCCACCAGGCCGGCGGCCAGGCCGCCGAACGCGTGAGACAGGGCCGTCCGCTGGGGCACCGCGGTCAACGGCACCCTCGACAGGGGCACGCCGACGACGAAGCCGGCGACGATGGCGATCACGATCCACAGGTGGTGGATCACGCTCGGCTGGACCCAGGTGGCGACGACGGCGAGCATCATCGCGGCGACACCCGCCGCCACCGCCCGCCGGGCGGTCTTCGGGGTGTTCATCCAGTAGAGCGAGAAGATGAACAGCCCGGCAGCGACCAGATAGGCGAGCTGAACCGCGAAGGCCATCACGGCTGGCCTCCCTTCCGCTCGTCTTTGAACATCTTGAGCATCCGCTGGGTGATCAGGAAGCCGCTGACGATGTTGGTCATCGAAGCGAAGAGGGCGATGGCGCCCATCACTCGGATGTCGGTCGGATAGTCACCCCCGGCGACCAGCACCGAGCCGACCACGGCGATGGCCGAGATCGCATTGGTGATGGACATCAGCGGCGTATGCAGCAGGCGCGAGACGCGGCCGATCACTCCCAGGCCGATGATCGTCGCGAGCAGGAAGACGAAGAGCAGGGAGGCGTAGTCCGGAGTGGCCGGCGCGGCGTGAGCCGCTGTGCCGGCCGGCGCCGCCGTACCGGCCTCCAGGCCGGCCGCGGGGGCCGTGCCGGGCAGGAGCAGGGCACTGGCGACCAGCGCCACGCAGAGAATCGAGATCAGCCGGCTCCAGGCGCTGGCCGAGAAGGCGAGAGAGTCTCTTCGCACAGGCAACCTCCGCGCACCAACCGCCGGCTCCTCAGGGTTCCTGGGCTGCTACCCGGAGGAAACGGAGACTGGCACCATCATGATTTGGCGCGGATCGTATCGCTTCCGCAGCGGCGAAAGCACACCCGGAAGGGCAGGTTCTAGTGGGGGAGGAAGGGGTGGGGCTTGGTTGGGGGACAGGGATTCGAACCCCGATTCTGCGGTCCAGAGCCGCATGTCTTGCCGTTAGACGATCCCCCAAACGGCGGACGAGGAAGGTTACAGAAAGAGGCCCGAAAGCGTCAAGCCGGTGGCGTCTCCCGCAAGAACCGCACGAAGTCGCCCAGCCGATGCGTCGCGGCGCCCCGTCCCACCAGGGCGACGAGGTCGAAGAGGGGAGGTCCGCCGGTCGCCGCCGAGACCGCCATCCGGGTGGGATGGATCAGCGCCGCTGCCTTCACCCCGAGCTCCTCGGCGAGGGACCGCAGGGCGGCGTCTAGGCTGGGCACGTCGAAGCTCGGCAAGGCGGCGAAGCGGGTGGTGAGCTGCTCGAGGTGAGCGGGCAGTGCCGGATCGGCCAGGAACTTGGCGCAGGTCCCGGCGTCGTAGGTCAGGCTCTCCGCGAACAGAGATGGGGCCGCCTCGGCCAGCTCCCGCAAAGTCTTGGCCCGCGGCCGATAGAGGTCGACCATGGTCTCGATGCGCGCCCGGTCGCTCGTGGCAACGCCCAGCTCGGCGAGGAAGGGCTCGAGGTGCGGGGCGATCTCGGCGTAGGGCAGGCTCAAGAGGTACTGCTGGTTCATCCACAGCAGCTTCTCCCGGTCGAACACGGCGGCCGAGGCGTTGAGCCCTTCGACGGTGAACAGCTCGATCATCTCGCTGCGAGACAGGATCTCGCGGTCCTCTCCCGGCGCCCAGCCGAGCAGGGCCAGGAAGTTGTAGAGGGCCTGGGGGAGGATGCCCTCGTTCTTGAACTCCTCGACCGAGGTCGAGCCGATGCGCTTCGACAACCGCTTGCGATCTGGCCCCAGGATCAAGGGCAGGTGGGCGAAGACCGGCACCCGGCCGGCCAGGGCGAGGAAGAGGGGCACGTGCTTGGGGGTGTTCGACAGATGGTCGTCGCCCCGGATGACGTGGGTGATGCCCATGTCGATGTCGTCCACCACGACCGACAAGTGATAGGTCGGCGTGCCATCCGAGCGCAGCAGGACGAAGTCGTCCAGGGCGTCCTGCGGGAAGTCCATCTCCCCCCGCAACAGGTCCTGGAAGCGGATGTTGCCCTCGGGCAGGCGGAAACGCACGGCGAACGACCGGCCCGCGGTCAGGCGGGCCTCGGTCTCCTCGGCCGCCAGCGCGGCGCAGGTGCGCGGGTAGCGGAACGTCTCACCCTTCTTCTGGGCCTCCTCGCGCTGGGCCTCGATCTGCTCCGGGGCGCAGAAGCAGCGGTAGGCCTTGCCGGCGGCGAGCAGCTCCTCCGCCCGTTCACGGTGGCGGGACAGGCGCTCGCTCTGCAGGAAGGGGCCCTCGTCCCATTCGACGCCGATCCAGGCCAGGGCGGACTGGATCTGGCGGGTCATGGCCTCGTCCGAGCGAGCCTTGTCGGTGTCCTCGATGCGCAGCACGAAGGCGCCGCCGAGGTGCTGGCGCAGCAGGTCGTTGTAGATCGCCGTGCGCGCCCCGCCGACGTGTAGGAAGCCGGTGGGGGAGGGAGCGAAGCGGACGCGGACGGGGCCCTGGAGGGCGGTCTTCATATCGGTTGGAGCCTCTCGCGCAGGGCCTCGTTGACCCGCTGGGGATGAGCAGTGCCGCCGCTCGCCTTCATGACCTGGGCGACGAAGAAGCCGAAGAGGTTGGTCTTGCCGGCCCGGTAGCGGGTGACCTCTTCGGCGTGGCAGTCGACGACCTCGGCCACCAGCCGGGCGATCTCGGCCGGGTCGGAGAGCTGGCGCCAGCCCTTGGCGTCGACGATCTCGGCCGGCCGGCCCCCGCCGGCGAGCATCTCGGCCAGCACCTCCTTGCCGGTCTTGCCGGAGATGGTGCCCGCCTCGACCTGGGCCACCAGCTCGCCCAGGGCCCGGCCGTCGAAGGGCAAGTCGCCGAGCGCGCGGTCGCGGATGGCGCCCCGCAGCTCGCTGACAATCCACCGGGCCGCGGCCCGCGGGTTGCCGCACTCGGCCGCGGCCGCCTCGAAGAAGGCCGCCTCGAGGGCGGACTCGGCCAGCCGCTCGGCGTCGTCCTCGGCGAGTCCGTGGGTCTCGATCAGGGCACGACGGCGGGCCTCCTGCTCGGCGGGGAGGGCGCGGGGGGCCTTCGGGGCCGGGGCCGCCGGGGCAGGAGCGGGCTTCCTCGCTGGAGCCGGAGTCGGTGTTTCGGTCGCGGCCTGCCTCGCCCAGGAGTCCTTGAGCGTCACGACGCGGTTCCACACCAGGCGCTCGGGCCGCGAGTCGATCGGGTCCCGGAAGAAGTAGCCGAGACGCTCGAGCTGCACGCGCTCCGGCAGCTCCGGGCTCACCGCGCTCGGCTCGGCCCAGGCTCGGGGGAGGATCTCCAGGCTCCCCGGGTGGAGGGTCTCGGTGAACGGCCGGTCGTCGAGGTCCGGTCGCTCGACCGAGAAGAGCCGGTCGTAGAGCCGCAGCTCGACCGGCACGGCTTGCGGGGCGGAGACCCAGTGGATCGTGCCCGGGACCTTGCGACCGTCGGCGGTGGCTCCACCGCGGGTGGTCGGGTCGTGGGAGCAGATCAGCTCGCGGATCTCGCCGGTCGCCTCGTCCTTGACCACCCGCTCGCAGCGGATCACGTAGCCGTAGCGCAGCCGCACTTCACAGCCCGGGGCCAGGCGGTGGAAGCCCTTCGGCGGCTGCTCGGCGAAATCGTCGCGCTCGATCCACAGCTCGCGGGAGAAGGGCAGGCGGCGCGAGCCCTCCTTCGGCACGTCGTGTGGGTAGAAGGGGGCCTCGAGCTCCTCGACCTGTCCCTGGGGGAAGGTCTCGATCACCACCTTGAGCGGCCTCGCGACGCACAGCAGCCGCGGCACCTCGGGGTTGAGGGCCTCACGCAGGCAGTGCTCGAGCAGCGCCACGTCGACCGTGCTGTTGGCCTTGGCGACGCCGATGCGCTCGCAGAAGTCGCGGATCGCCGCGGGGGTGTAGCCGCGGCGGCGCAGGCCGGCGAGGGTGGGCAGGCGAGGGTCGTCCCAGCCCGCCACCAGCCCCTTCTCGACCAGCTCGAGGAGCTTGCGCTTGCTCATCACCGTGTAGGTGAGGTTCAGGCGGGCGAACTCGGTCTGGCGGGGAGGCTCGGGGAAAGGCAGAGTGTCGACCAGCCAGTCGTAGATCTCCCGGTTGTTCTCGAACTCGAGGGTGCAGAGGGAGTGGGTGATCTTCTCGATGGCGTCCGAGAGGGGGTGCGCGAAGTCGTACATCGGGTAGATGCACCAGGCGTCGCCCCGGTGGTAGTGGGTGGCCCGCTTGATGCGCACGAGGAGCGGGTCCCGCATCTTCATGTTGGCCGCGGCCATGTCGATCCTCGCCCGCAGCACGTGGGAGCCGTCGGGGAACTCGCCCGCGCGCATCCGCCGGAAGAGGTCGAGGTTCTCCGTGACCGAGCGGTTGCGGTAGGGGCTCTCCCGGCCCGGCTCGGTGACCGTGCCGCGGTAGGCGCGGATCTCCTCTTCCGAGAGGCTGTCGACGTAGGCCTTGCCCATCTCGACGAGCTGGACGCCGAAGTCGTAGAGCTGCTCGAAGTAGTCCGAGGCATAGAAGAACTTGTCGCCCCAGTCGAAGCCGAGCCAACGCACGGCCTCCTTCAGGGCTTCGACGTACTCCTCGCTCTCGGTCTCGGGGTTGGTGTCGTCCATGCGCAGGTGACAGACACCGCCGAACTCCTGGGCGAGGCCGAAGTTGAGGCAGATCGACTTGGCGTGGCCGATGTGGGGGTAGCCGTTCGGCTCGGGCGGGAAACGGGTGACGACCCGCCCGCCGTAGCGTCCGGAGGCCACGTGAGCCGCCACCATCTCGCGGATGAAGTCCTTCGGGGCCGAGGTGGGAGTGCTCTCGCTCACGCAGCTCTGGGCGGGACGGGAATTGGCGGAGAGGGAGGGATTCGAACCCTCGGTCCAAGGGTTAACCTCGGACAACTGCTTAGCAGGCAGCCCTGTTCGACCACTCCAGCACCTCTCCGCGGTGGATGGGGCATAGGTCGCAGGAGGGCGCATTCTACGCGGCCCCCAGGTCGGCGTCAAAGGCCGCAGCTTCAGTTCGCCGCCGCCTGAACCCCCTCCAGCCGCCGGCTCTCGGCGGCGAGCATGGCCACGATCCGCTCGGGCTCGCGGCTCTGCACGGCCACGGCGCAGTCCTCGCGCAGGCGGATGAGGACGTCTCCCTCGCCGTCCACCGCGGCCCGGCCAGCGAGCTTCGCCGGAGCGATGTCGTGACACCAGGCGCGCAGG
>JBIOYC010000333.1:0-4366 GCA_044869955.1 Thermoanaerobaculia bacterium | reverse complement strand
AGCATCCTGCTCTTCCTCCACGGTGGTGCCTACGTGATGGGCTCGCTCTCGACCCACCGCGACCTCGCCTCGCGCCTGGCCCGCGCGGCGGGCGGCCGGGCGCTCACCGTCGGCTACCGGCTGGCGCCCGAGCACCGCTTCCCCTCCGCCTTCGATGACGCGCTGGCGAGCTACCGCTGGCTGCTCGGCCAGGGCTTCGATCCCCGCCGCCTGGCCGTGGCCGGCGACTCCGCGGGCGGTGGCCTCGGGCTGGCGATGCTAGTGGCGCTGCGCGATCGCGGCCTGCCTCTGCCGGCGGCGCTCGCCGGCCTGTCGATCAACGTCGACCTCGAAGGCACGGGTGAGTCGATGGACTCGAAGGCGGCCGCCGACCCGGTGATCCAGCGCCGCTTCCTGCTCGAGACGGCGCAGCACTACCTGGGCGGTCACGATCGCCGCGACCCGCGCGTCTCGCCGCTCTACGCCGACCTCTCCGGGCTGCCGCCCCTGCTGCTGCAAGTGGGCAGTCTCGAGACCCTGCTCGACGACTCGACGCGCCTCGCCGAGCGCGCCCGCGCCGCCGGCGTCTCCGCCCGCCTCGAGGTGTGGGACGGCATGTTCCACGGCTGGCAGCTCTACGCCAAGATGCTCCCCGAAGGCCGCGCCGCGATCGAGCAGGTGGGGGAGTTCCTCAGAGAGGTAGGGTCGGTCGCGCCGGCATAGGCGTTGCTTGTCCAATATTCGTAGAAGCGAGAAGGGTGGGGAAGCGGGAGACGAGGAAAGGAGCGAGCATGAGGAAAGTGAGCAGGCTGCTCGGTCGGGTTGGATTGCTGGCTCTCGCGTCAAACCCCGCGTTCGCCGCGGTTTCCGTGGACTTCGAGCCTTCTGCTGTCGTTGCACGAGGAATATCCGCCGGCCGGCAGGCGGTGTTCTTCAGCGTGACCCGCGAGCCGATCGCGTTCGGGGTCAGGATCGTTCCCCGGCTCGAGGTGATCGCGGACGAGGACGGGGATGGCCTCGTGCGGTACGAGGTCGAGGCCGGCGTGGTGCGCTCCTCGGTGTGGTGGGTGGTGGACCTCGAAACCGGCGAGGCGGGGGTGGCGGCGCCCGAGGACTTCGGGGTGCGGTGGGTGCCGGCCGAGGAGGAGACCCTGCCCGTGGCCTCGGCGGTCGAGCCCGAGCTGGCTCTCGCCCAGCGCTCGCGTCTTGAAATCCTGCTGGTGAGGAACGGGGTGGGTTTATGGCGGCAGAGCGCAGCGGACGGCGGGCGGGCCGATGCCGACGCCAGCCCGGACGGCGAGCTGCGGGTGCCGCTCCTGGATCTCGAGCCGGCGGGCTCGGCCACCGAGCCGTTGACCGTGCTCAAAGCCGGGGACTTGGTGTTCGCCATCGCTCCCAACACGCTCGAAGTGCTGAGCTTCCAGCTGGAGGTGGCGCCGTGAGCGGGAAGCAGATCCTGAATCCGGCCCTTTGGCTGGCGCTCTGCTCGCTCGGGGTTTCGTCCCCCGCCGTCCTCGCCCAAGAGCATCCCAACCAGGCGCGGGGCTTCGCGGCGGACAAGGTGTATCAGCTCGGAGGCCTCGATCAGGTCTCTTTATTCAACGGAAATCTAACTATAACCATCCCCATCGGCCAGAGCTACCCGGTCAACGGGCTGTCCTACGGCCTGACGCTCACCTACAACAGCAACTTGTGGAAGTACGAGGAGGACCAGAACGAGGTCCAGCCGGGCGAATGCGTGGCGGCCACGGTGGCGCGTCCGGACCCGATTTTTTCCGCCGGTTTCGGCTGGATGCTCCACATGGGCCGGCTTTTCGCGCCGAACACCCCGACCTTCAACGACTCGACGCGCTGGGTTTGGCTGTCCCAGGACGGAAGCCGTCACTCCTTCTACCCGACCCTGCACGAGGGCGAGCCGGTAACGACCAACATCTTCTACACGCGGGACAACACCTACCTGCGCCTCAACGCGGCGACGCGGACCATCGAGCTCCCCGACGGGCTCAAGCACACCTTCTCGGCCAACAGCCACCTCTCCAAGATCGAGGACCGCCACGGCAACTACCTCAACGTCAACACCGCGAGCGCCACGCAGTGGACCTTGAGCGATAGCCTGGCGCGCACCCACACGATCAACTTCGGCGGCCTCTTCATCGAGGGCACCCGGCAGGTGTCGAGCGTGACCTTGAGGGCCTTCGACGGCCAGACGGCAACCTACACCTTCGACTACGAAACCGCGGTGCTGCCGGAGACCACCAATCTCTACCGCACCTGCAAGGACACCTGGTGGGGCAACAACACCCCCCAGAACGCCTCGGGGGTGGATCGGCTCAACGTGCCGCTCCTGAAGCAGATCAACGGCCCCGAGGGGATCGTCTTCAAGATGCAGGAGAGCCCTCTCGTGGCCGACTACCACCGGGGCGCCCCGCCCACCCAGCCCGAGTGCCTGCACTCCGGGGTGATCGAGGGCCTGGAGCCTCCCACCAAGGGCAAGCTCTCCTGGACCTACCAGCTCTGGCGCTTCCCGGGCTTCGACGGCTCGGAGATCAACCCCAGCAACCACACCCAGCGCGGCGTCGGCGTGGCGGCGCGCACGGTGACCGACCCCTGGGACGGGGACGGCACCTGGACCTACGCGAGCGCGATCTTCCCCGATCCGGGGACGACCACCAACCCGTCACGCGAGGTGCGTACCACGGTGACCGATCCCTTGGGCAACTCGGTCAAGCACTACTTCACCGCGCCGCAGACCCTGAACGGCTCGACCTTCCGCGGCTGGGAGTACGGGCTGCCCTTCACCTGGGACACGAGCGAGGCGGGCAAGTACCTGTCGAGCGAGACGAAGGATGCTTCCGGCACCCTGAAGCGCTCGCAGTGGGTCTCCCACAGCCACGACCTCCTGGGACCGACGCCGTTCCTCGAGCCCGCGGAGTGGTACGACACCAACCGCCGGGTCAACGCCGAGCGGACGAAGTTCGCCGACGACGGCAACAAGGTCGTCGATTCCACCGCATCGGATTTTGACGGCCTCGGCCACTACCGGGCCACTACGAAGGCAAGCGATTTCGACCCCAACGTCTCGGACTCGCGCACCACGCGGGTGCAATTCAACGGCTCGGTCTGCTACGAGATCAATCTCTCGACCAACCAGCAGACCTGCACCTGGAACAACCAGTCGAGCCCCCCGGCGCCGTCGAGCCCGTGGGTGCTCGGCACCTTCAGCTACCGTCAGGCCAACCAGGGCGGGATCGCGAGGACCTTCACGAGCTTCGACGCGGACGGGTTTCTCCTCTGCGAGCGGGTCGTCAAGACCGGCACCACCCGGGGCTCGACCGACGTTCTGATCGTCTACGAGAAGGAGGCGGGCACCGGCAACGTCAAGAGCGAGAGCTTCTACGGCGGCGACCTCCAGGCCCTGAGCACGGCGGCCGGCTGCCCGGCGCCGGCCTCGTTCGGGTACCGGACGGAGCACACCTACTCGGCAGGGGTGCGCTCTTCGAGCCGCTATCGCCGGACCACGGCTGCCAACGACTTCCTGCCGTTCTACAGCTTCCGGGCGGACATCGACGCCTCGACCGGCCTCATCAAGACTTCCTACGATACGGCTTCCTACCCCACGGTCCTGACGTACGACACCCTGGGCCGCTTGAAGATGGCGGCACCCCACGCGAGCGCGGCAGCGGCCGAGAAGGGCGCCAAGACCTGCTACAGCTATCCCGCGATCGGCGGTGGTCCAGCCCGGGTCCAGATCCTGCGCGACGTACCCACGGGCTCGACCTGCTCTGGCTCTCCCTTCGGCGAGAGTGAGCTAACCTTCGACGGCTTCGGTCGGGTGTGGAAAGAGCGCGTCAAGATGGCGGACGGCTCGTGGTCCAAGCGGGTGAGCGGCTACAACGCCCTCGGCTGGAAGGGCTCGGTCTCCGAGCAGATCCCGGACGCGACCGGTGATTTCTTCCTTCCCGCCACCCGCTACCAGGGCTTCGACGCCTTTGGCCGGCCAGGCAAGATCGTGCCGCCGGACGCCGTGGACGGGAGCTCCCCGCACGCCATCACCTTGAGCTACGCCGGCATCCGCCAAGTCAGCCGCACCGTCAACGTGGCGACCGCCGCCGGGGTGGAGACCGCCTCGACCACCACCGAGACCTACGACGGCCACGGCCGGCTGCTCAAGGTGCAGGAGCCCAACGGCGCCGGCACGGCGACCGTGTCTACCACCTACCAATACGACATGGGCAACCGGCTGACGCGGGTCTGCCAGGGGGCGAGCGGCGCGACCTGCGGCCAGGAGCGGCTGTTCGGCTACGATAACCGCGGCTTCCTCAACTCGGAGACCCATCCCGAGAAGGGAGGACCGGTCACCTACGGCAGCTACGACGCCCGCGGCCAC
>JBIOYC010000332.1:0-16987 GCA_044869955.1 Thermoanaerobaculia bacterium | reverse complement strand
TCGCCATCACCGCCACCACCTTGAGGCGGTGGGGCTTGTTGTCGTAGCCGAGGTCGGTGGTGGCCTGCCAGGGCTCATCGGTGAGGGCGGCGACCAGCTTGCCATCGGCCCAGATCTCCACCCTCTCGATCGGCTCGTCGCTGGTCACGCTGGCCAGGATCTCCACCTCGCCGTAGACCGGCGTGTCCTCCGGCGGGTTCACGATCACGAGCTCGGGGGGAGCGGCCGAAGCGATCCCGGCAGCGAGCAAGAACGAGCCGGCGAATAGCAAGGCTCTCATCGGGCGGCCTCCGGGAGGTCGAGGGAACCGATCGCTCGGGCGAGCACCGGCAAGCGCTGGGCGGCGGTCGATACCAGCCAGAGCCGCTCGTTCTGCAGCAGGTCCACCGGCCACTGGTTGTAGGCGAAGCGGGCGGCCACGGTGGCTCCCTCACCCTCCGGCAGCATGGCCGCCAGGGCTTCGCGACCCTGGCGGGGCCGCCCGAGCCGATCGAGGGTCATGGCCAGCTGCAACGAAAGCCGCTGCTCCCCAGGCAAGGCGGTGAGACCGGCGCGCAGGATCCGCTCCGCCTCCTCCCACTTCTCCGCGGCGAGGGCCGCAGCGGCCTGCTCCTGGTAGGCCAGAGAGCGCACCCAGGCCGGCTTGGTCGCCGCCTGGCAAGCCTCGAGGGCCTGGTACGCGGCTTCCATCTTGCCCAGGCGCAGGAGGTTCATCCCCAGGCGAAGCCGGGCCTGACCGTGCTCGGGCTCGGCCTCGAGCAGGTGCTCGAGATGGGGGATCGCTTGGTGATAGAGGCCGATCTTCTCGTAGTAGACGGCGAGCGACAGCAGGGCCGTGGGGTGTCGCGGCTGCAGCTCGAGGGCGCGCTCGAAGAGAGAGTTGGCCGAAGCGGTCATGCCGGCCTGCTGGAGGGAACCGCCCAGGCTGGTGAAGATGCTCGCGGCCACCGAGGTCGGCGAGCCGCCCTTCTCGACGTAGAGCTCGGCCAGGGAGCGCACCATCTCCCGGCTGTAGCGGGCCAGGACACGGTCGTTGCGGTCCCGATATCGCTGGTAGGTCGCCTCGTGGAGCAGCGCCACGGGCAGCAAGGCGCTGGGGTCGTGGGCGGCGAGGCGACGGGAGACCAGGATCTCGGCGTCGAAGAGGCTGTGCAGGAAGGGCTCGGAGCGCAGCGACTCGGCCGCCAGCTGCTCGAACTGCGCGAGGGCCGCGGCGGCCTCGCTCTCGGCGCCCTCGGCGAGCTGGGCGAGGATGCGGCGATAGCGCTCCTCGAAGACTCCCCTCTCGACCGGAGTGGCACGCCGGCGGATCTTGATCCGGCCGCTGCCTCCGGTCGCCGGCGGCGGCTCGGGAGCCGTGGCGGTGGCGACCTGGATCGGCACCGGCGGCGGGATCTCGCCGGGGGCATGGACCCGAACGGGCACGGAGGCGGAGCCGCGCCGGGTCGAGCCCGGCTCGGAGACGGTGATGGTGAGCCGGTAGTCTCCCGGCCGCAGGTCGGGAAGGTCGAATCCGGCGATCAGCCAGGAGACGCCGAGGGAATCTACGCCGCGATCGCGAACGACCAGCTGACCACCCAGGGCCACGTTGCCACGGTCATCCACCCATTGGCCGTTGACGGTGAGGTTCTCTCCCTCGACCCCGACCACCGGGATGCGCACTTCGAAGGGCGTGCCCGGCTCCAGCTCTCCTCGAGAAGAAGGCACGAAGACCGGCTCACGGCCGGCTCCGAAAAGGTAAGCGGGGGGCGGCTCTCCGGGTCGCGCTCGCTGGCGGGCCATCACCCCGCCCCGGGCCCGGGTCTCGATCAGCGGCGTCGCCACCTTGAGCCCGGGCGCCGAAAAGTCCGGCACGATCAGCGAGAGCGAGGTGCTGCCGGCAGCGCCCGAGGTAGGCTGCTTCACCATCGCCTTGAGCTCGAAGCTGCCGGGCGGCAAGGACAGCTGCCCGTAATAGCGCAGCCCACCGGAAAGCAGTCGCCCGCGCATGGCGTCGAGGTCCAGCTCGAGACTCTGGCTCAGCCGGTCGGCGGGCTCACCGTTTGCCCCCACGGCGTAAACGAAGACCTCGAGGGAGAGCTTGCCGGACCCCGTGGTCGCCATCAGGTCGGCGCCATTCACCTCGACCAGCACCGGCACCAGGGCCTTGCCCTCGGGCCCTGGCAGGGCGGAGCCGACCAGCCCCACGCGGAGGGGCGTCGGGCTCGCGAAGGTCGCCACCGGAGCGGCCTGAGCGGAGCCGCTCGCTTCGCTCGCTGCGAGGGCCTGCGCGAGCACCAGGAACAACGGGACAGCGAGGGAGATGCTTCTCTTTTTCATGTCCTTACAGCAAGACTTTTCAGGCAAGGTACGCCCGATCGACGGGCAAGTCAATCCACCCGGGGGCTATATCCGTGCATCGTCGAAGGCTTGACACCAGCCCCAGACGAACCAGGCTCCCACTTCAGCTCTACGCGCTTCTTTTTCCGACTCCGCCAGGCGGAACTCGCGGCTCGGGGCCGAGACGCCGACGTGCTTGCGATAGTCTTGGCGCCCGAGCTTCCACGAGCGTCCGTACATGATCCTCAGTCTCCTCAGCAAAAAGGGTGGCGTCGGCAAGACCACGACGGCGGTGTCCCTCGCGGCCTCCTTCGCTCGACGCGGCTGGCGGGTGCTGCTCATCGACCTCGACAGCCAGGCCTCCGCCTCGCTCTCCGTGGGGGTCGCGCGGGAGGATTTCAACCCCTCGAGCGCCGACGTCCTGCTCGGCCGGGTGCCCGCCCGTGAGGCACGTCGCCCCACCTCCCTGCCCAATCTCGAGCTGATCCCCGCCTCGTCCGATCTGCTCGGAGTGGATCTCGAGCTGGGCGGCTTCCGCAACAAGGAGCGCCGCCTCGCCGAGCGCCTGGAGAGCCTGCACGACGATCACGACCTGATCGTCATCGACTGCCCGCCCTCCCTCTCGCTGCTGCCGATCAACGCCCTGGTGGCCGCGGATCGGCTGCTGGTGCCGATCGTGCCGCAGTTCCTCGCCGCCGAGGGCCTCGACAACCTGCTCGCCGCCGCCCAACGCATCACCGCCCGCGTCGGCAGCCGGACCGAGCTGCTGGGAATGCTCCTGACCATGGTGGACTACCGGCTGCGCTCGGTGCGCGAGACGGTGACCCAGCTGCGCGAGCGCTATGGTTCAAGGGTCTTCGCCATCGAGATCCGGATCAACACCCGGCTGGCCGAGGCGCCGGCCGCCGGCCAGACCATCTTCGACTTCGATCCCGGCTCGGCAGGTGCCCGAGCTTACGACTTGCTGACCGACGAGATCGGTCCCCTCCTGGGACTGGTCCCACCTGTTGGAGACGCCTCATGAGCCGTTGCTCTGCGCTCGCCCTCTTGTTGACCGGCCTCCTCGCCGCCCCGCTGGCCTCTCATGCCGCCTCGGGCTGCCCGGAGCACGGCTCCCACGGCCTGACCGTGGCACCGCCCTCGCTCGATGCCGACTTCGAGACCGCCGCCGGCCGCCCTCGGGCCGAGCGCGGCAAGGCCGCCGCCGAGGAGGCCAAGAAGGAGGAGCCCGCGAAGTGGGACGTCGAGACGCCGACCGGCGCCAGCGGCTACGACGTCGACCTCGACGTGCGCGAGGGCACCTGGCTCTCTCTCGACCTCTCTCCGGACGGCAAGGAGTTGGTGTTCGACCTCCTGGGGGACCTCTACCTGCTGCCGGTCGAGGGGGGTGAGGCCAGGAGCCTGACCTCCGGGGTCTCCTGGGACATGCAGCCCCGCTTCAGCCCCGACGGCAAGACCCTCGCCTTCACCAGCGACCGCGCCGGTGGCGACAACGTCTGGCTGATCGATCGCGACGGCAAGAACGCCCGTGCCGTCACCAAGGAGACCTTCCGTCTGCTCAATTCGCCGGCCTGGAGCCCGGACGGGGAGTACCTGGTGGCGCGCAAGCATTTCACCGCCGAGCGCTCGCTGGGCTCCGGCGAGATCTGGCTCTACCACAAGACCGGCGGCGACGGCCTCCAGCTCACCACCAAGCCCAACGACCAGAAGGACGTCGGCGAGCCGGCCTTCTCCCCCGACGGGCGCTACGTCTACTTCAGCCAGGACACCACCTCGGGCGCCACCTTCCAGTACAACAAGGACCCCAACGCCGGCATCTACTCGATCCTCCGGCTCGACCGCGAGTCGGGCGAGATCGAGACGGTGATCTCGGGTCTCGGCGGCGCCGTGCGGCCGACCCCCTCCCCGGACGGCAAGTCCCTGGCTTTCGTGCGCCGGGAGCGGGGCCAGACGGTGCTGGCCGTGCGCGACCTCGAGTCGGGCCGTACGCGCACCCTCTTCGACGGTCTCGAGCGCGACATGCAGGAGACCTGGGCGATCCACGGCGTCTACCCGTCGATGGCCTGGACCCGGGACGGCCGCTCCCTGATCTTCTGGGCCGCGGGCAAGCTTCACCGGATCGACGTGGCGAGCGGCACGGTGGTCGGCATCCCCTTCCACGTCAAGGACAAGAGGCGGGTCTTCGAAGCCGTGCGCTCAGCCCAGGAGATCGCCCCGGCCCGCTTCACCACCAAGATGCTG
This sequence comes from Thermoanaerobaculia bacterium, assembly GCA_044869955.1. Taxonomy (GTDB): domain Bacteria; phylum Acidobacteriota; class Thermoanaerobaculia; order Multivoradales; family SZUA-115; genus CALMKX01. The sequence goes on along the minus strand of JBIOYC010000332.1, from coordinate 12,427 downwards.
CGCTGGGTGGAGGTCTCCCCCGCCGGCGGCCAGGTGCTCTTCCAAACCCTCGGTCACGTCTACCTGCGGGACCTGCCGGAAGGGCCGGTGCGGCGCCTGACCGCCCAGAGCGAGCACTTCGAGCACTACCCCTCCTTCTCCCGCGACGGCCGCACGGTGGTCTATGCCTCGTGGAACGATGCGGACCTCTCGGCCGTGCGCCTGGCGCCGGTCGCCGGCGGCGAGAGCAAGGTGCTGACGGCGAAGCCCGGGCACTACGTCGAGCCGACCCTGTCGCCGGACGGTCGCTTCGTGGTCTACCGGCGGCTCGAGGGGGACCTGCTGCGCAGCCCCTACTGGTCGGGAAAGCCCGGGCTCTACGCTCTGCCGGTCGCCGGCGGCGAGGAGAAGCTGCTGACGAAAAACGGCTTCGCACCGCATTTCGGTGCCGGCTCGGACCGCGTCTTCTTCCTCGAGATCGGCGACGGCAACACCCGCTTCCTGAAGTCGATCGCCCTGGACGGCACCGAGGAGCGCAGCCACGTCAAGAGCGAGAACGCCACCGAGATGCGGGTGTCACCGGACGGCAAGTGGCTGGCCTTCGTGGAGCGCTTCAACGGCTACGTGACGCCCTTCGTGATCACCGGCAAGACGGTGGACATCGGCCCCAGCGGTAGCGCCGTGCCGCTCGCCAAGGTGACCAAGGACGCCGGCGAGAACGTGCATTTCGCTGGCGACTCGGGCGCCCTCCATTGGTCGTTGGGGCCGGAGCTGTTCACGCGCAAGCTGACGGACGCCTTCGCCTTCCTGGCCGGGGCCCCGGAGAAGCTCCCCGAGGCGCCGGCGACCGGCACCAAGATCGGCTTCGAGGTCGACAGCGACCGCCCCACCGGCACACTCGCCCTGGTGGGTGGCCGGGTGGTGACCATGAAGGGTGACGAGGTGATCGAGGACGGCGTGGTGGTGGTCGAGGGTAGCCGCATCTCGGCCGTCGGAAGGCGGGGCACCGTGACCGTGCCGGCCGGTGCGACGGTGATCGACGTCAGCGGCAAGACCGTTCTGCCGGGCCTGATCGACGCCCACTGGCACGGCTCCCAGGGCAGCGAGGAGGTCATCCCCCAGCAGAGCTGGGTCAATCTCGCCTCCCTCGCCTTCGGGGTGACCACCCTCCACGATCCCTCGAACGACACCAGCGAGATCTTCGCCGCGGCCGAGCTGCAGAAGGCCGGGCTGGTGGTGGCGCCGCGGATCACCTCGACCGGCACCATCCTCTACGGCGCCAAGGCTCCTTTCAAGGCGGTGATCGAGAGCCTCGACGACGCCCGCTCGCACTTGAAGCGCCTGAAGGCCGTGGGCGCCTTCTCGGTCAAGAGCTACAACCAGCCACGCCGGGACCAGCGCCAGCAGGTGCTCACCGCCGCTCGCGAGCTGGGCATGCTGGTGGTGCCCGAGGGCGGCTCTTTGTTCCAGCACAACATGACCATGGTGGTGGACGGCCACACCGGCGTCGAGCACACCATCCCGGTGGCCCATATCTACGCGGACGTGCACCAGCTGTGGAGCCACACGCGGGTGGGCTACACCCCGACGCTGGTGGTGGGCTACGGCGGCCTCTGGGGTGAGGAGTATTGGTACGCCAAGACCAACGTCTGGGAGAACCAGCGCCTCCTGACCTTCGTGCCGCGGGAGATCGTGGACCCGCGCTCGCGCCGCCGGGAGATCGCCCCCGAGAACGAGTGGAATCACTTCAACGTCGCCAAGATCGCCGCCGATCTAGCCAAGCTGGGAGTGGGAGTCAACGTCGGCGCCCACGGACAGCGCGAGGGTCTGGCGGCGCACTGGGAGCTGTGGATGCTGGTGCAGGGCGGCCTCTCCCCACACCAGGCGCTGCGGGCCGGCACCCTCTCCGGGGCGCGTTACCTCGGCCTGGACAAGGATCTCGGCTCCCTCGAGCCCGGCAAGCTCGCCGACCTCTTCGTGGTCGACGGCAACCCCCTGGCCGACATCCGGGTTTCGGAGAAGGTCAGCCACACCATGGTGAACGGCCGCCTCTACGACGCGGCCAAGATGGACGAAATCGCCCCGCGGCCGAAGAAGCGGGAGAAGCTGTGGTGGGAGTAGGAGCCGCCGAGGGAACCCGCTGCCCTCACCCCTCCGTCGCCAGCCGGATCCCCGTGAAGGGCCAGCGGTCCTGGGGATAGAAGAAGTTGCGGTAGGTGGCACGCATGTGGGAGCGGGGGGTGGCGCAGGAGCCGCCGCGCAGGACGTATTGGTTGGCCATGAACTTGCCGTTGTACTCACCGAGAGCTCCGGCCAGGGGGCGGAACCCCGGATAGGCCGAGTAGGCCGACGCCGTCCACTGCCAGAGCTCCCCGAACCACTGGCCGTCCTGCTCGCCCTGGGCGGGGCGGGGGTGCAGGGAGCCGCTCTCCGCGAAGCTGCCTTCGATCGGCCGGCCGGACAGCGCCACCTCGAGCTCGGCCTCGGTGGGCAACCGCGCACCGGCCCAGCGGGCGAACGCCTCCGCCTCGTAGAAGCTCACGTGGCAGACCGGAGCGTCGAGGGCGAGCGGCTCGAGGCCGCGCAAGGTGTACTCGTGCCACTCGCCCTCCCGCTCCAGCCAGTAGAGAGGCGCCCGCCAGCCCTGCTCGCGCACCGTCTTCCAGCCGTCCGAGAGCCACAGCCCGGCTTGCTCGTAGCCGCCGGCCGCCAGGAACTCCCGGTACTCGCCGTTGGTGACCAGCCGGCTGGCCAGCCGGTGGGGCTCGAGGAAGACCCGGTGGCGGGGCGTCTCGTTGTCGAAGCAGAAGCCGCCGCCGGGAAAGCCGATCTCGTGGACCCCCTCGGCGCAGCCCAGCCATCGCCGCTCCGGGGCCCGGCCTCGGGGGCGCGACGCGTCCGGCGCGTAGGCCGGCAGTAGCGGGTTGGCGGCGAAGTTGCGCTTGATGTCCATCAGCAGCAGCTCCTGATGCTGCTGCTCGTGATGGAGGCCCAGCTCGACCCGCTCGGCAATCACCTCGTAAGGCCCTTCCTCTGCGGCGGCCAGCAATCCCAGCAGACTCTCGTCCACCTGCGCCCGGTAGGCATAGACCTCCGCCACCGTGGGCCGAGCCACCACGTGACGCTGGTTACGGGCGTGGAAGGTGCCGATGCCCTGGTAGTAGGAGTTGAAGAGATGGCCGAACTGGGGATGGTAGGGCGCATAGCCCTGGGCCAGGGGGCCCAGCGCGAAGGTCTCGAAGAACCACGAGCTGTGCGCCAGGTGCCACTTGGGAGGGCTGGTCTCGTTGCAGGCCTGGACCTGGTAGTCCTCGGTCACCAGAGGCGCACAGATCCGCTCGGTTTGGGCTCGCACCTCACGATACCGAGAGGCGAGGGTGCCACGTGAATCGAGGCCCGACTCGGCCCGTTGCTCGGTGATCGTCTGCGTCATGGAGAAGCTTCCTTTCCGATGGCAGTGCGGTGCCGGTCCACCCAGTAGCCCCAAGCGACCAGCAGCCACATCGCGAGGGCTGCCCAGCCGATCGCTGGCTCGCTCGGTGGTGGCGGCCCGAAGAGGTTGGCCAGGTACACCGTAAGAAGGAAGGCCACCAGCGTCCACCAAGCCCAGTGGCCGCGGCGGTCCAGGGCCCTCGTGCTGCGAGCGTAGAGCACCACGCCGGCGGCGAAGAGCCCCAGCTCGACGATCAGGGTGCCGGGCAGGGAAGCCCACAGCTCCAGCCCGTAGCGCCCCGCGGTGCCGGGCGCCAGCGGCAGGTCCGGCCGGTGACTCACCCAGTCGAGCAGCCAATGGCTCACCACCACCGCCCCGGCGACCAGTGCCGAGCGCCGATCCCGTTTGGCCAGGATCAGGATCCCGGCCAGCAGAGCCCCCCAGAGGATCGACGCCACCAGGCTGTGGGTCCACGGATAGTGGGTGAAGTCCAGGGGCGTCACCCGGGTGATCCCCGGGGCGATGCGCACGTGCTCGACCCCGGCCAGCACCAGCACCGGCCACACCAGGTCCAACAGCTGGGTGGCCAGAAAGAAGGTGCCGAGGGAGAGCTGCGGAGCGCTCCGTTTGGCCGCCATGCCGACGGCGAAATGGCCTATGAACATGCGTCGACGTCCAGTCCGCTGTTTACGCTCTGGGAGGCGCTCACGCGCCCTGCCCTTCCCGCAGATAGCAGTAAAGCCCCAACCCGGTGCCGACCAGCTCGGCCACGAGCAGCCAGACCAGAAGCGGACGGGTCGAGCCGGCGATCAGCATGCCGATGCCGCGGGTGAAGCCGAAGCCGGCGAGGATCAGCGCCTGAGCGGCGAGACCGGCCTTGATCCACTCGGGCTTCGCCGCACACCAGGCGAAGAAGATCCCCACCGCCAGCACGAAGCCGCCGTAGGTGGCCCGGAAGTCGATCAACGCCGTCGGCGTGGCCAGCTCGATCTCCACCGTACGGCCCATGGCCACCGGCCAGAACAGGAAGGCCACGCCGATGGCCAGGAAGACCAACGACGACAGGCCGAGGGAGACCAGGGAGAGGGTCATGCCCGGGGCCCCCGGGGGCCGACCAGCTCGAGGTAGCGCTCGCGGGGCTCACCCGTCCAGCCGTTGACGCCGTTCTTGGGTAGCCAGATGAGGTGGACGTAGAGGACGGCGAGAGCGAGCACTCCGAGCAGGGCCCAGAACCAGATCCGGCCGAAGGCGACCGAGACCCCGACGAAGAGGACGTTGGCGACCAGGATCTTCGTCACCCGCCGCCATTTCGGCTTGTGCGCCTCGAAGTGTCCAACCAGCACTCCGCCTATCGCCGTCAAGCCCATCAGGAGGGCGACTTCGAACCAATGGCTGTCCGTGCTCCACATGACCACGCTCCTGGCAGCTCCCCCTAGCCCGCGATCAGATCCGCCAGCTGGGTGCGCACCACCGAGAGCATGGCGAGGTCCACCGTGCCCGCGGCTTTGATCTCGAAGACCCTCTCCTTGGCCCGCCGGAAGCGGTCGGCTCTTCCCTCGACCCAGTGCTCGATGGCGGCCCGGACCGTGTCGCCGGTGCCGGCGCTCGCCAGCACGTCGGCGGCCAGACGGCTCTGGAGCCGGAAGAGCTCGTCCACCAGACCGGTCTTCGCTTCGCGCTGCCAGGGGGTGTCGGTCGGCAGCTTCTCCGCCGCCTCACGCAGGGCGTCGAAGCCGAAGCGAGAGCCCAGGTGGTAGAAGGTGCTGCCCACCTCCTGGACCGGCCGGCCGCTGCGCTCGGCGAGGTCCGCGATGTCCAGCGCGGCCGCCAGGAACTCCAGGCTGGCGACGCGCGCCGCCAGGGCCTCGGGCACCCGAGCCTTCTCCAGGCGCCGCTGCCGCTTGCGCCAATCGCTCAGCTCGCCGGCCGGCAGCACGTCCTCGGCGTGCCGGGCCAGAGCGGCGGTCGCCACCCGCAACGTCTCGGTCGTCACCGAGCGTCCGCGGAGCTTGCGCTTGAGCAGCCAGCCGGCGGCGCCCTCGATCAGCGACTTGGTGGCGAGGATCATCTGGGTCTGGGCCTCCGCCGGGGCGACGGTGTCCAGAGCCTCGATCGCGGCCCACAGGGGGCGCAGCTCGAAGGCGTCGCGGACTTGGAGGTAGGCGCGGGCGATCTCCGGCGCATCCAGCCCGGTGGTCATCTTGAGGCGGGTCACGAAGGTCGGCCCGACCCGGTTGACCATGCTGTTGGTGACGTGGGTGGCGGTGATCTCGCGCCGCAGCCGATGGCTCTGGATGGCCTCGGCGTAGCGCTCCCGCAGGGCGTGGGGGAAGTAGAGCACCAGGTCCTCGGCCACCACCGGGTCGTCCGGCAGGTCGGAGTGCAGCAGCTCGTCGAAGAGGGTGATCTTCGAGTAGGCCAGCAGCACGGCGATCTCGGGCCGGGTGAGCCCTTTCTTGGCCGCCATGCGGTCGGCGATCTCGTCCTCGTCCGGCAGACCCTCGATCTTGCGGTCGAGCTTGCCCATCCTCTCGAGCTCGCGGATCATCCGCGCCTGGCGGTCGAGCCCTTCGGCTCCCTGGGCGGTGGCGACGGTGATCGCCTGGGTCTGCAGGTAGTTGTCGCGCAGCACCAGCTCGGCGACCTCGTCGGTCATCTCCACCAGCAGTTGGTCACGCTGCTTGACGGTCAGGTCTCCGGCGGCGACCACCTCGTTCAACAGGATCTTGATGTTGACCTCGTGGTCCGAGCAGTCGACGCCTCCCGAGTTGTCGATGGCGTCGGTGTTGAGCCGCCCGCCCTGGAGGGCGTACTCGACCCGCCCGCGCCGGGTGAAGGCGAGGTTGGCACCCTCGCCGATCACCTTCGCCCGCAGCTCTCGGCCGTCGACCCGCAGCGCGTCGTTGGCACGGTCGCCGACCTGGACGTGGGTCTCGGTCGAAGCCTTGACGTAGGTGCCGATGCCGCCGAACCAGATGAGGTCCACCTGGGCCCTGAGGATCGCCCGGATCAGCTCGTCGGGAGCGATGGCCCCGGGCTCGAGGCCGAAGACCTCGGCGACCTGGGGCGAGAGGGCCACCGACTTCGCCTTGCGGTCGAAGATGGCGCCGCCGGCGGAGAGCAAGGCGGGGTCGTAGTCGGTCCAGGTCGAGCGCGGCAGGTCGAAGAGGCGCTGGCGCTCGGCGAGGCTCAGGACCGGGTCCGGACTTGGATCGACGAAGATGTGCAGGTGGTTGAAGGCGGCCAGCAGCCGGGCGTGGGGGGAGCGCAGCAGGCCGTTGCCAAAGACGTCACCCGACATGTCGCCCACGCCCACCACGGTGAAGGGTTCGCTCTGGGTGTCGCGCCCCATCTCGCGGAAATGGCGTTTGACCGCCTCCCAGGCGCCGCGGGAGGTGATCGCCATCTCCTTGTGGTCGTAGCCGGCCGAGCCACCCGAGGCGAAGGCGTCGCCGAGCCAGAAGCCGTACTCGGCCGAAAGGCCGTTGGCGATGTCCGAGAAGGTGGCGGTGCCCTTGTCCGCGGCGACCACCAGGTAGGGGTCGTCGTCGTCCCGGCATACCACCCGGGCCGGCTTGACCACGCCGGCGCCCTGGTAGTTGTCGGTAACGTCGAGCAGCCCCCGCACCAGAGTCTTGTAGCAGGCGATGCCTTCCTCCTGGTAAGCCTGGCGGTCGGCCGGGGGCCGCTTGACCACGAAGCCGCCTTTCGACCCCACCGGCACGATCACGGCGTTCTTCACCATCTGCGCCTTGATCAGCCCCAGGATCTCGGTACGGAAGTCCTCCGGCCGATCCGACCAGCGGATGCCACCCCGGGCCACCTTGCCACCTCGCAGGTGGATCGCCTCCACCCGCGGCGAGTAGACGAAGACCTCGAAGAGGGGGCGCGGCTCGGGCAGCTCCGCCACCTCGGCGGAGCGCAGCTTCACGGCGAGGTAGGCCTTGGGCTGGCCGTCGCTTCCCGGCTGGTAGAAGTTGGTGCGCAGGGTGGCCTGCACGACGTTCAAGAACCGCCGCAAGATGCGGTCCTCGTCGCGGTTGGCGACCCGGTTCAGCGCCTCGGCGAGGCGTTCCTCGATCGCCCTCTCGCTCTCCTCGCGCCCATGGGTGAGCTCGGGGTCGAAGCGGACCTCGAAGAGCTCGACCAGGAGCCGGCCGATGCCGGCGTTGTTGTCCAGGGTCTGCACCATGTAATCCTGGCTGGCGGGGATCCCCGCCTGGCGCAGGTAGCGCAGGTAGGTGCGCAGGATGACCACCTGGCGCCAGCTCAACCCCGAGCTGAGCACCAGGCGGTTGAGGCCGTCGCTCTCGGCCTCGCCCGTGCGCACTCGCGCCAGGCTCTCCTGGACGCGGTCGCGCACGTCCCCGGGCTCGAAATCGACGCCCTCCAGGGTGTCGAGCTCGAAGTCGCGGATCCACACCACGTCGGCCCCCGCCGGGCGCACCTGATAGGGCTGCTCGGCGACGACCGAGAAGCCGAGGTTCTCCAGCTGAGGGACCATCTCCGAGAGGGGCAGGGGCTCACCCGGGTCGTAGATCTTGAAGCGGGCCCGGTTGCGGGCCATGCCGAGGGGGCGGTAGAGATAGAAGGCCAGGCGGTTGGCCCGCAGGGCCTCCTCCACCTTCTCGAGGTCGAAGCTCGCCTGCTCCGGCCGATGGGCCACCTGGTAGGCGATCGGGAAGGCCCCGGCATAGCGCCGCAACAGCTCTCCGGCGCGGTCCTCGCTCTCCTTTTCGCGCAGCACCTCGCCCAGGGTGTCCTCCCAGCCCCGCACGGTCTCGGCCAGGGCGGCCTCGATGTCCTTGGGGTTGTAGGGGGGGATCTGACCGGGTTGGGTGGAGAGGAAGAACTGGATGCGCGCCAGTGGCTCTTGATCGACCTGGGTGTAGACGGCGCCGACAGTGCCGTTGAACGCACGTTCGAGGATCGCCTCGAGGCGGGGCCGCAGATCGGTCGAGTAGCGGTCTCGCGGCACGAAGACCAGGCAGGCCACGAAGCGCTCGAAGGTGTCCTTGCGAACGAACAGGGCCACCCGCCGGCGCTCCTGGAGCTGGAGGATGCCCATCGCGGTGTGGAAGAGCTCGTCGCTGGTGATCTGGAACAGCTCGTCGCGGGGAAAGGTCTCGAGGATGTGGGCGAGGGCCTTGGCGGCGTGACCCCGGGGCCGGAAACCGGCGCGCTGGAGCACGGCCCTGACCTTGCGCCGCAGCAGCGGCACTTCCTCGGCCAGCTGGCGGTAGGACTGCGAGGTGAACAAGCCCTGGAAGCGCAGCTCCTTGAGCACCCGGCCGTCGACGTCGAAGCGCTTGATGCCGACGTAGTCCATGTGGGTCGGCCGGTGCACCGGCGAGAGGTGGTTGGTCTTGGTGATGAAGATCAGCTCCGGCCGGCGGGCGAAGTCGCTCATTTCAGGCGTCAGCTCGCGCTCCCGGGCGCTCGACACTCGCAGCTCGTCGCGCAGAATGCCGAGGCCGCTGCCGTCGACGGCGCGCAGCATCTCGCCGTGCTCGCCCGGGGTCAGGGCGTACTCGCGAAAGCCCAGGAAGGTCATGTTGTCGGCCTGCAGCCAGCGCAGGAAGGCCAGGCTCTCCGCCAGCTCTTCCTCACTGATCGACTCCGGGCGCTGGCTCGACTCGAGCTCCTCGATCACAGCCTGGAGACGAGCGGTCATGGCGCCCCAGTCGTCGACCGCGGCCCGCACTCGCGCGAGCACCCGCAGCAGCTCGTCGCGCACCCGGTCGCGCTCCTCCGCGCTGCCGATGCGATCGACCTCGAAGTGCATCAGCGACTCGACCAGCATGCCCTCGGTATCCGGATCCGCCTCCCCCACGATCGCCTGCACCTCGCCGCCCTGCTTGCGCAAGACCCGCAGCACGGGGTGGATCACCAAGTGCACCTCGAAGCCATGGCGATGCAGCACGGAAGTGACCGAGTCGACCAGGAAGGGCCGGTCGTCGTTGACCATCTCGACCACGGTGTGAGGGGTCGTCCAGCCGTGGTCCTTGAGCTCGGGATTGAACACTCGCACCAGGCTCTCCGCAGGCTGGCGCTTGCGGGCGAAGAGCCACAGGGATAGGGGGCCGTTCTCCAGCTCGGAGCTCGAGCGAGCGCGCAGGTCGTCCGCCGAAACCCCCTCGTAGTACCGCCGTGCGAACGCCGCCGCCGCCTCTCCCGCCACTCCGCCCAGACGCTGCCGCACGGTCTGAGCCACCCTCTCGATCACTTCCACCTTCCACATGTCCTCGATCGCAGCCATAGTCCCCTCGTCCAGGCCCCACCCGGAGGCACCGAAAAACTCCCGGGCGCGGCAACCCGACAAGCCTATCCCAGCCACCGGGCCGATCCGATGCCATGCCCCGAGCATGACGCCGGACCCACCGGGGGTCCCTCCTCCTGCTACGCTCCCCGCCAGCGTGAAGCTCCCCCGTCCCGGCCCCACCGCTCTCGGCCTGCTCGCGATCTCGGTCGGCCTGTGGCTCGCCTCGGCCGGTGGGCTCGGCGTGCCACGGCGGCTTGCTCAGCTGGTGGTGGCGGGCATGGTGGTCGCCGCGCTCGGCTTCCTGGCCCAGTCCATCCGCAAGCTCTGGCGCGGGGACTGGCTCGAGGGACAGGAGGGGCGTTGGTTGCTGGCCGTGCTGGCTCTGGCCGGCCTGACCTACGGGATCGGCCTCGGCCACGAGATCGGTCTCCTCTCCTTCGCCGACGAGGGGATCTTCCGCGCTCAGGCCGAGCGCATCAACCGCGGCCAGCTGCTCAAGGGCTGGTTCATCTACCCTCACCTGCTTTTCTATCTGGACGCCTTCGCCCTGTGGCTGGGGGGGCTGTTTCGCGGCCCGGTCGAGGCCCTGGCCCGCGGCGTTTACGGCCTCTCCGACCCGGTCTACGTCAACGCCCTCCTCACCCGCTTCGTCACCGGCCTCCTGGGGGCCGCCACGGTGCTCCCGACCTTCCTGCTCGGCCGGCGCCTGGGCGGCTCGGTCGCGGCTGCCTTGGCCGGAGGGCTGGTGGCCTTCTCGCCCCTCTATCTCGAGGTAGCCCACCTGAACCTGTCCGACGTGCCGGCGGGCTTCTTCGCCACGCTCACCGTATGGGCTGCGGTCCGCCTTCTCGATGGCGAGTCGACCGGTGGCTACGTCCTCGCCGGACTGGCGGCAGGCCTCGCCGCGGGCAGCAAGTATCCGGCCGGGGTCGCGGCGGTGGCGATCTTCGCCGTGTGGCTGCGGGCCCGCCTCGCCTCCCGCAGGGCACCCGTGGAGCCGACGTCCCGATCCCCTTACAACCAGCCCTGGGGCCTGGCGGTGGCCGCCGGGGCAGCCATCGCCGCCTTCCTGGCGACCACGCCCAGCCTGCTCGCCTTCCCCCAGGCCGTACTGGGCGGCGGCGCCGACCCCCTGTTCGGCGCGAGGCTTTACAACGATCGCGGCTGGGTGGGGGTGGCCCACGCCAGCAACCTCGCCTTCTACGGCAAGGAGATCGCCTACGGACTGGGCCTGGGTGCCCTGGTCGCCGGCCTCAGCGGTCTTGGGCTCCTGGCCTTCGATCGCGCCGAACGCCCGCGCCTCGCCCGCCTCGGTTGGGCCATGGCCTTCCCCCTGACCTTCGGCCTGCTCCTGCTGGCCATGAGGCTCGCGGTTCGCCGCAACCTGATGCCCATCCTGCCCGCCCTGGCCGTGGCCCTGGCCGTGGGCGCGGCCCTGCTCTGGCAGCGGGCGGGCCGGCTGGCTTCTCCCTGGCGGGGCCTCGGCCGGGCCGCCCTCGCCCTGGCCGTGCTGCTGCCACCGGCGGCCACCTCCGCGGGGTTGCTGGTGACCTGGAGCTTCCCCACCACCCGGCAGCAGGCAGTGGCTTGGATCGGCCAGCACTTCCCGCCCGGCTCCTACGTGGTGCGCGAGGACTACACGCCGGACCTGGGGCCGCCCCTGCGGTTCTTCCAGCGCCGGCCTCGGATGGCGATCCGCATCCCCCCGCCCGAGATGGCGGACCCCAAGCACGACTTCCTGATCGTCGCAAGCGACGCCTACGGCCGCTTCCTGCGCCTGGACCGCGAGGGTGATCCGGAGGTCGCCGATCCGGCCCGCCGCTACCGCGAGCTCTTCGCCCGCCATCCCGAAGTGGCGATCTTCCAACCGGATCGCCTCCACGGCGGACCCGAGGTGCGCATCTTCCACCTCGACCCCGAGGCTCCCCCCTTCGCCAGGGCAGCCCGCTTCGGCGCGGCCGACGCCTGGCCCGCGGCCGATGCCATGAGGCCCGCGGGTGCGACCGCGGTGGCGTTCAGCGAAGAGGGATCGTGGGCGATGTTCAAGGCCCACCTGGCGGCCGGGAGCTACCGGGCGATCCTCCAAGCGAGCGCAGGAGGAGAGCTCGAGATTCGCACTCGCGAGGACTCCGTGCTGGCGCGCGTGCCCATCACACCCGAGAGCCCCGCCAGGGTCGAGCTGCCTCGGCCGGAGAAGTACTTCTTCTACGTCTCGCTGCCTGCCGGCAGCCGGCTCGAAGGGCTCTCGCTCGAGCCCTGAGATCAGAACAGATCCAGGCTCTGGAAGCTCCTCACTCCCCCCTCCAGCAGCTGGAGAACCCGCACCTCGCCCGTGGTGGTGTCGGTGACGGTCAGCCGGGTGCCGCGGTGAGTCAGGACGGTCTCGAACAGCCAGAAGTGCCCGTTCACGGCCCGACCGTCGAGTAGCTTCGCCGCTGCCTCCACGTGGCGGTCGCTCTCGAAAGCGAAATAGCCGGCCAGGTCGCTATGAGAGAAGGCCCGGGCCGGGTGCTCGGTGCCGTTTTCATCCCGCCAGAACAGCTCCAGGGCGAAGCGGTCGCCGTGGAGGCAGAGCCGCGCGGTCGAGGCGATGCAAGGCCCGGTGACGGCTGCGGGAGTCGACGGCTCGAGCGTCACCGAGGCCGGGCCGGCGGTCGGGATCAGAGCCCCATCCACGAACGGCCCCAGGGGGCCCAGCTGCTGCGGGTAGCGGCGGGCCTCGCCGGTGAGCACGTCCGTCACGGTGAGGGCGA
>JBIOYC010000331.1:0-10379 GCA_044869955.1 Thermoanaerobaculia bacterium | reverse complement strand
CCGTCGAAGACGGCGAGGGCCTCCCGGATCAGCTCGGGCTCGGCGCGCAGCCGGGCGGCGAGCGGAAAGAGGGGGACGAAGACGCAGGCGAGGCGGCCGGCCCGCATGGCGAGCACCGGGTCAAGGGAGCGACTCTTTGGTCGTGGCGAGCGAGGCTCGCGGGGAGGCGCTCAATCCCTCACCCCCAGAGCCACCCGCGATAGGGCTCCGGCATGCACTCGCCAGCGACCGCCGCGGGATCGGGAGCGCGGCGTGGGAGATCCCTCCGCTACGCCTGCTGCGCAGACTCCGGTCGGGATGACATCGGAAGGAATTTGCCCACCCGTCCTCGACGTCATCCCGAGCGCAGGGCCGAAGGCCCGAAGCCGAGGGATCTCTTCGGGCGGATGGGCGTCGCGCAGCGAAGCGACCTCCATCGCCCCCACCCGCAGCCGCAGGGGGCCGTGGTCGCCGGAGGAGCGGCCGCGGTGCTTGGCCAGCGAGAGCTCGCCGTCCAGGCCGGCGAGCAGGCGCGGGGCGCCGTTCACCCCCCGCCAGCGGGCACCCTCGCGGGCGAGGGAGAGCACGGCCGTGGCCGCCGGGCCACTGGTGCGGTAGGGCGAGGAGACCAGCAGGCTCGCCCCGTGGGCCTGGGCCACCCGTGCCAGGCGCAGCCACGGTCCCTCGCTGCCACGGTTGCCGACGAGGGGGGGCAGGCCGAGGTCGAGCACCACGCAGGCGAAGCCGCTCACGATCACCGCCTCGGCCGCCATCCAGGCGGTCTTGAGGCGCTGGGGGCGCAGCCAGAGCAGGCGCGGCAGCTCCACCCCGCTCGCCGCGGCCGAGCGCGGGTCGAGGCTGTCGCCCAGGTCGATCAGGGCGGCCGCCTCGCCGGCGCTGGTGGCGGCGGCGAGCAGGCCGAGGACGACGGAGAAGCGGCCGCTCGAGGAGCGGCCGACCAGCTCGGTCAGGGTCCCCCGGGCCAGGCCCCCCGCCAGCAGGCGATCGAGCAAGGGTTGGGCGGTGGGCAGGAGGTCGTCCGCCGCCGGCGCCGACTTCGGCAGGTGTTGGCGGGCGGTGCCCACACGGCCGCGCAGGGCCTGGGGTAGAGTCGCGAGGATCGACTTGAGCGCCGGCCGGGGAGGTAGGAGGGCAGGGGTGTTGTGAACCTCCCCGGCCGGACGCCCAAGATCTGTTTCATCGCCGACGAGCCGCAGCGGGGGACGTACCGCTGTCCCTGCTTCGAGCGACCCTTCCTCGAAGGGGCCGAGGGTGGGTTGTGCGAGCGGCTCGATCACGGGAGAAGGGTAGTCATAAACGAGGCGTAAGTCAAGGACGAAAGAGGCGTAAATTCATGGCGCCGGGAATCCGGGACGTGGTGGTGGTCGGCGGCGGTGTGGTGGGCACGGCTACGGCCCTCGCCCTGGCCGAGGGCTGGCGCGTCGCCCCCCTCCTGCTCGAGGCCGAGGATCGCCTCGCCGCCCACCAGAGCGGCCACAACAGCGGCGTCATCCACGCCGGCCTCTACTACGCTCCCGGCTCACTCAAGGCGCGCACCTGCGCCGAGGGGCGCGAGGCCCTCTTCCGTCTCTGCGCCGAGGAGGGCATCCCCCACCGTCGCTGCGGCAAGCTGGTGGTGGCCACCCGACCCGAGCACCTGCCCCGCCTGGACGAGCTGGAGCGACGGGGCCGGGCCAACGGCCTCTCGGGCCTGAAGCGCCTCCGCGCCGAGGAGATCGCCGAGCACGAGCCCCACGCCGTGGGGCTGGCCGGGCTGTGGGTGGCCGAGACGGGAGTGGTCGACTACACCGAGGTCACCCGCGCCTACGCCCGGCGTCTGGCGGCGGCCGGCGGAGAGGTCCGCACCGGCGCCCGGGTGCTCGCCGTGGTTCGGCGGGCCGACGGCCTCACCCTCGAGACCACCGCCGGGCCGATCACCACCCGCGCCCTGGTGGGCTGCGCCGGTGCCGGTAGCGACCGCCTGGCTCGCCTCTGCGGCCTCGCTCCGGACCTCGCCATCGTGCCCTTCCGCGGCGACTACCACGCCCTGGTGCCGGCGGCGAGCGAGCTGGTACGGGGGCTGATCTACCCGGTGCCGGACCCCGCCTTCCCCTTCCTCGGGGTGCACTTCACCCGCCGCATCGACGGCAAGGTGGAGGTGGGCCCGAACGCCGTGCTGGCCCTCGCCCGTGAGCGCTACCATCGCCTCGCCCTGGTGCCCCGCGACGCCTGGGAGGCCCTCACCTGGCCGGGCCTGTGGCGGCTGGTCGGGCGCCACGGCCGGGAAGGCATGGCCGAGCTCTACCGGGCCTTCAACCGTCGTGCCTTCGCCGCGGCGGCCCGGGAGCTGGTGCCGGCCGTGCGCCGCCAGCACCTCGAACCGGCGGGCTGTGGCGTGCGCGCCCAGGCGGTCGATCGCCGGGGAAGGCTGGTGGACGATTTCGCGATCTTGGCGGGAGAACGCAGCCTGCACGTGGTCAACGCCCCCTCGCCGGGGGCCACCGCCTCCCTCGCCATCGGGCAGACCGTGGCGCGGCAGGCGGCGGACCGGTTCAGACTCTCTAGATGAAGGCGCGCAGGGCGCGGGTCATGCTCTCGGCGGGGATCGAGACGACGACGTCGCTATCCGGCTCGTGGACCTCGATGTGGAAGCTGCCGCCCCGCTTTTCGATGCGCACCTGCTCGCGGTCGCTGTCGACCGATACCAGCACCGCGTCGGGGACGTTCTCGAGGTCCTCCATCACGGCCAGGAGGCCGGGGCCGAAGCGCTCGAGGCGGATTCGGATGCGCTCGCGCTCGAAGGGATCCATCAAGTCCGGGGCCTGGTCGAGGGTGAAGTTGACCAGGGTGGCCGGGATGGGCAGCGTGAGGTTGACCCCCTCGGGGCCCCGTTCGTGGACGGAGACGTAGATCAGGCCGTCGCTCATCACCTTAGTGCCCACCGCCACGGCGGCGGCACCGAAGGTCACGATCGACGCCAGGAAAACCAGGACCAGGGCTCGGGTGAAGTTGCGCATGGTCGTCAGGCCTCCTAGCGGGTCTCGGGGTGGGCGTCGATCCACACCCGCACGGTCGAATCCTGCTCGTCGACGGTGACGATCTCGCCCTCGCCGTGGGCGGCCAGGGCGACCACGGCGGCGCGCACGTCGAGCTGGTCGCCGCTGCCGGAGACCAGGGCCTCGACCACCGGCATGGGGATGCGGGCCATCACCTTGCCGGAGCGCTCACCCTGCTCGTGGACCCGGGCGATCAGGTAGCCACGGTCCTTGGCGATCTGGACGTTCTCGCGATCGGACTCGACGGTGATGAACTGCATGTCGGGGGAGCTCTTGAGGCTGTTGATCAGGGCGCGCAGCTCGGCGACGTCGAGGTCGGCGTGGTCGAAGCGGATGCGGCCGGCGGCCTGGGCCTCGTCGGTGATCAGGGCGGCGGCGGTCTCGACCAGAGTGAGGGGTAGGTTGACGGTGATCTGGGCCCGCTCGCCGGTCTGCTCGTGGACCTTGACGTGGAGCCAGAGACTGGGATCGGCGGCCTGGGCGGTTGTGGGGAGGACGAAGGAAACGGCGAGGGCGGCGGCTGCCGCCAGCCGGAAGCTGCGGGGCGCGTGACGCATGGGGCTCTCCTTCCTCGGGTTGCCGGTCTCAGTGGCCGGTGTTACCAACTAGACGACGCACCCCCCGAAGAGGTTTCACCCTTTTTTTCTAGGGTTCGAACGTCGCCTCGAGCTCGGCGATCATCTCGGCGATGACCTCGAAGCCGAGGCGCCAGAAGGCCGGGTCGGAGAGGTCGACGCCGGCCTCCTGGAGGATCTCCGTGGGGCGGGCGCTGCCGCCACGGGAGAGCAGGCGCAGGTAGGTCGGCTTGAAGGACTCGCCTTCTTCCTGATAGCGCCGATAGAGGGCGAGCACGAGGAGCTGCCCGAAGCTGTAGGCGTAACAGTAGAAGGGGGTGTGGAAGAGGTGGGGGATGCTCAGCCACTCGGCCTCGAACTCCGCGGGCAGCTCGACCGAATCGCCGAACTGGTCTTGCAGGTTGGCGAAGTGGAGGCGGTTCAGGTCTTCCCAGGAAGCCCCTTCGAGCACCGCCCGGTGGGCTTCGATCTCGAAGCAGACGAAGTAGGCCTGGCGCAGCACGGCGGCGAAGATGCTGTCGATGGTGGAAGAGAGCAGGTAGCGCTTGGTCGCCACGTCCTCCTCCTCGGCCAGCAGGTGCTCGGTGATCAGCATCTCGGCGAATACCGAGGCGGTCTCCGCCAGAGGCAGGGATGCACGCTGGCCGTGCAGGTTGTGGCCGGCCGCCAGCATGCTGTGCACGGCGTGGCCCAGCTCGTGAGCGAGGGTGGTGACGTCGCGCAGGCGGCCGGTGTAGTTGGTCAGCACCCAGGGTGTCAGCGTAGGGGTCACGGTGGCGCAGAAGGCGCCGGTGCGCTTGCCCTTGCGCAGCTCGCTGTCGATGTGCCGCTCGTCGAAGACCCGCCGGGCGTGGTGAGAGAAGAGGGAGTGGAAGCGGTCGAAGACGTCGAGCACCATGCGCACGCCGCGGTCGTAGGGGATCTCGCGGTCGCGCCCGGAGATCGGCGCGTAGACGTCATAGCGAGAGAGCTTGGGCAGGCCGAGCCAACGGGCCTTGAGGCGGAAGAAGCGGTGGAAGAGGGCCGCGTGGTCTCGGCAGACGCCGAGCAGGGTCTCGACCGCCTCGTCCGGCACGTCGTTGCCGAAGTTGCGGGCGCCGATCGGCGAGCCGAAGCCGCGCAGCCCCACCTGCTCGTTGGTCCAGTCTCGCACCCGGTGGGCGTAGATCTGGGCCAGGGCCGGGGCCTCCCGCTGGTAGGCGCCGAGCAGCTCCCGGTAGGCCGCGGCCCGCAGCCCGGAGTCCTCCCCGTAGACGTAGCCCATCAGCTCGTCGCGGTTGAGACGCTCGGTGCCACGTGGGGTCTCGAGGGCGAACTCCATGCGGTTGGTCAGCATGGTGTAGAGGGTGATCAGCCCCTCCATGCCGTCGGTGTCCTTGAGGATGATGATCTGCTCGGATTTTTCGTCCAGCATGTGCGCCCGGCGCCGGCGCAGCTCGGCGAGGAAGAAGTGCTGATCGGGCTCGAGGGTAGGGTCGGGCTCGAGGGCCGCGGCCTGGTGATCGCTCAGCGACTGCCACCAGACCTCGAAGAAGAGCAGGCGGTTGCGGGCGTTCATCACCGCCTGCTGGACCTTGCCCTGGTCGGAGAGGGCGGCTGCCGACTGAGTGTCGGCCGAGAAGCGCAGCAGGGCGAAGGATTCGACCACCGCCAGGCGCTCCCACACCGCGTCGAGCTCCCGGGTCAGCTCCAGCAGCCGGGTCCGGCCGAGGCCTGGCGACAGCTCGGCCCGGTGGGCCTCGAAGGCCGCCACGGCACGATCGAGGGCGGCCAGTTGGTCGGCGAGCGGGTCCTCGGCGGTCGAGCTCACCAGCTCGCAGAGGTCCCATCGTGAGGTCTCGAAGAGCGCGGGCTCGTCGACAAGGGCGGCGCTGGTGCTCATGCAAGGGACTCCATAAATTTCAGACTTCCCGGGCGACAGTGCCCGTGGCCGATCCGTCTGGGGCTTGGCGGCGGCGATTCTAACTCCTCGAAGTGGTCAGGCGTGGGCGTATCCTGTCCCGCAATCGGGAGCATGCGGCATCTAGAGTGGAGTGCACCAGCCGCCCCGCATGCGGGGAAGGGACGAGGTTCATCGACGGAGGGCCAATCATGGCATGGGATGAAGAAGAAGACACTACGATTTACAAGGTGGTCATCAACCACGAAGAGCAGTACTCCATCTGGCCGGCCGACCGGGAGAACCCCTTGGGGTGGAACGACGTCGGCAAGACCGGCCCGAAGAAGGAATGCCTCGACTACATCGAAGAGGTGTGGACGGACATGCGTCCCCTCTCGCTGCGCAAGAAGATGGAAGAGATGGAGCGTCAGCGGGCGGCCGAGGGCGGTACCGCTCACTAACCACCTGTCCGGGACACCCGGGCCGTCTCGACCGTGGCCGGCGGCCGGCCCGGGCGGGGAAGGAGATATCGTCATGCGGCCTTACAGCAAGGCCTACTACCTGAAGCAGCTGCGTGCGTTCCCGGGCTGGGCGCAGATCGAGCGTCCCGACTCCGCGGAGCTCAACGACGACAGCATCGTCTATCTGCAGGACAATTTCACCGTCGTGCTCTCGCCGTTCGAGGAAGAGGACTTCCTGTTCAAGGACGTCACCGCGGAATGGAAGGAGTTCTGCGAGAAGGAGCTCTCCTTCGCCATCCCGGACGACCTCAAGTTCATGTACGAGGACGAGACCGTCGTCGAGGCGGCCAGCCCCGCGTCCTGAGCGCACCCCCCTCGGGTACAATCCCGGCTTCCGAGGGGGGAGCATGAGCGATCTGACGCGTCGGGACCTGATCAAGGCGGGAGCCGCTCTCGCCGGCTCCTGGGCGGCCGGACCCTGGGCCGCCCTGGCGAACGGGGCGCCCGGGATCCTCGAGCCTCCTTTCAAGGGCCGGCTGCTCGGCACGGTCCCCTTCCTCTGGGAGCCGCCGGTGCCTTTCGGAGAGATCAGCGGCGCCGGTCTCTCGGGGCGCCGCGCCCTCGATCTCGCCTCCCTTTCTCCCGAGCAGTTGATCACCCCCAGCGACCGGCACTTCGTCCACACCCTCTTGCCGGCTCGGCTGGACCCCCGTCGCTACTGGCAGATCACGTTCCGGGGCTACGGCCACCCCGCGGCCGAGGTACCGCTCAAGGACCTGCTGCCCCTCGCCGAGCCCATGGGCACCCACCTCGCCGAATGCGTGGACAACGGCCGTGAGCAAGGCTGGGGGCTGGTCAGCGCGGCGCAGTGGAAGGGCATCCCGTTCCGGCGGATCTTCGAGCGGATCGGCCGGCCAACGGACGACGGCTGGATCCTGGTCAACGGCAACGACCTGCACCTGTCGACGCACCCGAGCCTGGGCGCCGGCGCGAGCTGGGTGTTCAGCCCAGGGGAGCTCGAGGCCTGCGGGGCCTTCCTGGCCACCGAGATGAACGGTCAGCCCATCTCCGAGGACCTCGGCCACCCCGTGCGGTTGGTAGTTCCCGGATGGTACGCCTGCGCCTGGATCAAATGGGTGGAGGCGATCGTCTACGTCCCCGAGTGGGCGGAGACCACCGCCCACATGCGCGAGTTCTCGGGCCAGACTTTCCAGAACGGGGTACCCAAGCGGGCCGCGAAGTACTACCCGGCGCGCATCGAGCCCGCGGCCCTGCCGGTCCGAGTGGAGCGCTGGCGCTCGAAGCAGGGCTTGACCTACCGTGTGGTCGGCGTCGCCTGGGGTGGCACCCGCCCGCCCCGTTCGCTCGAGATCCGCTTCGAGCCCGAGGGGGAGTTCCAGCCGGTGTCGCACTTCGTGGCGCCGTCGAACACCACCACCTGGACCCTCTGGAGCCACCTCTGGCGGCCGACGAAGGCCGGCCCCTACACCCTGGACCTGCAAGTGGACGGCTCGCGCATGCGCACGCGCCGCCTGTCCCTCGGTGTCTACACTCGTCAGATCAAGATCGACCGCCCGAGCCCGCCATGAGAAGAGCCCTGCTCCTCGCCGCCTTCGCCCTGCCGGTGCTGATCTCCAGCGCCCAGGCGCCGCCCACACCGGCCCCCGTCACCCCGGCGCCGCCGCCGGAAGAGGGGTCGACCCTGAGCTTCGAAGAGTTCGAGCCTCGCAACTCGCTGGTGGTGCCTGCGCACCCTGTGACTCGAGCGAAGTACCCCTTCGTCGACGTCCACAGCCACCAGCGCGGCACCACCATGACCGCCGAGGAGGCCGCGCAGCTGGTGGCGGACATGGACGCCCTGAACATGGCGGTGATGGTGAACCTCTCGGGAGGCCTGGGGGAGGACGTGGCGAAGACCGTCGCCAACATGAAGGGGCGGCACCCGAGCCGCTTCGTGGTCTTCGCCAACGTGCGCTTCGAGGGCATCGACGAGACGGGCTGGGGGGAGAAGGCGGCGGCGCAGCTCGAGCGGGACGTGCGGGAGGGCGGCGCCCAGGGCCTGAAGATCTTCAAGAACCTGGGGATGTTCATCAAGGACGCGAGCGGCAAGATCGTGCCGGCGGACGATCCGCGCATCGATCCGGTGTGGGCGAAATGCGCCGAGCTGGGCATCCCGGTACTGATCCACACCGGCGAGCCGAGCCCCTTCTTCGAGCCCTGGGACCGCTTCAACGAGCGCTGGCTGGAGCTCAAGGAGTTCCCGAACCGCCGCCGGCCCCCGGAGTTCTTCGGCACCTTCGAGGAGGTCATGGGCGCCCAGCATCGCCTGTTCCGCAAGCATCCCAAGACTCAGTTCATCAACGCCCACCTGGGCTGGCTGGGCAATGACTTGGCCCGACTCGGCCGCCTGCTCGACGAGCTGCCGAACGTCACCACGGAGATCGGCGCCGTGCTCGCCGAGCTGGGCCGCCAGCCGCGGGCGGCGCGGGAGTTTCTGATCCGCTACCAGGACCGGGTGATGTTCGGCAAGGACGCCTGGGCCCCCACCGAGTACCACACCTACTTCCGCGTCCTCGAGACCGCCGACGAGTACTTCGACTACTACCGCCGCCGCCACGCCAACTGGCAGATCTACGGCCTCGACCTGCCCGACGAGGTGCTGCGGAAGATCTACTACCAGAACGCTTTGCGGGTGATCCCGGGGATGGATCGGTGGTTGTTTCCTCTCTGACGCCCAGATGTCATCCCGACCGGAGCCTGCGCAGCAGGCGGAGCGGAGGGATCTCTTGGGCTCTGAGCAGCCAGAGTCGACTCAATACCGGCCGGGACCCGTTTTCGAGATGTCGAGTTCTACCTGATCTGTGTCCTCAAACAGTTCGGAGTTGGACCTTACCCAGTAGTCGATTTTTGTCCGCTGGCTGTTGTCGTCCGTGTAGTGCAGCTCGAACTTCAGCCACGCCAGCTTGGGAACGTCGTCAGCTGCAAGTCTCGCGGTGAGGACCACGATATTCAGCTCGTTAGGCGGGGCGACCGTGGGCTTGATGGTCTTCTTGCGCCAAATTAGGAAGGCTGACCAAAAGTACGGCTCAGGACGGAAGTGCAGCACTAGTTTGTATGCCGTTTCTCCTGCCTCCTGGATCCGCGTGAGGCTGCCTCCGAGGAGCTTCGGTTCTAATTCCAGCTGGGCCAGTTGCAGTTGCTCCACCATGAGCCCCAGCTGCTGCTCCAACAACCCCGCCGACCTCTCCTGAGCCTTCGCAGATTTCTCCAGCTCGCGTCTCGTCAGCTCCAGCTCCTTACGTTGCAGCGAGAGCTCTTGCCTCTGGAGAAGGATGGCGTAGATGACGCCCGCAAAGGCAAGGCCGGAGAAAAGTGTGTTGACAGCGCCGAACATGTCGCCGAAGGTGCCGCGCTCTGACCAATCTTCAAGTGGGGAAAAGTAGATCGCCAGGCCGGCGAGCACTTGGACTCCGAACACGATCACCAGGAGTACCCACAGGGGGCGGAGGCTGTCGTTGGTGGTCTTCTCGTTCGTGGAGGCAGGCATGGTGCGGGCGACCTCAACTGGTCCGAGGTGATCCCCTACTTGGATAGGCTCGGCAACAGCTGCTTGACGTCGGCCGGAGTGTAGCGCAGGAGCCGTTTCTGGTCCCGCTAGGGAGGGGGAGATCCCTCCGCTGCGCCTGCTGCGCAGGCTCCGGTCGGGATGACAGCAGGGGCGTGTTGAGGTTCGCGCAGCGAAGAGGGCAGGCACAGGGGCCTGCCCCTACTCGGGAACCTCCAACTCCTCGGCCGGCACCCAGATCTCTACGCCGTCCTTCCAGACTGCCATGGGGAGTCCCTCGCGTTTGTGCTCCAGAACTGCCTGACGGGTTGCCTTGCGAAGGGCCTCGTCGATCGCAGTACCTTCGAGAAAGAGCTCTTTGATGCTCTTCTTGGGCTGGTCGGTCTTCCTGTTAGCCATAGGTCCGGTCCAGGTGAAGCCACCGTTCTTCTTGCAGGCACTCGTCGAGTGCGGTTCCTTGGCCTCTCGCGAGGAGTACTGGCGACTTCGAGCTGGAATTGTCGTAGAAGCGCCAAGTAGAAGCCAACGCTCGGTAGGGGCCGAAGAAGTTCCGCAAGCCGGAATTGTAGCGCCGTCGGATGGTCTCCTCGGGGATCCCGTGTCCACCGCGGCGAACTCGATCGCTGACTCGGCGAATCGCCAGCTCGACGGTTGGTAGCCAGAGAAAGACGATGTGAACTTCGTAACCACTCTCCTTGAGCCCCGCGAGCCAGCGGGCGTAGGTCCGACCGGCCAGGGTGGTCTCGAAGGCGAAGGTCGCCCGGCGGGCAGCCAGCTCGCGGAGCCTGGTCAGCATCACCTTGCCGGCGGTGAGGGCCACCCCTTCGGGCTCGAAGGCCGACAAACCTTGGGCGATCACGTCCG
>JBIOYC010000330.1:0-6254 GCA_044869955.1 Thermoanaerobaculia bacterium | reverse complement strand
GTTCCCCGCGCGAGCGGGGATGATCCTTCATCTGGCCGAAAACGCTCATGCCAGCACCCGTGTTCCCCGCGCGAGCGGGGATGATCCGGCCGGCCAGCACCCAACGCTCGAGAGTCACAGGTGTTCCCCGCGCGAGCGGGGATGATCCGCGCTCCTCAAGCGCGCCGCCGTGCAGGGTAGAGTGTTCCCCGCGCGAGCGGGGATGATCCGGGAGGGCCAGTGGTCGCGGACCCAGCCGGACTGTGTTCCCCGCGCGAGCGGGGATGATCCGCTCCCCGATCTCAGCCAAACCTCGCCCCACCAGTGTTCCCCGCGCGAGCGGGGATGATCCGGAGCAAATCGCCCTCGTGCAAATCGGGGGCAAGGTGTTCCCCGCGCGAGCGGGGATGATCCGCGCCTCATCATAGAGCTCGCTCCGGTAGCCGCGTGTTCCCCGCGCGAGCGGGGATGATCCGCTCACCGAGCTCGACCACCCGCCTGCCGGCACGTGTTCCCCGCGCGAGCGGGGATGATCCGAAACCAACGTGACCAGGTGCGCGCAGGACGTCGTGTTCCCCGCGCGAGCGGGGATGATCCGCATCCTTCTCGGGCTCTGCCGACCGGCACCCTGTGTTCCCCGCGCGAGCGGGGATGATCCGGCGGAAGAGCGGCCCGGGGCAAGTTGGGAAGAGTGTTCCCCGCGCGAGCGGGGATGATCCGGCCGAGCAGACGGCCGGCGCGCCCACGTTCCCGTGTTCCCCGCGCGAGCGGGGATGATCCGGTGAAGCGGCGCTACTCGGACCGCACCTTCGTGTGTTCCCCGCGCGAGCGGGGATGATCCGATCACCCTCGAGGACGTCCAGCGCCGGTTGGAGTGTTCCCCGCGGGAGCGGGGATGATCCGTACACTGTCGCTTGCCACCAGGAAGGGAGTGGGGTTGGGCCAACGGCATGGGACCACCTGGGTGATGCTCTCGTCAGAGCCGCGCCGTGAAGAGCGCCGGGCGCCGGTACTCCCTTCGCGGCACGGCTTCGCTCTGGGAGAGAGTCTCTTCTGGCGTCGCTGCGCACCGTTTCCCTGGAGGCCACCCCGCCCGCCAACGCCCTCGCGACCTTCGAGGACACCTCCTCGGCGGCTTCCAGGAAGGGATCGACGGCCAGATGGGCGTAGCGGTTGGTGGTGGCGACGTCCTTGTGCCCGAGCAAGGCACCGATGATCTTCAAGGACAGCCGCGAGCCCGTGCCCACGCTGGCGAAGCTGTGGCGCAGGTCGTGGAGGTGGACCCCCGGCAGGCCGGCGCGCTGGCGGATCCGATCCCAGGCTCGGCCGAGATGTGCCGGGGTCATCGGACCGGCAGCGCTTCGCCCCGGGATCACCCATGCGCTACTCAGCTTGCGAGGCGCGGCCTCCAGCACGGCGAGAGCCGCCGAGCCGAGCGGGATGCTCTTCCGAGAGATACCGCTCCCGGCGCCGGCTGGGGTAGCGCTCCACGTGCCGCGTGGGGTTGGTGCCGTCGGGTCGCAACTCCCACTTCTCGGCGAGGGTCATCATCCAGTAAACACGTCCCTTCGGGATGGAAGACTCCCTCCCTCGTCCCGCGAGGGACCTGTTTGGGTAGCGAGGCATTTGGACGCCTCGCGGGCCCCCAGTAACCCACCGCCCCCTTCCGCCGTACTGGCTAGCAACACCGGAGCGGCCCTCGCCGCTCCCCGCAGGAGGGACCTTCCGGCATGCTGGCCATCCGTAGCCTCTCGAAGACCTACGCCAACGGCGTCGCCGCTTTGACCGACGTCTCGCTCGACATCCCCTTGGGGATGTTCGGCCTCCTCGGCCCCAACGGGGCCGGCAAATCCACCCTGATGCGCACGATCGCCACCCTCCAGGACCCCGACGGCGGCAGCATCGATTTCGACGGTATCGACGTCCTGGCGGAGAAGGACCGGGTACGCCGCCTGCTCGGCTACCTGCCGCAGGACTTCGGCGTCTACCCCCGGCTTTCGGCCGAGGAGATGCTCGACCACTTCGCCGTGCTCAAGGGCCTGACCGACGGCCGCAGCCGCCGCGAGGTGGTCAAGGCCCTGCTCGAGCAGACCAACCTCTATGCCGTGCGCCGCCGGAAGCTCGGCACCTTCTCGGGGGGCATGCGCCAGCGCTTCGGCATCGCTCAGGCCCTGCTCGGGGACCCCCGCCTGATCATCGTCGACGAGCCCACCGCCGGCCTCGACCCCGAGGAGCGCCAGCGCTTCCTCAACCTTCTGGCCGAGATCGGCGAGAACGTGGTGGTGATCCTTTCGACCCACATCGTCGACGACGTCTCCGACCTCTGCTCGCGCATGGCGATCCTTGCCGGCGGGCGGGTGCGCCTGGCCGGGGAGCCGCGGGCCGTGGTCTCGGGCCTCGCCGGCAAGATCTGGCGGCGCGGCGTGGAAAAGTCCGAGCTGGCTCGCTGGAAGGCCGAGCGCGAGGTGCTCTCGACCCGACTCGTCGGCGGCCAGACCGTGCTCCACGTCTGGAGCGATCAGGACCCCGGCGAGGGCTTCGAGCCGGTCGAAGCTTCGCTCGAGGACGTCTACTTCCGCTCCCTCGGCGCCAGCGCGGCGCAAGCGGCCTGAGGCGCGCCATGCTGCGACACCTGTTCAGCTTCGAAGCGCGCTACCAGCTGCGCCAGCCCCTGTTCTGGGCGACGGGACTGTTCTTCGCCTTCATGACCTTCATGGCCATCACCTCGGACGCCGTGTCGATCGGCGGCTCGCTCGGCAACGTGCACAGGAACGCCCCCTACGTCATCTTGCAGTTCCTGGGCGTGATGAGCGTGATGGCTCTCTTCGTGGTCACTGCCTTCGTCGCCAGCGCCGCGCTGCGGGACTTCGACCGCAACACCCACGAGCTGTTCTTCTCGAAGCCGATCACCAAGCGGGATTACCTGCTGGGCCGTTTCACTGGGTCCCTGGTGGCCGCGATGGGGGTGATGGTGGTCTGCGCCCTGGGCATCTGGCTGGGTAGCCTGATGCCCTGGCTGGAGGCCGAGCGGCTCGGGCCGTTCCGCTTCGGCCCGTACCTCTTCGGCCTGCTGGTGCTCGCCCTGCCGAGCCTGTTCTTCATCGCCTCCCTGTTCTTCACCCTCGCCGTGCTGTCCCGCAGCTGGCTCGTCACCTACGTCGGCGTTGCCGGCTTCTTCGCCGCCTGGGCGATCAGCAGTCAGCTCTTCGACAGCATGGACGCCCGCACCACCGCCGCCCTGCTCGATCCCTTCGGCTTGTCGGCCTTCGACCTCGCCACTCGCTACTGGACGGTGGCCGAGCGCAACACCGCTCTGCCCGCCCTGGCCGGCCCCCTGCTGTGGAATCGCCTGCTCTGGACCGGCATCGCCTGCCTCTGCTTCGCCGTGGGCTATCGCGCCTTCCGGCCCACGGCGCGGCTCGAGGGCCGGCGCCGGGGCAAGGCCCGGATCGACGACGCGCCGGTGGCTCGGCCGGCCGGCCTCGCGCTGCCCGTGGTTTCCGCCCGCCACGACCGCGGGGCCCGCTGGCGGCAGACCCTGTCGGTGGTGCGCTTCGAAGCGCGGGCCGTGCTGACCAGCATCCCCTTCCTGATTATTCTGCTGATCGGTCTGGTGAACGTGGTGCTGTCGCAGGGAGTGCGCGAGGCGCTCTACGGCACCGAGGTCTTTCCGGTCACCCGCCTGATGCTCGAGCACCTGGACGGTACGTTCAATTTCTTCCTGGTGA
The DNA here is from genome assembly GCA_044869955.1 of Thermoanaerobaculia bacterium. Lineage (GTDB taxonomy): Bacteria > Acidobacteriota > Thermoanaerobaculia > Multivoradales > SZUA-115 > CALMKX01. The sequence continues at coordinate 2,547 of JBIOYC010000330.1, read as the reverse complement.
TCGTCGTCGCTCTCTTCGCCGGCGAGATGGTCGGCCGCGAGCGGGCCCACGGGCTCTCCGAGGTGCACGGCTCGCTGCCCATCCCGGACTGGCTGCCGCTGGTAGCGAAGCTCGCGGCCCTGCTCGGGGTAGTGGTGGTCTTCCTGGCCTCGGGGATCGTGGTCTCGATGATCTATCAGCTGGCTACCGGCTACACCCACCTCGAGCCGCTGCTCTACGCCAAGGGCTTCCTGGTCGACCTCTGGCCCTTCGCCCTGATCGCCGTGCTCGCCGTCTTCGTCCAGGCCCTCTCGCCCAACAAATTCGTGGGCTATTTGGCAATGGTCCTCTTCCTGATCTCCGCCCTGGTGCTCGGCGCCCTCGATTTCGACCACAACCTCTACGTCTACGCCGGCTCGCCCGACACGCCCTACTCGGACATGAACGGCTACGGCCACTTCGTGGCGCCTTTCGTCTGGTTCATGACCTATTGGAGCTTCCTGGCCCTGGCCCTGGTGGGTGTCGGGGCGATGCTCTGGATCCGTGGCACCGAGACCGGCTGGAAGAGCCGGCGGGCCCTGGCTGCCGCGCGCTTCCGCGGTCCCATGAAAGGAGTGCTGCTCGCCGGCCTCGCCGGTTTCGTCGTCACCGGGGCCTGGATCTTCTACAACACCAACGTCGTCAATCCCTACGTCCCCGACGACGAGGCGGTCGCCAAGAGGGCGGACTACGAAAAGAAGTACCGTGGCTACCGAGACCTGCCCATGCCCCGCATCGTCGACGTCGAGACGGCCGTCGACGTCTTCCCCGAGGAACGTCGAGTACGCCTCACCGGCCGCTATCACCTGATCAACCAGGAGCCGGACCCGATCGACGCCGTGCACTTGACCCTCGATCCGCGGGTGGAGGTGGTCCGCGTCGACCTCCCCGGAGCGACGAGGACCGAGCACGACGCGCGGCTGGGCTACTCGATCTATCGACTCTCGCCGCCTCTCGCGCCGGGGGCCGCGACCGATCTCGACTTCGAGCTCGAGGTCGCCTACCACGGTTTCGAGAACGGCGGCTCGGACATCTCGTTGGTGGCCAACGGCACTTTCTTCAACAACCGCCAATACTTCCCCGTCCTGGGCTACGACGACGGGCCGGAGCTGATCGATCGCAATCGCCGCAAGAAGCACGGGCTGCCGCCGGTGGTGCGGGCGCGCAAGGCGGGCGATCCGCTGGGGTTGCGCAACACTCCCCTCTCCCGCGACTCGGACTGGATCCATTTCGCCACCACCGTCTCGACCAGCATCGACCAGATTGCGCTCGCCCCCGGCTATCTGGTCAAGGAATGGCAGGAGGGCGGGCGGCGCTACTTCCGCTACGAGATGGACAGCCCGATCCTGCATTTCTACTCGTATCTGTCGGCGCGCTGGGCCGTGGCGAAGGACCGTTGGGGTGAGGTGCCAATCGAGATCTATCACCATCCCGAGCACGCCCGGAACGTCGGGCGGATGATCGACGGGGTCAAGAAGTCCCTCGACTACTTCACCCGCGAGCTGGGTCCCTACCAGCACCGCCAGGTTCGCATCCTCGAGTTCCCGGGCTACCAGAGCTTCGCGCAGTCCTTCCCGAATACCATTCCCTACTCGGAGAAGATCGGCTTCATCGCCGACCTGCGAGATCCGGACTCGATCGATTACGTTTTCTACGTCACCGCCCACGAAGTGGCCCATCAGTGGTGGGGCCACCAGGTGTGCAGCGGCGACGTCCAGGGCGCGACCATGCTGATCGAGAGCCTGGCGCAGTATTCCGCCCTGATGGTGATGGAAAAGGAATATGGCCGCGAGAAGATGCGCCGTTTCTTGAAATATGAGCTGGATCGCTACCTCGAGCGGCGCAGCGGCGAGCTGGTGGAGGAAATGCCCCTGGTGCTGGTCGAGAACCAGCCCTACATCCACTACAACAAGGGCAGCCTGGTCTTCTACGCCCTGAAGGAGGCGATTGGCGAGCAGGCCTTGAACGGCGCCCTCTCGCGCTTCATCGCCGACAAGAAGTTCCAGAAACCGCCCTTCACCACGGCGAGCGAGCTGCTCGGCTACCTGCGCGAGGCCACGCCGCCCGAGCTCCAGGGCTTCCTCTCGGACCTTTTCGAGCGCATCACCCTCTACGACAACCGGGCCAAGGAAGCCACCTGGAAGCGGCTGCCGGATGGGCGCTTCGAGGTCAAGCTCGCCTTTTCGGCCAAGAAGCTCTACGCCGACGGCCAGGGAGTCGAGACCGAGGCCAAGCTCGACGATTGGCTGGAGGTCGGGGTCTTCGCGCGGGCGGAGGGAGAGAGCGAGGCGAAGGAGAAGGTCTTGGTGCTCGAACGGCGGCGCGTCGCCGAGCCCGAGGGAGAGATCACCCTGGTGGTCGATCAGCAACCCTTCGAAGCGGGGATCGACCCGTACAACAAATTGATCGATCGCAGCTCGGAAGACAACCGGACCAGGGTGAGCGAAGCGGGAATGTAGGGGCGCAGCATGCTGCGCCCCTACCCGGAGGGCAGGCACGGGGGCCTGCCCCTACGGCCGGAAACGAGGT
>JBIOYC010000329.1:0-32973 GCA_044869955.1 Thermoanaerobaculia bacterium | reverse complement strand
GTGCGCCCCTACATCGAGATCCGGCGGTCTCTGTAGGGGCGGCCCCCCGTGGCCGCCCTCTTCGCTTCGTCCAGCCCTACTCTTTCAGCCACCGCTCGAAGAACTCGGTCATCCGCTCGTAGAAGTGCCGCTCGGCCTTGCCGGCGATGGCGTGGGTGGTCTTGGGGTAGAAGGCCTGCTCGAAGGGGATGCCGGCCTCGATCAGGGCCTGCGCCATCGCCGTCGAGTTCTGCGGATGGACGTTGTCGTCCGCCGTGCCGTGGACCAGCAGCAGGTGGTCCTTGAGGTTCTTGGCCAGTGTCACCGGCGAGGATGCTTCGTAGCCCCCTGCGTTGCCTTCCGGGAGATCCAGGTAGCGCTCGGTCCAGATCGAGTCGTAGAGCTTCCAGTCGGTCACCGGGGCGCCGGCCACCCCGGCCTTGAACACACCGGGCTTGGTCAGCAGGGCGATCAACGTGTTGCTGCCCCCTCCCGACCAGCCCCAGAGGCCGATCCGGTCCTTGTCCACGTAGGGCAGGGTCTTCAGGTACTCGACTCCGGCGATCTGGCCTTCGGTGTTGTGCTTGCCGAAGTCGCGGTGCACCAGGTCCTCGCCCTTCTTGCCGAAGACCGCGGTGGTGGGGTTGTCGACGCTGAAGATCACGAAGCCGCGCTGCGCCATCAGGCGATGCCAGAGGTCGCGGCTGCGGCCCTCCCATTGGTTGGCCACCACCTGAGAGCCCGGCCCGCCGTAGTGATAGACGATCGCCGGGTAGCGGCGCCCGGGGTCGAAGGGCACCGGTTTCAGGATGCGCGCCGGCAGGCGGGTGCCGTCCAGGGCCCAGATGATGGCGAAGTCCCAGGCCGGCAGTGTCGAGGGGTCGATGGCCGGGTCCGGGCCGGCGGGCAGAGTCTTGAGTCGGGTGCCGTCCGCCCGTGCCACGGTGCGCCGGGGCGCTGTGTTGGCGGTGCTCGCGGTGTGCAGCCAGAGCTTCGCGTCGGGCGCGAAGGAGGCCCCGTTCCAGCCCTGCTCGGCGGTCAGCGGCGTGGCCGCGGTGCCATCGAGCTTGGCCCGGAACACCCGCCGGTGGAGCCCGCCGTTGCCGGTCGAGGAGAAGCCGGTGAAGTAGAAGAGCCCCTCCTTCTCGTCCACCGCGTCGAGCGAGGTCACCGACCAGGTGCCAGCGGTGAGGGCCCGGATGACCTGGCCCAGGGCGTCGTAGAGGTAGAGGTGACGGAAGCCGGAGCGATCCGAGCCCCAGATGAAGCGGCCGTCCGAGAGGAAGCGGCGGTCGTCGCCGAGGTTGACCCAGGTCTTCGACTCCTCGCTCATCAGCACGTTGCAGCTGCCCTTGGCGGGATCGCAGACCAGCAGGTCGAGGCGGGTCTGATCGCGGTTCAGCCGCTCCACGGCGACCTTGCCGCTGGCCAGCCAGTGCACCCGGCAGAGGTAGTCGTCCCCGGCGCCGGTGTCCAGGCGCACGCTCTTGCCCGAGGCCACGTCGGCCACCCGGATCTCCACCTTCGGATTCGCCTGTCCCGCCTTGGGGTACTTCTGCCAGGTAACGGTGGGATAGGTCGCGAGCTCGTCGACCAGCGGGTAGGACTCGACGGGGGACTCGTCGAAGCGGTAGTAGGCGATCTTCTTGCCGTCCGGGCTCCACCACAGGGCCTGGGCGCTGCGGCCCCAGATCTCCTCCCAGTAGACCCAGTCGGTGGTGCCGTTGAGGAGGGCGTCCGGCTTGCCGTCCTTGGTGAGGGTCTTCTCCTTGCCGTTCGCCAGGTCGAGGACGTAGAGGTTGGCATCGCGAGCGTAGGCGAGGCGGCTGCCGTCGGGGGAGAAGTGGGCCGAGCCCTCCCGGGAGTGGAGCTTGCCGGCCAGGCGCAGACCCGGCTCGGCGGGAGAGTAGAGGAAGATGCGGTCGGAGGAGAGCAGCAGGAGCCGGTCTCCCTGGGGCGACCAGGTGTAGGCGTCGAGCTTGCCGTCGGGGATGAGCGACTCGGAGAGGACCTTCTCGCTGGCGGCGCTCTCGGCGTCGAAGCTCCACAGCGCGACGGCCTCGGCCCCGCCCTCGCTCGCGCCCGCCCCTGCGCTCGCGTCTTCGGGCAGCGTGAAGCTGAGACGCTTGCCGTCCGGGTGCCAGGCGATCTTGCCCGGCCAGCGCCCGGGGCGTTCGGGGGAGAAGACCTGATCGAAGGTCAGAGGGGAGGGTGGCGGGCTCTCGGCTCCGGCGTCCACCAGGACGGCGAGTCCGAGCACGAGGGTGAGCAGGGGCAGAAGGGTCGCTCTCATCGTTCCTCCACGAAGGGCGCGAGTCTAACCGCTTCCTGAAACCCCCGCGCGGGGGTCACCGTAGTGGCAAGCGTCCATCGAAGGAGGAGACCTGACCATGACCAAGAGCCTTCGCCTCGTCGGCCTCGTCGCCGCCCTCGGCCTGGTGCTGTCCCTGCCGGCACAGGCCGTTTCCGATCGCACCCTCGCCAAGACCTTCCCCCTGTCCCCCGACACCACCCTCCGCCTCGCCAACCTCGCCGGCCCGGTCCAGCTCGTCCCGGGTGGCGACGGCGAGGTCAAGGTGGAGGCGCGCATCTTCGCCGAGGGCAGCAGCCAGAGCGAGACCCGCAAGCTCCTCGACGGTATGAGCTGGATCGAGAGCCGGGACCGCGAGGGGCGCCCCGAGTGGGCCCTTTCCTATCCCGTCAAGGACTACCGGGGCTTCGCCTTCCCGGGCACGGGGGGCCACGACGACCCCGGCGTGCTCGAGCGCCTGCTGGGCAGCTGGGGGCTTTCGGGCCAGTCCACCTCGACTTACCTCGGCCAGCGCGTGTCGGTCTACGGCGCGCCCTCCGCCTCCGTGCCCATCCTCTACGCCGAGCTCAAGATCACCGTCCCCCGCCGCGGCAAGCTGGTGGTGCGCAACGTCGTCGGCCCGGTCGGTGGCGGCCTGCTCGCCGGCAACCTGGTGGTGGACACCGGCTCGGGGGCGGTCAAGATCGACGGCTTCGAGGGCGACCTCTACGTCGACACCGGCTCGGGCTCGGTCAAGGTCGGCGCCAGCCGCGGCGAGACCAAGATCGACACCGGCTCGGGCTCGATCACGGTCGGCGAGCTGGTCGGCAACGGTCTGCTCGACACCGGCTCGGGCAGCGTGCGAGTGGACAAGGTCGCCGCCGGCACCCTGCGCATCGACACCGGCTCCGGTAGCGTCCACGTGCAGAACGGCCACGTCGGCACCCTCGAGGCGGACACCGGCTCGGGCTCGATCCGGGTGATCGACGTCGAGGTGGAGTCCTTCTCGGGCGACACCGGCTCCGGGGGCGTCACCCTCCAGAGCTCCCTCGCTGAAACCAAGGACGTGCGCATCGACACCGGCTCGGGCAGCGTGCACATCGTGGCCGGAGCCGACGCCTCCTTCGACCTCTCGGCCGATCAGGGCAGCGGCAGCGTGCACGTCGGCTACGCGGATGCGGTGCTCAAGAAGGCCGGGCACAAGGTGGTCGGCGCCGAGAGGGGCAGCAAGCGCACCCGCATCGTGGTCGAGACCGGCAGCGGTAGCTGCACCATCGAGCCGAAGAACGGCTAGTTACATCTTCCCGTAAGCCGGGCCGCCGCCCCCCTCGGGCGGCACCCAGGTGATCACCTGGTAGGGGTCCATGATGTCGCAGGTCTTGCAGTGCACGCAGTTGCTGGCGTTGATCTGCAGCCTGCGACCGGTGGGCGCCGCCACATCCTCCACCATCTCGTAGACGTTCGCCGGACAGAAGCGCTGGCAGGGGTTGGCGAACTCCCGGGTGCAGCGGTCCACGCACACCGAGGTATCCGCCACCAGTAAATGGACCGGCTGGTCCTCCTCGTGACCGGTGCCAGAATTGTAGAGGTCCGTGAGCTTGTCGAAGGTGAGCTTGCGGTCCGGGGCGGCCGCCGGGCGGGGCGCGGCGGCCCGTTCGGTCAGCGGCACCAGATGCTCGTGACCGGCGCGGTTGGCCAGCCGGTTCCTGAAGCCGAAGCCGCGACCCCCGGTCAGCAGGCCCAGCGCGCCCTGGAGCAGGCCGCCGTAGAGCCCGTGCTCGAAGGCCTGGTGGAAGTTGCGCACCGCCCAGAGCTCCTCGCGCAGCCAGGAGGCGTCGATCTTGTCCTGGTAGCGCGCGAGCGCCGGGGCGGACAGATCGCCGGCCACCAGGCCCTCGAAGATCGTCTCGGCGGCGAGCATGCCGGACTTCATGGCCAGGTGGATGCCCTTCAGGCGCTGGCTGTTGAGGAAGCCGCCCGAGTCCCCGGTGATCAGAAAGCCGTCGCCGTGAAGGCGCGGCATCGACCACCAGCCCCCCTCCGGCAGGGCCTTGGCGCCGTAGTTGACCATGGTGCCGCCGTCGAGGAGCTTGCGCAGCCAGGGGTGGGTCTTGAAGCGCTGGAATTCGGCGTGGGGATCGACCCAGGGGTTGGCGTAATCCAGGCCCACGACCAGGCCGACGATCACCTGGTTGTCCCGCATGCCGTAGACGAAACCGCCGCCGTAGATCGAGGAGCCCAGGGGCCAGCTCATGGTGTGGGTGACCTCACCGGGCTGGATGCGGCCCGCGGGCACCTCCCAGATCTCCTTGACGCCCACGGCGTAGATCTGCGGGTTCTTGCCGGCGCCGAGGTCGTGGCGGCTCTCGAGCTGCTTGGCCAGGGTGCCGCGCACTCCCTCGGAAAGGACCAGGCAGCGGGTCTTGATGTCGATGCCGGGCTCGAAGTTCGCCTTCGGCTCCCCTTCCTTGCTCATGCCGCGATCGCCGGTGCGCACGCCCGCGACGCGGTCGGCTTCGAAGAGGACCTGGGTGGCCGGGAACTCGGTGAAGAGGTCCACCCCGGCCCCCTCCACCTTGCCGGCCAGCCACCGGGTCAGGCGGCCGAGGGAGGTGACGTACTTGCCGTGGTTCTTGAGCGGGGGTGGAACGGGCAACGAGAAGGAGCCGCGCTTGGTGAGCCAGAGCAGGCGGTCCTTACCGACCGGCGCTTCGAAGGGAGCGCTCTGCCAATCCGTCGGGAAGAGCTCCTTCAAGGTGCGGGGATCGACCACCGCGCCGGAGAGGACGTGGCTGCCGACCTCCTTGCCCTTCTCGAGCACGGCGATCGAGACCTCCAAGGCCTGGCCGGGTTGCACTCGGTTGTGCTCCGCGATCTTGGTGGCCAGGTGATAGGCGCCGGCGAGGCCGGCCGGCCCCGCACCGACGAAGAGCACGTCGATCTCCAGGCTGTCCCGCTCGGTCTCGCTCACTCGGATCCCCCTTGTTCTGGCGGGGATGCTAGCAGGCTACCGACCCAGGATCACCCTCTCGTGACGCAGCAGCCAGGCGGTGGCGGCGAGGCAGAGCGCGGCCAGGGCCAGGGTGGCGAGGCCGAGCAGGAAGACCGAGGGCCCCACCGGCTCGCCACGCACCAGGCTCGACATCCACACCTGCTGGCCGAGCATGGGCACGGCCTCCATCCAGGGTTGAGGCTCGATGGTGCCGAAGGAGAAGGCGAAGCCGGGCACCATCGGCAGGAGCAGCAGCAGCGAGAGGTAGGTCTGTGCCTCCTTGAAGCTGCGACAGAAGAGGGCGACCAGCATCTGCAGGGCCGGCGCCAGGAGAGCCATGGGCAGTAGCACCAGCTCCAAGGCGGCGAGCTGGCGGCCGGAGAGGGTGAGGGAGATCTCGAGGTCTTGCAGGCGCTCGGCGGCCAGCACCTGCCGGGCCACCAGCAGCGTTGCCGTCACCCCCGCCACGGCCACCACCGAGGCGGCCAGCCATTTGCCCACCACCAGTGCGCGGGGCGGCACCGGATGGAGCAGGAGGGCTTCGAGTGAGCCACGCTCCCGCTCGCCGGCGGTGGTGTCGATGGCGAGGTTCATGGCGCTGACGAAGGCCGCCATCAAGAGGAAGATCGGCAGCATCTCGAAGGCCACCTCGGCCCGCCGCGCGGCGGTGGCGAAGTCGCGCCGCTGGACGTCGAGGGGCCGGGCCACCTCCGGGGCGATGCCGCGGGCCAGGAGCCGCAGCTGGGCCACCTGCTGGCCGTAGCCGGCGAGCAGGCGTTCGAGACGGGCGACCTGCGCGGCCGTGCCGCGGCTGGAGGAGTCGAAGAGCACCTCGACGCGCGCCGGCTCCGAGCGGCCCAGCTTCTCGGCGTAGTCGGCGGGGATCACCAAGCCGAGGCCGAGCTCCCGGGACCGGATCGCCGCCGCCAGGTCCGCGGGAGTGTTGCGGAAAGTCACACCCTCGTCTCGCAGGTGGGCGATCAGCTGCGGCGCCCGCTCGGCCCCGGCCACCGCGACCTCGAGAGGCCGATCGTCGCCGAAGCTCCTGGCCACCGCCTGGAGGGCGAAGGCCATCATCAGCGGCCCGAGCAGCGAGTAGAGCAGGGCCGAGATGAGGGAGCGGCGGTCGCGCAGGCCGTCCAGAAGCTCCTTCTTGAACACCACGCCGGTGGGCGAGCTCATGCCGCCAGGCCCTCCTCGGTGCCGATGATGTCGACGAAGGCGCTCTCGAGGTCGGGCCGGCCGGTCCTCGCCAGCAGCTCGGCCGGCGTGGCGTCCGCCAGCACCCGGCCCCGACCGAGGATGACCACCCGATCGCAGAGGGCCGAGACCTCGGGCAGGACGTGGCTCGAGAAGAGCACGCACTTACCGGCCCGGGCCAGGCGCCGCACCTGCTCGCGGACGGCCCGGCTGCTCATCACGTCGAGGCCGTTGGTGGGCTCGTCGAGGATCAGGTTGGGCGGGTCGTGGACCAGGGCACGGGCCAGGGCTACCTTGCGCCGCTCGCCTTGAGAGAAGCCGGCGCCCGGCCGGTCCGCCACGCGCTCCAACTCCAGCTCGGCGAGCAGGCGGTCGACCGCCGCGGCCAGCGCCGAGCCGTCGAGGCCTTGGAGTCGGCCGGCGTACTCGACGTGCTCCCGGGCGGTGAGGCGGGCGTAAAGCCCCGGAGAGTCCGGCAGCACGCCGAGGGAGCGGCGCGCGGCGGTGGTTTCGCGGTGGCTGTCGTGGCCGCCCACCCGAGCCGTGCCGCGGTGCGGCGAGAGCAGGCCGTAGAGCACCCGCAGCGTGGTGGTCTTGCCGGCACCATTGGGGCCGAGGAGGCCGGTGATCTCGCCGTCGCGAGCGGCGAAGCTCACGTCCTCAACCGCAACCACCTCGCCGAAGCGCTTGTGGAGTCCGCTGACCTCGAGCATCGGGAGATCCTCTGACTCAGGCGCCCGGCCCGGCCGGGCTCAGCAGGAAGGGGGGACGCGAGAGCTCCTTCAAACAGCCGCCCTCGAGCCCGTCGGCGGTGCCCTGAGCGATGAAACGGGCGATCAGCTTGGGCGCGCAGCCCGAGAAGGAGACGTTGTGACCCACCCCCGGCGCCACCAGGTGGAGGCTCCTGGGGAAGTGCCGGCGCATGGCCTCACCCCAGCGGGGTGGAGTGGCCGGGTCGAGGTTGCCGGAGAGGATCAGGGCGGGCGCCCGGCTCGGGCGCACCTGCTCCAGCCCGGCGGGCAGCGGGCCGACCTGCCACTGGGCACAGCTCTGGCGCCAGGCGCCGACCACCGAGTCGCCGAGGAAGCTCCCTGCGGCCGCTCCCGCCACCTCCTCGTCGCGGATGCGAGGTACGTCCTCGGTACACAGCACCGAGAGGGTGAGCCCGAGCGCCATCGTGCGAGTCGCCCAGGAGGAGCCCGCGCTGCCGAGGGCGGCGAAGGGCTGGTAGTCCCCGGCCTCGGCCCGGTCGATCATCCAGGGGAGGAGCGACGAGAGGGTTGCCGAGTAGAGCAGGCCGCGCACGGCCGAAGCGAAGGCGTCGCGGCTGACCACCACCTCGATCGGCTCGCCACTGCGGGGGTGTCGCAGGTGAGCCCGTGTCGGCTGCGCCTTGAGCCGGGCGAGGAGGGTGTCGAGGCGGTGGCGGAGGTCCGGGTAGGCGGCGCGGCAACCGGTGTCCGCCTCACAGTCGGTGAGGAGCTGGTCGAGGGAGCGCTGGCCGTCGGCCAGGAAGGAGAGAGGCAGCTTCGTTTCGAAGGGGGCGGCGCCGTCGAGCACCACGGAACGGAGGTGCTCACCGTGGCGGCGGGCATAGACCAGAGCGGCTCGAGTGCCGTAGGAGCCGCCCCAGAGGTTGATGCGTTCGTAGCCCAGGCGGGCGCGCACCTCGTCGAGGTCGTCGACCAGGCTTTCGGAGTTGTAGAGCGCGACGTTGGCGGACTGGGCCGCCAGGCAGGCCGCCGCGTCGAAGCCCAGGCCCGAGGTGGCGCTCCAATCGTCCTCCGGCAGGGGACAGGAGAGGGGGCCGGAGTCTCCAGTGCCCCGGAGGTCCACGAGCACGAGGTCGCGATTCTTGCGGATCTCCCGGAAGGGGCCGTCGACCAGGCGAGCGTAGCTACGGGCGCCCTGGCCAGGACCGCCGGCGAGCAGGAAGAGGGGATCCGGCTCGGGCCGGCTGCGCCGGGCGGGGATCACGGTGACGGCGAGGGGGATCCGGGCGCCGGTGCCGGCCACGCGGTCCTCGAAGACCTCGACGGTGGCACAGCGCATCTCTTCCTCCAGTCCGTCCAGGTGGCAGGGGGTGAAGGTCAGCCCGGAGCCGCCCTCGGGGGCTCGCGGGTTCGAGGAGCAGGCGGCCAGCAGCAGGACCGGGCCCAGCCGGCCGCAGGAAGCCACGCGCCAGGGTCGGGTCGCCGTCGAAGCCATCCTTCAAGCCTCCGGGGGGCGATACGCAGGGGGCCGAGTAGGGTTGCAGGAGCGTCCGAAGCGCCGCATCGCCGAGATCCCTGGCACCTCGACGAGCGATTGCCGAAAACCCTGGCACCTCGGGCGAGGGGGCTCAGGCGCTGGCGGGCCGCTGGCTGCGATCGAGCACGGCTGAGATCTGGAGCACCTCGCGCAGGTCGTCGAGGCTGACCAGGCCGAGGAAGCGGTCTCCCTCCATCACCGCCGCAATGTCGGCACCGGCATCGGCCATCTGCTCCTGGGCGCTGTCGAGCTGGGCGTCGGCCGGCAGGCGCAGGACCGTGCGGTTCATGATGCCGGCGACGTAGGGGTCGCCGGGGTCAGCGGCCATGGCGTTGAGGAGGGACTCTCGGCGCACCACCCCAAGAAGCTGCCCGCCCTGGACTACGGCGAAGTCCGGTTGGTAGCTGGTCAAGATGTAGTCCACCACCCGGCTGGCGCGATCTCCAGGCGCCAGGATCAGGGCGTATTTGTTGTACACGTCGCCGATCCGCCGGCTGGCCAGCAGGTGCCGGGCTTCCTCGACCGCCAGCTCTCGCCCTGCTCCCAGGAACACGAAGAGGGCGAGGACGGCGAGCAGGATCTGGTTCGAGAAAAGGGCCCAGATGCCGGCGATCGCCGCCAGGCTCTGGCCGATCAGGGAGGCGATGCGGGTAGCCCGCCGGAAGCCCAGGAGCCAAGCCAGCACGGCGCGCAGCATGCGGCCGCCGTCCATCGGGAAGGCCGGGATGAGGTTGAAGAGCACCAGCGTGACGTTGGCGATCAACAGCCAGTGGAGGAAGGTGAGGAAGGAGGGGTGGGTCAGCTGGGAATCCGTCAGCCCCGCCCGGGAGAAGGGAAGGTCCCCCTGCCAGACTAGCAGCGCCGTGGTCAGCAGGGCGGCGATCACCACGTTGACCGCGGGCCCGGCGATGGCGATCAGCAGCTCCTGCAAGGGCTTTCTGGGCATGCGGGTGAAGAGGGCCACGCCGCCGATCGGCATCAGCACGATTTCGCGCACCGGGATGCCGAAGCCCTTGGCGACCACACTGTGGCCGAGCTCGTGGAGGGTGACGCAGACGAAAAGGGCGGCGGTCAGCAGCACGCCGAAGACCATCCCCGCGGTGCCGTGCTCGCGGCCCCATTGCAGAGCCCCGAGGACGAGGATCAGGGGAAAGGTGAAATGGAGCCTGAGATCGATGCCGGCGATCTGGAAGAGACGGATAGTTCCACGCAAGCGCACACTCCCGGGCGCCCGCCAGGGGCGTCGGTCCCAGTGTACCCTGACCTCGCGAAGCCCGGCGGAAACACGCTAAGCTCTGCGCCGGGTCGGGTTTGTCTGATCCTCTCTATTTCCACATTCGACGAGGAGCGCTCGAAGATGAAGGTTGTTCTCGCCTATTCGGGAGGGTTGGATACCTCGGTGATCCTGCACTGGATCCGCGAGACTTACAAGGCAGAGGTAGTGGCTTACACTGCCGACCTCGGGCAACCGGACTGCGATGCCCAGCGCATCCAGGAGGCGGCCTTCCGGACCGGAGCCGTGGACGCGGTGGCCGAGGACGTGCGCGAGGAGTTCGTGCGCGAGCTGATCTTCCCGGCGCTCCAGGCCAACGCCCTCTATGAGGGCTACTACTTGATGGGCACCGCCCTCGCCCGGCCTGTGATCGCCCGCGGCATGGTGCGCGCCGCCCAGCGCTTCGGCGCGGACGCCATCGCGCATGGGGCCACCGGCAAGGGCAATGATCAGATCCGCTTCGAGATGGGCGCCTACGCCTTGTCGCCGGGAATCCGCATCATCGCGCCGTGGCGAGAGTGGAGCTTCAAGGGCCGCACGGACCTCGTCGCCTACGCCCAGAAGCACGGCATCCCGATGCCGGCGGCGCCCAAGCCGGAGTACTCGATGGACGCCAACCTTATGCACATCTCCTACGAAGGCGGCGTGCTCGAGGACCCCTGGGCCTCGCCCCCTGAGGGGATGTTCCAAATGACCGTGGACCCGGAGAAGGCCCCGGACACCCCCGAGCGGGTGGTCGTCGCCTTCGAGCAGGGCCTGCCGGTGGCCATCGACGGCGAGCGCCTCGCGCCGGTCGCCCTGGTCGAGAGGGCCAACGAGATCGGCGGCCGCCACGGCGTCGGCCGGGTGGACATCGTCGAGAACCGCTTCGTCGGCATGAAGAGCCGCGGCGTCTACGAGACCCCGGGGGTGACCCTGCTCCACCACGCTCACCGGGCCGTGGAGTCGATCACCCTCGACCGCGAGGTGATGCACCTGCGCGACGAGCTTTCGCCACGTTTCGCCGAGATGATCTATAGCGGCCTCTGGTTCAGCCCGGAGCGGGAGGCCCTGCACGCTCTCATCGAGAAGAGCCAGGAGCGGGTCACCGGCGAGGCGCGTCTGAAGGTCTACAAGGGGGCGGTCACCGTCGAGGGGCGGCGGTCGGAGAAGCACAGCCTCTACGACGCCAAGGTCGTGACTTTCGAGGCCGACGACGTCTACAACCAGGCCGACGCGACGGGCCTAATCCGCCTGCGGGCCCTGCGGCTGCGGACGCTCGCCTCCTCAAAGGCCCGGGCCTGATCATGTTGCGTGACCGCTTCGGGCGGCCCATGACCGCCGACATGGCGCGTTTCTCGTCGTCGAACGACGTGGATGCCGCGATGATCGCTGAGGACGTGGATGGCTCGATCGCCCACGTCACCATGCTCGCCGAGGTGGGGCTCCTGACCGCCGAGGAGGGCCGGGCCTTGCGCCAAGGGCTCGAGCAGATCCGCGACGAGGCGGCACGTGGCGGGTTCACCCTGGGGCCCGAGCACGAGGACGTGCACATGGCCGTCGAGGCGCGGCTGATCGAGCGCCTGGGGGAGGTCGGCAAGAAGCTGCACACTGCCCGGTCGCGCAACGACCAAGTGGCGACCGACGTGCGGCTGTGGCTGAAGCGCCGGGGAGCCGGGCTCGACAGCGCCATCACCGACCTGCTCGGTGCGTTGCTCGATCGGGTCGAGGTGGACGGCCGCACCCTCATGCCCGGCTACACCCACCTCCAGCGGGGCCAGCCGATCTGGCTCGGCCACCACCTGCTGGCCCACGCCTGGCCACTCTTGCGGGATCGCGATCGGCTGCGACAGGCCCTGGCGCGCCAGGATCAGAGCCCGCTGGGAGCGTGCGCCATGGCCGGAACGCCCCATCCGATCGATCGCCGGCGCACGGCCGAGCTGCTGGGCTTTGCCGGGCCGGTCGAAAACGCCATGGACGCGGTGGCGGCGCGGGACCACGAGCTGGAGCTGGCGAGCGTGTGCTCGATCGTGATGATCCACTTGTCGCGGATGGCCGAGGAGCTGGTGCTGTGGTCGGCGGCGGAGTGGCGGTTCGTGCGACTGGGGCCAGGCTACGTGACGACCTCGAGCATCATGCCGCAGAAGGCCAACCCGGATGCGGCAGAGCTGGTGCGGGGAAAGGCCGGGCGGGTGGTGGGGGACCTGATGGCGCTGCTGACCCTGATCAAGGGCCTGCCGATGTCCTACAACCGGGACCTGCAGGAGGATCGGAGGTCCCTGTTCGACGCGCTCGAGACCACGCGGGACTGCGTAGGCATCCTGGCCGGAGTGTGGCGCACGCTGAGCTTCGATCGCGAGCGCTTCACGACCGAGCTGGTGGGAGATTTCTCGCTGGCGACGGAGCTCGCGGACTACCTGGTGCAGCAGGGGGTGGCGTTCCGGGAGGCGCACGAGGTGGTGGCGAAGGTGGTGGCGGACTGCGAGGCGGCCGGCCAGACCCTCGCCGCCCTCACCGCCGAAAACGCTGGCACCTATCACGCGGCACTGGCCCGGGACCTCTCGGAGCTGCTCGATCCAGTGACTGCAGCCGAGCGGCGAGGCTCACTCGGCGGGACAGCCTGGGTAGAGGTCGTCCGCCAAGTGGCTATTTTGCGCAATCGGCTCTGACGCGGGCCCGCTCGGGCGTCCGCCGGTACAGTGGGTAAGGTCTCCAGGCGTACTTCGGGCGAGGCGCTGCTTCAAGCAGTCTGAGTTCGCTCACGTCCGCCGGGGGCCTCAGCCGGCTCTGACCGACACGAAGGGCAGACCGGGCGGGAAGCTGCCTTCGGGAAACCCGGGCGAAGGATCACCACCGCGGAGCCGCTCCGCCGCAGCTCGAAACACCTGCACGAACCATCGGTAGGCCGCTCGGAGCGCCTCGCGCGCGCTGGCAGTCGCTGCATGGAAAGCGGGAGCCGAGGTGCGCTTGGCGGCGCGGGGGCGAGAGTGAGGATTCTGACGGAGGATCGAGGGCCGTCTGGGGAGCCTGGCGATGCGACCCCTTGCGCGAACCTCTCGGGCCCCCTCCGCTTCGACCTGGTGTAGCAAGTCTCGGATCCTGTCTCGGCGCTTGCCTTCGTCAAGTCCCTCCCAGCAGGGGAGTGGTGAGAGTCGAAGTGATTCCTGCTCCGGGAAGACCTGAGGCCGATCCGGGGTCCTCCGGCTCCGTCGCCTCGCCTTATGCTCGAGTGAGCGATCGAACCAGCTCCCTTCGAGCGAGACACCGTCGCGAAGCGCGACTACGCAGTGAGCCCCCGGCCAATCCGACGGCGATCTCACCAGCCCCTCCTTGACCCCGTGGGCCAGGATGTACCGCAGCCGGCCGACCTGAGCCTCCTCTTCCTGGCTCAGCACGATGGCCCGATAGCGGCGGGCCCACACCTTGCCTTTCCACCTGTGCAGCCTGCTGACCTCCTTGGCGAGGTTGGCGTTGAGGTAGGCCATGAAGCGGGCGAGTTGAAGGGCGTCTTCGGGAGAGGCGAGAAGGTGGTAGTGATTGGACATGAACACAAAGACGTGGATCCGGAGGCCGTAGCGTCGCTGGGCTCGGCCCAGCACGCCGAGCGCGATCTCGTTCAGGGCCGGGCTGGGACGCAGCAGAGCGCGTTCCTGAAGAGTGCGGCAGGTGACCTCGACCACATGGCCGGTCGGCACGAAGCGAAGCGGTCTCGCCATCTCTATTCGAGATAGACGGAAAACGGTCGAGGAGGCAGGAGACTGCCTGCCGAAAATCCTGGCACCCCGGGAGGAAGGGTTGGCTTGGTCGAGAATCAGCGGAGGGACAGCGAGCAGCTCAGGCCCCGAGCGGGAAGGCGCTCGATCGGTTCAAGAGCGGCCGTGTAGCTTCGTGAAGGAAGCTCTCGAGGAGCTCGCGGGACTTCACTCCGGGCTTCACGCAGACGCCGGTGTCGACGTCGAGGCCCCAAGGCTCGACTTGGCGCCGGGCCAGGGCTACGTCCTCGAGGTTGAGGCCGCCGGCCAGGATCACCGGGTAGGGAGCCACCTTCTCGACGATCTGGCGCGAGATCATCCAGTCGTGCCTCTGTCCGGTAGCACTCAGGCGCTCCGATGGGCGCGTGTCGAGCACCAGCGCATCGGTGAAGAAGGCCGCCCGGTAGGCCGTGGCCACGGACGTCTCGTCCTCGACGTGGACCGTCCTCAGGATCTTGATGCTGGGCAGCTCACGCCGCAAGGCGGGAATCTCTGGTGCCGGGAACCCGTCATGGAGCTGAATCGCCTGGCTGCGGACACGGCGCCACAGCGAGACCACCTCACCGACCTGCTCTCGATGGGTGACCAGGACCGAAGTGACGAAAGGCGGGAGGGCGGAGACGATCGAGGCGGCCTTGTCGGGGCGGAGCTCGTCCTGGCTCGAGTGCAGGAGCCCGACCCGGAAGCCGAGGGCGTCGGCGCCCAGGGAGGACGCCAGGAGAGCGTCCCGAAGGGTGGTCAGTCCGCAGACCTTGATTCGGGGGCGAGCGGGTACCAAGGCAGCGGGCAGGGACACCTCGAAAGCGTAGCACGCACATCCCGGGGGCCCCTTTGCCGAAAACCCTGGCACCTCGGTGGGGCGATTGCCGAGAACGCTGGCACCTCCGTGGAAGGTGGTGCTGGTAGGCTTCTGGAGTTCGATCCCGCTCACGAGGAGGTCCCATGATCGAGCTCAAGGACAAGGAAACGGGTCGGTCGATCGGCCGCATCACGGAAGAGCAGCTACAGTTCCTGCTCGACCAGCTCGAGGAGGAGGACGACGAGGACCAGGATTACTGGCTGGATAGCGACACCCTCGACCTCTTCGTCGAGCGAGGGATCGATACGGCCTTGCTGACGGTTCTGCGCGACGCTCTCGGCGAGCGGGAGGGTGTCGAGCTGGTCTGGGTGAGGCCGTGAGCCGTCGATGCGGATCTTCTTGACCGGCGGTACGGGGTTCATCGGGCAGCGTCTGGTGGCCGCGCTGCGGCGGCGCGGCCACGAGGTCGATGCCCTGGTGCGCCGCCCGGAGGCCGGGCCGGCTCGAGCCCTCGAGGTCGTCGGCGCCTGGCTCGTGAGCGGAGACGTCACCGACCGCGAGTCCATGCGGGCCGGCATGACCGGCGCCGAGGCGGTCTTCCACAACGCCGGGTGGTACGAGCTCGGCGTCACCGCGAATGTCCGGCAGGCCATGCACGCCATCAACGTGGACGGCACCGAGAACACCCTCGGGCTGGCGGCCGAGCTGGGGATCCCGCGGGTCTACTACACCTCGAGCATCCTGGCCTGGGGGGACACCGGCGACACTTTCGCCGACGAGAGCTTCACCCGCCGGCGTCCGCCGGTCACCGTGTATGAAGCCACCAAGACCGAGGCTCACGACGTTGCCCTGCGCTTCCGCCGGCAGGGTCTGCCACTGGTGATCGTTTGCCCGGGTGCCGTGATCGGCCCGGCGGACCACTCCGCCTGGGGGCAGAACGCCCGCCAGTGGGTCCGCCGGCGCCTGCCGCCGATCCTCTGGGCGGCGGAGCGGCACCACAGCTGCGTCTACGTCGACGACCTCGCCGAAGGCATGGCCCTGGCGGTGGAGGGGGGACGGATGGGTGAGGACTACATCCTGACCGGCCCGCCCCGGCGCATGCGCGAGATCGTGGAGCTGTGGGCGAGGACTCCGGGCGGCCTGCGGCCCCGAATCTGGCTGCCCTATCCCCTGGCCTATGGCGTTGGCGCCATGGGTGAGGTGCTGCTGCGCCTCCTCGGCCAGCAGCCCTTCGTGTCCCGGGAGGTGGTGAAGGCCACCAGCATCGACATGCGTTTCTCCGCCGCCAAGGCCGAGCGGGAGCTCGGTGTCCGTTTCCGCAGCCCCGAGGAGGCCTGGCAGCTCACCCTCGAGGCCGAGCGCCGAGCTGCCGGGAGGGTCTGAGCTGCCATGGCGATCGACTCCATCCCCCGCCGCGCCCGCGAGCACGCCGCTCGTTTGGGCGACCAAGCCGCCTACCACGTGCGCACGGCGTCGGGATGGCAGCCGACCTCCTGGCGCGACTTCGGCGCCGAGATCTCGCGAGCCGCCCGAGCTCTGATCGCCCTCGGCCTCGAGCCGGGCGGGCGAGTCGCGATGCTCGGGGGCAACCGGCCCGAGTGGGTGATTTTCCACCACGCCGCGATGGCCGCCGGCGGCGCCGGCGCGGGCATCTACGCCACCCTGACCCCCGCCGAGGCGGCCTACGTGCTGCGCCACTCCGGGGCCCGCGTCCTCCTGGTCGAGGCGGCCGAGGCCTGGCAGGCCATCGCGGCGCTCGGCGAAGAGCTCCCGGAGCTGGTCCGGGTGGTCACCATGCGCGGCGTCCCCGCCGCCGGCGATCCTCGGGTCCTGACCTGGGAGGGCTTCGACGCCCTCGGTGGCGGCCTGCCCGAGCGGGTCCTCGAGGAGCGCATCGAAGCGCTGCGCGAGGACGATCTCGCCAGCTTGATCTACACCTCCGGCACCACCGGGCGGCCCAAGGGCGTGATGCTCTCCCACCGCAACCTGCTGTGGACGGCGACCGCCCTCGCGGCGATCGTCGAGTCGAAGCCGGGGGATTGCGCCCTCTCCTACCTGCCCCTCTCCCACATCGCCGAGCAGCTGGGGACCGTCCACATCCCCGCGACTGTGGGCACCACCGTCTACTTCGCCCAGGCCCTCGAGAAGCTGCCCGAGCACCTCCGCGAGGTACAGCCCCACCTCATTCTTCGGGGTGCCTCGGGTTTGGGAGAAGATCCAGGCCGCGTTGGCCGCCCGGCTGGGCGCGGTGCGGGGCTTCAAGGGGCGCCTCCTCGGCTGGGCCCGGCGGGTGGCGTCCGAGGTGAACGAGCGGCGCAACCGGGGTGTGCCGATCCCCCTCGGCCTTGCTCTCTCCTACCGGCTGGCGAGTCGCCTGGTTTTCGGCAAGCTCAAGGCGGCTTTGGGCTTCTCACGCGCCCGAGCCCTGGTGACCGGTGCGGCGCCGCTCGCCCGCGAGGTGATGGAGTTCTTCGCCAGCCTGGACCTGCCGATCCACGAGGTCTCCGGTCAATCCGAGGGCTCCGGGCCGACCAGCTACAACTACCCCGGGCGCACCCGCTTCGGCAGCGTCGGCCGCCCCCTCGAGGGCGTCGAGGTGCGGCTGGCCGAGGACGGCGAGATCCTGCTGCGCGGGCCGAACGTCTTCCTGGGCTACTTCCAGGACCCCGACGCCACGCGCGAGACGCTGGTCGACGGCTGGCTCTGCTCCGGTGATCTGGGTGCGTTCGGCGCCGATGGCCTCCTCAACATCACCGGGCGCAAGAAAGAGATCCTGATCACGGCGGGCGGCAAGAACCTGGCGCCGGTGGCGATCGAGGCGGCGATCAAGGAGTCGCCGCTGGTGGCGGACGCCGTGCTGATCGGTGACCGGCGCAAGTTCGTATCGGCTCTGATCACCCTGGACGGCCCGGCGGCCGCGAGCCTCGCCGCAGAGCAGGGCGGGAAGGAGCTGCCGCACGAGAGCCCGCGGGTGCGGGAGGCGATCGAAGTCGTGGTCGAGCAGGTGAACCGGCGGCTGGCCCGCTTCGAGCAGGTGAAGAGGTTCACCCTCTTGCCCATACCCTTCTCGATCGAGGGGGGCGAGCTGACGCCGACCATGAAGATCAAGCGGCGGGTGGTAACCGAGAAATACGCGGCCGAGATCGAGGCCATGTACGCCGAGCCCTGAAGCCGATTGCCGAAAACGCTGGCACCTGGGGAGGGGCGCGCTGGCCCCCCTGGACGGCTCGACCCGCCGGGACTAACATCTCAGTACTTTTCACCGATCTGTAACGGAGCCGTCGCGCTCCAGGTCCGACGGAGGAGGTTCGCATGCCGCGTCCAAGGTGGGTCTCGGTCCTGATCCTGCTGGCGTTGCTGGTCCCGGGCTCGGCCCTGTGGGCTCAGTCCCAGGCGACGACCGGTGTCATCGAAGGGACGGTCACGGATGAGAGCGGGGGGGTCTTGCCCGGCGCCGGCGTGAGCCTCCAGAACACCGCCACCAACTACGAGCAGTCGCTGACGACCGACGAGCGCGGCCGCTTCCGGGGCGTGCTCCTTCCCCTCGGCCCCTACCAGGTGACGGCCAGCCTCGACGGCTTCGCCACCCTGGTGCGCGAGGGCCTGGAGCTGGCGGTCGGCCAGACCATCACCTTGAGCCTGACCCTGAAGGTCTCGGCGGTCTCCGAGCAGATCGTGGTCACCGAGGCGGCCCCTCTGATCGAGGTGTCACGCACCGAGAACTCGGTGCGCATCGGCCGCGACGACATCGATGGCCTGCCCAACAACGGCCGCAACTTCCTCGACCTGTCGAAGCTCACCCCCGGCGTCTCGGTGGTGCAGGGGCCGGACGGCGACGAGCTGTCGGTCAACGGCCAGAAGGGCATCCAGAACAACATCGCGGTCGACGGCGCCGACTTCAACAATCCCTTCTTCGGCGAGCAGCGGGGTGGCCAGCGGCCGGCCTTCACCTTCAACATCGACGCCGTACAGGAGGTGGTGGTGGTGCCCGACGGCGCGCCCGCGGAGTTCGGTCGCGCCTCCTCCGGGTTCGTCAGCGTGATCACCAAGTCCGGCACCAACCAGTACGCCGGCACCGCCCACCTCTTCTACAAGGACGACTCGCTGTCGTCGCGCGCCGAGCGGGACGACGGCAGCCTCGAGCCCAAGTTCGACTCGGATCAGACCCAGGCCGGCTTCACCTTCGGCGGGCCGCTGCGCAAGGACCGGCTCTTCTTCTTCACCGCCCTGGACTACCAGGACGGCACCTCGGTGAAGCAGAACGATCCCGATCGCATCGAGCAGCGTGTGATCGACGAGCTCGCCCGCTACGGCAGCCCGAACGAGAACGCGCCGATCGAGCGCACCAACGACGCCATCGTGTTCCTGGGCAAGGTCGATTGGCTGCCGAACGATCGTCACGTGCTGACGCTGCGCTTCCCCTACACCTACTCCGAGCAGAAGAACGGAACGTTCGACGTCGACTCCTGGGGCACCAGCGCCAACGCCACGGAGAAGAACTCTTCCTGGGCGATCTCCGGATCGGTGGTGTCGAATTTCACCTCACGCCTGCTCAACGAGTTCCGCTTCCAATACGCGCGTGAGGATCGGCCCCGGCCCTACGACGGCCCGATCAATCCCGCCACCGGCCGCCCCCTGCCGGACACCGCCTTCGACTTCGGGAGCTCCTACCGCTTCGGTATGCCTTTCTTCATCCCGGTGGTCTACCACGACACCCGCTGGCAGGCGAACGACAACGTCACCTACCTGACCCCCAACCACACCATCAAGGCCGGCTTCGAGTACAACCAAACGTCGGCCTTCCAGACCTTCATCGGCTTCGCCAACGGCCGCTTCATCTTCAGCTCGACCGACGGCTTCCTCAACTACAGCCGCAACCCGCGCTACGTCGAGTGCTCAGACGGCAGCTCGTCGGAGCTGGGAGCCTGTCCGCCGGGCACCACGATCACCGGCCCGGTGCTGCTCTACCTCCAGCAGGCCGGTGTCGGCGGGCTCAGCGCCGCGGAGGCAGGCACGCAGACGATCACCCAGCACGAGCCGGCGGTGTTCCTCCAGGACACCTGGCAGCCGCGCTCCAATCTGACCGTTCAGTATGGTTTACGTTGGGAGGCGCAGATCCAGCCGGACCCGATCACTCCGGCCGACGAGGTCTTCTTCGCGCCCTTCATCGGCCAGACCCGCAACGGCCAGGAGTTCCCGTCCGACGGTGAGATCCCCTCCGACTACGACAACTGGCAGCCCCGCCTCGGCGTCTCCTGGGATCCCAAGAGCGACGGCAAGACCGTCATCCGCGCCAGCGCTGGCATCTACTACGCGCGCATCCCCGGGCTGGTGCTCGCCTCCTCGCGCTCGACCAACGGCAGCCGCGGCCAGACCCTGTTCCGCAACAGCGCCCTGACGCCGATCCTCGGTGCGCCTCCGGCTTACGGCGAGCTGATTCCACAGAGCGAGGTGGGGGATCCGTTCCGGCCAGACGTGTTCGTCTTCGACAAGGATTTTGAGAACCCGCGCACCACCAGCTACGCCTTAGCCGTCGAGCGGGAGCTCCGCACCGGCCTCTCCGGCCTGTTCAAGTTCAACTACGCCAAGACTGATCACCTGACCCGTTTCGTCAACCGGAACGATCCACTGCTCGGCTCGCCTTGGTCGACCGGCCTGGGCGCTGACGGCTCGAACGGCATCGGCACCCTGACCGTGGTCGAGTCCAGCGCTTCGAGCCTCTACCGCGGCTACACCGTGGGCATGACCGGCCGCTTCGAGAAAGTGCAGTTCCAGGGCTATTACACCTACTCGAAGGACAAGTCGGACGACGACAACGAGCGGGATCCGTTCTCGTTCCGCTACGCGCGGGTCACCGACCTCGACGCCGAGTGGGGCTACTCCGATCGCGACCAGCGCCACCGCTTCAACGCCTGGGCCCTGTGGCAAGGCCCGTGGGGGATCGACGTCAACGCGCGCTATTCCTATCGCTCCGCGCAGCCGAAATCGATCACCGAGACCGGCGCCGACGCCAACACGCCGCAGGACCGCATCAACGCCGACGGCACGGTGACGCAGCGCAACCTCGGCCGCAAGGACAACAAATTCTCCTCGCTCGACCTGCGCATCTCGAAGATGTTCCAGTGGGGGGATCTCCAGATCGAGGGCATCGTCGACGTGTTCAACGTCTTCAACAGCCCCAACCCCAAGCGTCCCGAGGTCACCAACCTGATCTTCAACTTCGACGGCACGGTGCAGAGCGGTCTCGGCGATCCCCGCCAGGCGCAGCTCGGCCTGCGCATCCTGTTCTGATCAGCGCCGCTCGGCCCAGCGGGCCGCCAGCTCTCGGTTGGCGGCCCGCAGCTTCTCAACCTCCGCCGACAAGTTGCGGTTGATCGCCACGGTGCGAGCGAAAGCGTTCTCGGCTTTGGCGAGGGAGGAGCGAGGGTCCCGCCCTGTATCCACTTCCCATCGCGCCTGACAGCTCCAGGCTTCCCCCAGCACTCCGACGGCCAGGGCGAAGTTGGGGAAGGTGTCGAGGGCCCTCTCGACCTCCTCGACCGCCCGTTTCAGGCTGGGCCGCGGATCGCGCCCCTGCTGTCGCTCCCAGTCGGCCAGGGAGACCCAGGTGAAGCCGAGGTTCGAGCGCACGTTGGGATCGCGGTCGTTGAGCTCTGCGGATCGCTCGAACCCGGCCCGTGCGGCCTCCAGGTTGGCCCGCGGATCCTGGTTCTTGGAGGTCTCCCAGACGGCTTGCTTCAGGTGGGAGGCGGCGAGGTTCGAGTGGAAGAGCCCGTCGGTCGGCGTGAGGCGGATGGCCTCCAGGAGGGAGGGCCGGGCGCGCAGGCGGGTCGGCTCCGGGTCGATGCCGCGGGAGGCTTCCCAGTCCGCCCGGTAGTCGAGAACCAGGCCCAGGTTGTGGTGCGCGTTCGCGTACGCCGGCAGGGCGACGATCGCCCGCTGGAGGCTTTGCTCGGCGCGGCCGAAGCTGGTCGCCGGATCGAGGCCCTGGCTCATCTCCCAGGTGGCCCGGTTCCAGTAGGCAAGGCCGATCTCGCTGGCGGCGCTGACCCATCCGGGGGCGCGGCGGATCGCTTCCTCGAAGTGTGCGACCGCCCGCTCCAGGGCGAGCCGCGGGTCCTTCCCGTTCAGCATCTGGTACTCGGCGCGGATCACCTCGGCGGTGCCGGCCGTGGTGGGGGCGTAGGGGCTCCTGGGATCGAGCTCGGTGGCCTTACCGGCGAGGGCCACCGCCTGGTCGAGGACGGCGTTGGGGTCGAGCCCCGCGTCCACCAGGGTCTGGGCGAAGCGCCAGTGGGCGTGCGCCTGGGTGGCGTAGGCCTCGGCGAGGTCGGGTTGCGCCTCGAGGGCCTGGCGGCAGGGCGCCAGCACCTCGTCGAGGTCGGCGGGGCGCTCGCGACCCTGCTGGCGGTGCACCTCGAGCCGGCGCAGGCGACTGCGACAAAGCCCGACGTAGAGGAAGGGATCACTGCGGGCGATGACGGACGCCCGCCCGTAGAGCACCTCGCTCTCCGCCAGGGCGGTCAGAGCCTCTTCCAGATGGCCTGTCAGAGCGCGCGCGTTGCCGATGGCCGAGAGGGCGTCGGCGCCGAGGGCGAGGCCCTCCCAGCGCCCGGGATCCTGTTCGGCGGCGGAGCGGGCCTTGGCCTGGGCCTCCGGGAAGCGCTCGTCGTAGAAGTCGATCAGCCCCTCGAGGTGAGCGGCCTCCTCGCCGCCCTCTGCGGCGGCACGACGCAGGGCCTCGAGAGCCGGCCCGCGCAGCTCCCGCCGTGCCCGTTCTCGCTCGGCCTCGCGTTGTGAGGTCCCCGGGAGGTTCTCGGCCTCGAGCAGAGCTCGCCGATAGAGCAGACCGAGGGCCTGGCCCAGGGCGGAGGAGACCTCGGCGCCGCGGAAGCCGGCTTCCCAGGCCCTCTCGAGCTCGGTGCGGGCCGCCTGGGGCTCGGCCAGCGCGAGGTGGCCGCGGCCGAGGGCGTAGGCGCCAGGGCCCCGAGCGCGAGAGCCACCGCGGGCCATCGAGGCGCGGATCTCCTGCATGCGACGGCGTACCTCTTGCCGTTCGGCGGTGATGTCGTGGAGGGGCAGCAGGTGGGCGACGCGGAGCAGGCTCTCGATGCTCTGCACCTCGCGGCCGAAACGTTGCGCCAGCTCGGCGCGGGCGGCGGCGTCCCAGCGGGCCTCGAGGAAGAGCCCGGCGAAGGTCAGCACCAGCAGGCCGGCGGCCCCGCTCACCCCGGCGAGGCGGCGGTTGCGCTGTACCCACTTGGCCAGGCGGTACGAGCGGGAGGGGCGGCGGGCCTCGATCGGCTCGCCCTCGAGGAAGCGGCCGAGGTCGTCGGCCAGGACACGGGCCGATTCGTAGCGGCGCTGCGGGTCGCGCTCGAGGGCCTTGCCGACGATGGTGGCGAGGTCGCGGGGGAGGTCGGGCCGCCGGCGCTCGATCGGCACCGGGTCGCCGGTGAGCAGCTGGCCGAAGAGCTCGCCTTCGGAGCCGCCCTCGAAGGGCAGGCGGCCGGTCAGCAGCTCGTAGAGGGTGACCCCCAGGCCCCAGACGTCGAGGCGGCGGTCGGGCTGCCGGGCCTGGCCGAGCGCGGCCTCGGGGGCCAGGTACTCCAGGGTGCCGAGCAGCACGCCGGTCTTGGTGAGGCCGGGCTCCTCGGCGGCGCGGGCGATGCCGAAGTCGGTGACGTAGGGATGCCAGCCGGCGGCGGTCGCCTCGAGCAGGACGTTGGCCGGCTTCAAGTCGCGGTGGATGAGGCCGATCTTGTGCGCCTCGTGCACCGCCTCGGCGACCTCGCGAAGGGCCTTGACCCGCTGCTCGAGGGACATCTCGGCCGGCGCCTGGCGCAGCGACGGGCCGTCGACGTACTGCATCGCAATGTAGGGCCGGCCCTCGGCCTCGCCCACCTCGTAGACCCGGCAGACGTGCTCGTGCTCGACCCGGGCCTGAGCGCGGGCCTCGGCGAGGAAGCGGGCCAGCTGCTGGGGCTCGTCGTTGGCGAGGAGCTTGAGCGCCACGCGACGGTCGAGGCTGGGGTCGATCGCCAGGTAGACCCGGCCCATGCCGCCCTGGCCCAGGAGCTGGAGGATCTCGAAGCGGCCCCAGCGCCCGCCGAGGCGGGGCTGATGCGGCCCGGAGGCCGAGGGCGCCAGACCCCGCAGGCGGTCGCCGAGGTCGGTCTCGGGACCAGGGCCGGGCGAGCTCCCGGGCGGGTCACTGACGCCTGTCATGGCGGCCTCCTGGCCCCTTTCCTGGCGGCTGAGCGGATGGTGATGGCCGGCATTCTAGCCTGTGAGCAAGCTCGCCGGAGCCGATTGCCGAAAACCCTGGCACCTCGGAGAGAGGGGTGATTGCCGAAGTGCCTGGCACCTCGGGCGGGGTCGAAACTCGGGGACCCGGGCGGCCGTATTCCGAAGCGATCGCAAGAGGAGGGACCGACGATGAGCGGATGGACTCAGGACTTCTTCTACGCCTTCCGTCAGTGGCGGGCGCGCCCCGGCCTGACGGCGGTGATCCTCTTGACCCTGGCCCTTGGGATCGGCGCCAACGCCGCCATCTTCAGCCTGGTGGAGGCCGCCCTCCTCCGCCCCCTGCCCTTCCCCCAATCCGATCGACTGGTCTACGTCTACAGCCAGTTCCCCACCATGGGCTTCACCAAGTTCTGGGTGTCGCAGCCCGAGTACCTGGAGATGGCGCGGTGGTCTCGCAGCTTCGAGGCCCTGGGCGCCTATCGGGTGGACTCGGCCAACGTCGGCGGCGGCGAGGTGGAGCCGCGCCGGGTGGTGGTCGCAGCGGCCAGCGCCTCCCTGCTCGAGGCCCTCAAGGTCCGCCCCCTCGCCGGCCGGGTCTTCGGCCCCGCCGAGGACGTGCCCGGCAAGGACGGCGTGGTGCTGGTCTCCGAGCGGCTGTGGCGGGACGCCTTCGCCGCCGACCCGAGCCTGGTGGGCAGGCAGATCGACGTCGACGGCCGGCGGGTGGAGGTGGTTGGGGTCGTGCCCCGGGCGATGGATCTCGACGACGCGGGCATCGACCTCTGGGCCCCCCTGGCGATCGACACCGCCCAGCTCCGCCCCCGGGGCAATCACTATCTCTACCTCGCCGGCCGCTTGAAGCCGGGAGTGACCGTGGCTCAGGCCCAGGCCGACCTCGACGGCCTCCTGGTGCGCTGGAAGGCCGAGATCCCCGGCGAGCACATCCCGAGCGCGGAAGGCCATCCGATGGTCGTGCGGGACATGAAAGAGGAGCTGATCGGGCCCGCTCGCCCGGCCCTCTGGCTGCTCGCCGCCACGGTGGGTCTGGTCCTCGCCATCGCCTGTGCCAACGTCGCCAACCTGCTGCTCGCCCGCTCCGAGGGCCGCCGCCGCGAGGTGGCGGTGCGCACCGCCTTGGGAGCCGGCGCCGGCCGGCTGGCGCGGCAATTCCTGGTGGAGGGCCTGCTGCTGGCCCTGGCCGGCGGCACCCTCGGCACCCTGCTGGCCTTCCTAGGGGTCAACGGCGTGCTGGCGGCCTTTCCCGGCAGCGTGATCCGGGTCGACAGGGTGGAGCCCTCCTTGCCGGTGCTGGCCTTCGTGCTCGGGATCTCCCTCGCCGCCGGCCTGCTCTTCAGCCTGGCCCCGGTGCGTGAGGCCTGGAGCCGCAATTTCGGCACGGCGCTCAAGGACGGCGGGCGGACCTCCCTCGGGCGGGGCCGCCTGCTGGTGCGCCGCGCCCTGGTGGTGGGGGAGGTGGCGATGGCCACCGTGCTGGTGGTGGGGGCGGGGCTCCTGACCCGCAGCTTCCTCGCCCTCGAGCGGGTGGATCCGGGCTTCGATCCCCAGGGCGTGCTCTCCTTCGAGCTCTCGCTGCCCGAGACTCAGTACCCCGAGCCGCAGCAGGTGGGGGCCTTCTACGACGAGGTGGTGGCGGGCATCAGCACCCTGCCCGGCGTGCAGGCGGTGGGCACGGTTTCCGGCCTGCCTCCCGTGCGCGAGGTGGACGCCAACGACACCGAGTTCGAAGGGGTGCCCGAGCCGCCGGAGGGTCCGCAGCACAACGTCGACTACTACCAATTCGTCACCGAGGGCTACTTCGACACCCTGCGCATCCCGCTGGTGCCCGGTGGCCGGCTCTTCGAGGCCGGCGACGTCAACGGCGAGCCGGTAGTGGTGGTCAATCAGCGCCTGGCCGAGGTCTTCTGGCCAGGGCAGAGCCCGGTCGGCCGGCGGCTGCGTCCGGCCTTCCGCGAAGAGACGCCGTGGTTCCGCGTCGTCGGTGTGGTGGGCGACGTCAAGCAGGGGGGGATGAAGCAGCCGGTGGGCACCGAGCTCTACTTCTTCACCCCCCAGATCTACCGCGTCGGCTTCGGCGTTCGCGACCGTTTCGTGGTGGTGCGCTCGGCCGGCGACCCCGAGGCCCTGGCCGGTGCCGTACGCGCCGAGGTGCGTCGGCGCGACCCCGCGCTGCCGGTGGCCCGCCTCGCCTCCCTCGAGCAAGTGATCCGGAACTCGACGGCGGACTCCCGCTTCCTCTCCCTGCTGATCGGGGCCTTCGGTGCCCTGGCCCTGGCCCTCGCAGCGATCGGCACCTACGGCGTGCTCTCCTACCTGGTCGAGGAGCGGCGCCAGGAGCTGGGGATTCGCATGGCCCTGGGCGCCACGGCCGAGTCCGTGCTCGGCCGGGTGCTCAAGCAGGGGCTCACCCTGGCCGGGGTGGGGCTGGTCGCCGGGCTGCTGCTGGCCCTGGCCGCGCAGCGCTTCGTCTCGGCGGTGCTCTTCGGCGTCCAGGCCGGCGACCCGCTCACGCTGGTTTCGGTGATCGCGGTGCTGCTGGTCGCCTCCACCGTGGCCTGCCTGGTGCCGGCCAGGCGGGCGGCGCGGGTGAGCCCGGTGGAGACGCTGAAGGCGGAGTAGGGGACCGATTGCCGAAAACCCTGGCACCTCGGTAGCGGGGCGTGAGTCAGTGGTGAGATCCCTGCTCTGTGCCTTGAGCCTCGGCGCCCTCGCCTGCGGTCGGGGTGCTCCGACGGCCGCTGCCGAGAGCCCCCGATGGGTGGAGCCGGTGACGGGCATGGCGTTCGTCCAGGTGCCGGCGGGCCGCTTCGTGATGGGCTCGCCGCCGGACGAGGTCGGACGGGAAGACCAGGAGCGCCAGCACGAGGTGAGGCTGTCTCGGCCCTTCTGGCTCGGCGCGACGGAGGCAACCCAGCGCCAATGGCGGGTGGTGATGGGGGACAACCCGAGCCACTTCCGGGACCACGGAGACCTGCTGCCGGTCGAGAGCGTGAGCTGGTTCGAGGTCCAGGAGTTTCTGGAAAAACTGGCGGAGCGTTCCCCGGGCCATCAATTTCGCCTGCCGACGGAGGCCGAGTGGGAGTACGCCTGCCGCGCCGGCACGACCTCCGCCTACGCGACCGGGGCTTCCCTGACCCCAGCCCAGGCGAGCTTCGAAGCATCCACCGAGGGCACCGCCGCCGGTCCCGGGCACCCGATGCCAGTGGGATCCTTCCCGCCCAACCCGTGGGGGTTCTACGACCTGCACGGCAACGTCTGGGAGTGGACCCAAGACGAGCACTGCCCCTACCCCACCGACCCGGCGTCCGACCCCGTCGCCAGCTGCGGCAGCTCGCTCAAAGTGATTCGGGGTGGCAGCTGGCACTACGGCGCTGACAGCGCCCGCTGCGCGCTGCGCTACACCCACCGGCCCCAGGATCGAGGGTTCAGTCTGGGGTTTCGGGTGGTTCGGGAGGGTGGCTGAGGCCGGGCGTGCCGCCTGTTGCCGAAGTCCCTGGCACCTCGCCAGCCCGATCGGGGCGCCCGAGGCGGCACAGGGAGCGACGGCCCGGCTGTGCTATCCTCCGCCCACTCACCATGGCGAAGCCCTCTCTGACCTCCGCTCAACCTGCCCGGAGCCGCGCGCTCTCGGGGCAGGGCTTCGCCGCCAGCGCCGCCTTTTTCGGTTTCTTCTTCTTTAGCACCCGACATCGGGTCGGCGGCGGGTAGACCCCTACAGAACTCAGCGATCACTCGAGCCCGCCGCTTCCCGCGGCGGGCTTTTTGCGTTTTGGGAAGGCCCGGAAATGAACAGCGCGCTCGAAGGACTGAGGAGGCAGCTCGATCAGGTCGACGACCAGCTTCTGGAGCTGCTGGCTGCCCGCCGGGGATTGGTGGACCGGGTGGCGGCAGTGAAGGCGGAGCACGGCGTGGCCGTGCGCGACCGCCGCCGCGAGGCTGAGATCTTCGCCCGCCTGACCGAGCGCGCCGCGCGACTTGGCCTCGAGCGGCGCACCGTGGCCGCCCTGGTGCGCCGGGTGCTCGCGGACTCGGTGCGCCGCCAGCAGGAGCAGCTCGCCGCCTCCCGGGTGGTCACCTTCCAGGGCGCCCCGGGGGCCTGGAGCGAGGCCGCCGCCCGCCGCTTCCTGGCGCCCCGCGGCGTCGAGGCCACGCTCGCCGGCTGCGTCACGTTCCGCGAGACCCTCGAGGCCGTGGCGCGGGGGCTGGCTCTCCTCGCCGTGGTGCCGGTCGAGAACTCGATCGTCGGCCCGATCGCCGAGGTGCCGCGGCTGGTCGAGGAGCTCGGCCTCCGGGTGGTGGGGGAGCAGACGATCGAGATCGAGCACTGCCTGCTCGGCCTCGAGCCCCGGGGCGCAGAGGGCATCGAGCGCGTGCTCTCCCATCCCGTGGCCCTCGCCCAGTGCGGCGGCCTCCTCGCCCGCCACCCGACCTGGCAGGCCGAGGCGGTGTGGGACACCGCGGGTGCCGCCCGGCTGGTGCGGGAGGGCGGCGACCCTGCGGTGGCCGCGATCGCCTCCGAGCAGGCCGGCGAGCGCTGGGGCCTCAGGGTCCTCGCCCGGGGCATCGCCGACCGGCCAGACAACCACACCCGCTTCCTGGTGGTGGCCCGGCGGGAGGGCTGAAGGGATCTGGCTCAGCTCCCCGGCGCTGCCAGGGAGTAGAGATACCGGTGGCCACGCAGCAGCAGCTCGTCGCCGGCGATCGCCGGCGAGGCGTCGAAGCGGTCGTCCAGGCGGTTAGTGGCCAGGACGACGTGCTCGGCGCCGGCGCGGATCACCTGGGTGACGCCGTTCCGGCCCACCACGTAGACCCGACCCGCTGCCGCCACCGGCGAGGCGTAGGCGCCGTCGAGGCCCTCGAGGCGCACCGGCCCGTAACGCAGGGCGCCGGTCTTGGCGTCGAGGGCCGAGAGGGTGCCGGTGTTGTGCTTCAAGAAGTAGAGGATGCCCTCGTGGAGCAGGGGGGAGGGCACGTAGGGGGTGTCGCGGTCGTAGGTCCAGGCGATCGCTGGCGGGCCCGCGACCTCGCCTTTGGCCTGGTCGAGGCGGATAGCCTGGAGGGCGTTGCCGCGGAAGCCGCTCATCACGTAGACCACGCCGTCGCTCTCGACCGGCGAGGGGATGACGTTGGTGGTCATCCCGCCCGCCTGCCAGAGCACCTCGCCGGTCGCCAGGTCGTAGCTCCGGGTGCGGCCGGTGGCGGCCACCACCAGCTGCTGCTTGCCGCCGTGCTCGACCACCAGAGGGGTCGACCAGGAGGTCACCTCCTCGCGGAGCTGGCGCCAGCGCTCGTTGCCGGTCCTCTTGTCCAGGGCGACGATGAAGGAGCCCGCCTCGTGGTCCCAGTTCACCACCACGGTGTCCCCGGCCAGCACCGGCGAGCTGCCCTCGCCGAAGGCGTTGCGGGTGGCCATGTCCCCCAGGTCCTTCGACCACAGCAGCTTGCCGTCGAGGTCGTAGACGTAGAGGCCGTTCGAGCCGAAGGGGGCGAGGACCACCTCGCCGTCGGTCACCGCCGAGGCCGAGGCCCAGCTGCCATCCGCGTGGGTGCCCTCGTGGGGGACGCCCTCGCGGGCGGTGCGCTCCCAGACCACCTTGCCGGTCTGGCGATCGAGGGCGTAGAGCACGAAGCGCTGCGCCCCCGAGGGCGACACCCGGGCCAGCCGGCCGCCTTCCTCGGGAGGGGGCGCCGGGGCGGGAGCCTCGCCCAGGGGGACGGCGGAGGTCACGAAGATGCGCTCCTTCCAGACGATCGGCGTGGACAGACCCCGACCGGGGATCTCGACCTTGAAACGGACGTTCCGGGTCTCGCTCCACTCGACCGGGGGATTGCCCTGCGGGGCGACTCCTCGCGCCAGGGGGCCGCGCCAGTGGGGCCAATCGGTAGTGGGGGAGCTCGTGGGCTTGGGGCCGGACGCGAAGGCGGCGGCGACGAACAGGCAGGCCGTGGAGAGGAGAGTGAGGCGGATCGGGGCGTTTCGGCGCATGAGGAGGGTCTCCCAGGAGGGTCCAGGAAGGTGCGGTCGAGGGCTCGGGGCACCGTAACACAGGCGGGTGATCAGGCCGTGACAGGCCGATTGCCGAAGTCCCTGGCACCTCGGAGTGTGGGAACCCCCTCACCCTAACCCTCTCCCCCTGGCAGGGAGAGAGGGGATCGGAAGGGGCCTTCCCCACTCGCTAGATCCTCCGGTCCCCTCGCCCCCCGAAGGGGGGAGAGGGTTAGGGTGAGGGGGTTCCTTCCGGGAGAAGAGCGGGGTCCAGCGACGAGTCCCCGAAGTGCCTGGCACCTCGGCGGGCCGGTCGGCTTGAGAGGCCCCCGCTGACCGCGCCCCTACCGGCCCAGCTTCACCAGCTTCGGAGGAGCGGGCTCCTTGCTCTCACAGCCGCTGCAGCCGGGGCAGCCGGCCGCGGTCTCGGACTTGCGCCGTGCCAGCCAGGGTCGCAGCAAGAGCCCGGCGGCGAGCCCCGCCAGGGCCGTGGTGGCCCAGAACTGCCAGTCGGCCCAGGGTAGGTCGTGAAGGCCGAGCATGGTCAGCTGCCCCCCAGGGCGAGCACCAGCCGGTAGGTGACGAAGGCGAAGACGTAGGCGAGGGCGCTCATGTAGCCCAGCTGGAGGGCGGCCCACCTCACGCTGCCGGTCTCCCGCCGGGTGACCGCCAGCGTCGGCAGGCATTGCATGGCCAGCACGAAGAAGACCAGCAGGGAGGCGGAGGCGGCGGTCGAGAAGAGCAGGCTGCCGTCGTCGCGGGTGGCGCCGTGGAGCCGGGCCAGCACGCCGCGGTCCGCGAAGTCGAGGTCGTCGCTGCCCATCAGCAGCACCGACATGGTCGAGACGAAGACCTCTCGGGCCACGAAGCTGGTGAGCACCCCCACCGTGAGCTGCCAGTCGTAGCCCAAGGGCTCGAACACTGGCTGGACCAGGCGGCCCAGGCGTCCGGCGTAGCTGCCGGCCTGGGCGGAGCGGGCGGTCAACTGCGCCGCCTCGGCCCGCAGGCGCTCGGCCTCGCTCGGGTCGGTCGCGGCCAGGGTCGTGGCCTGCTGCTCGAGGGCCAACGCCTGGACGGGCGGCGGCGTCACCGGGTAGGCCGAGAGCCACCACATCACCACGCAGATGGCCATGATCGTGGTGCCCGCCTTCTTCAGGAACTCGAGCCCCTGGTCCCAGGCGACGAAGGCGGCCGTGCGCAGCGAGGGCACCTTGTAGGAGGGCAGCTCCAGCACCATCGGCCGCGAGCGGCCGGCGAGGAAGCTGCGCCGGGCCACCAGCGCGGAGATCAGGGCCGCGGCGCCGCCCAGCAGATAGCAGCCGGCGAAGGCCAGGCCGCCGAGCAGGGGGCGCTCCGCGAAGAGCAGCCCGGTCAATAGCACGTAGACCGGCAGCCGGGCCGAGCAGGACATGAAGGGGGCCACCAGGATGGTGGTCAGACGGTCCTGTCGGTCCGGGATCAGGCGGGTGGCGAGGATGCCGGGGATGGCGCAGGCGTGGCTCGAGAGCAGGGGCACGAAGGCGTGGCCCGGCAGGCCGAAGCGGCAGAGGAGGCGGTCCATCACGAAGGCGGCCCGGGCCAGGTAGCCAGTGTCCTCGAGCAGGCTGATCAGGAGGAAGAGCAGGCAGATCTGCGGCAGGAAGACCACCGTGCCGGCGATGCCGCCGAGGATGCCGTTGGCCACCAGGTCGCGCAAGGCGCCCGGTGGCATCACCTCCGCCACCCAGCCGCCGAGCACGCCGAAGGTGGCCTCGATCAGGTCCATCGGCACCTTGGCGAGGGCGAAGAGGGTCCAGAACAGCCCGCCCATGACCACGACGAAGAGCAGGACACCGAGCACCGGGTGGGTAAAGGCCTGGTCGAGCCGCTCGGTCAGGGTATCGGCACCCGCCCCGACGGCGTGGGCGCCGCCGAGGCTGCGCTCGACCACGCCGTCGGCCCAGCGCTCGAGACCGGAGTCGCTGCCGAGGCCGGGCAGGCTGGTCACGGGCCGAGGGCCGGCCACCGCGGCGGCCAGCTCGGCGAGCTGCCCCAGCAGCTCCTCCAGACCCTCCCCCTTGCGCGCCATGATCGGCACCACCGGGCAGCCCAGCTCGCGGGAGAGCTTGGCGGTGTCGAAAGTCAGCCCGCGGCGGCGGGCGAGGTCCACCATGTTGAGGGCCACCACGGTCGGCAGCCCCTTGGCCAGCACCTCGCCCAGCAGGTGGAGGTTGCGCGCCAGGTTGGTGGCGTCGAGCACGGCCACCACGGCGTCGGGCCGGCGGTAGAAGCCCTCACCACCGAGCACGCCGCGACAGACGCGGGACTCCGGCAGGTCCAGGGTCAGGCGGTAGATGCCGGGCAGATCCACCACCTCGACCTCGCGCCCGGAAGGCAGGGCCATGCGGCCGATGCGGGCATCGGTGGTGGTGCCGGGGAAGTTGGCGGTCTTGGCGCGCAGGCCGCAGAGGCGGTTGAAGAGGGTGGTCTTGCCGGTGTTCGGGTTGCCCACCAGGGCGATGCGCAGGGGGTCGTGGGCAGGGGCGACTGCCACCGGGCGCCGCGGCAGAGGGGCGGTGGCGGCCGACGCCGGGCTCATGGCTCGCCGTCGGGGACGACCAGGAGGCGCTCGGCCACCACGTCGGCGAGGCCGATGCGGGTGGCCCGTACTTCGAGGATCCAGGGGTCGCCGGCGCGGCAGACGCGGAAGCAGCTGCCGGCGGAGAGACCCAGGGCGGTCAGCAGGTCCTGCTCGGCCGCGGCCAGGCGGGTCGCCGAGAGCCGCGCCCGGCTGCCGGCGGCGAGCTGGGTCAGGCGCAGCGAGTCCGAAGGGGCGGAGGCTGGGGCCAGGGAGATCACGGACATGGGCTGGTTATTGAGATTGCGTCTCAAATGACGCGCAGATTGTAGCACCGGAGGCCCACCGCGAGCTACCTCTTGGGGTGGGGGCGCTGGCCCATGGCGACAGAGTGCCCCCCTTGTCGTCAGCGTAGCCATCGGTGAAGGGCGCCCCCCTTGTCATCCTGAGCGCAGCGAAGGATCTGGTCGGGTGGCTGTGGCTGCGGCGAGCAGGAGGCAGCGGCTGGCGAAGTGGCCTACCCCCAGGTCCTTCGCTTCGCTCAGGACGACAGACGGCACGGTGGAACCGCAGCCGTTGCAAGGTGGTGCCGGTCGTGATCACTGTAGCCATCGGTCAAGTGCGCCCCCCTTGTCATCCTGAGCGCAGC
>JBIOYC010000328.1:0-12575 GCA_044869955.1 Thermoanaerobaculia bacterium | reverse complement strand
AGCACCACGCCGAAGCGCCGGTCGACCTCGCGGATGGCCTCCAGGGTCTCGTCGTCCGACCAAGCGCCCGCCACCAGTTCTCGCGACAGGGCACCGAGGTCCCCACCCACCAGGTGGAGCAGCCGGGCGAGGTTGCTGGGATGGCCAACGTCCATGGCGTTCGAGAGGGTGGGCAGCGACGGGCGCGGGCGGAAGACCCCGGTGGCCAGGAGCTCGGGCAGGACGTCGTTGCGGTTCGTAGCCGCCACGAAGCCAGCCACCGGCAGGCCGAGCCGCGCGGCCAGGAAGCCGGCGGTCAGGTTGCCCAGGTTGCCGCAGGGCACGGAGAAGAGCGGCGGGGGAGCGCCCGCCGGCAGCTGAGCCCAGGCGTGGAAGTAGTAGAAGAGCTGGGGTAAGAGCCGTCCGATGCTGATCGAGTTGGCTGACGTGAGGGTGTGGGTGGCGGCGAGCTCCGGGTCGAGGAAGGCCTCTTTCACCAGGCGCTGGCAGTCGTCGAAGCTGCCCATCACGGCCAGGGCTTGGACGTTCTCACCCAGCCCCGCGATCTGCCGCTCCTGGAGGGGGCTCACTCTCTCGCGCGGATAGAGCACCACCACCCGCGTGCCCGCCACCCGCCAGAAGGCGTCGGCCACGGCGCCGCCGGTGTCCCCCGAGGTCGCGACGAGCACCGTCAGCTCCGGGCTGTCCGGAGGACGGGTGGCCGCCAGCAGCCGGGCGAGGAAGCGGGCGCCCACGTCCTTGAACGCGAGCGTCGGGCCGTGGAACAGCTCGAGGAGGCCGGTGCTCGGGTCGAGGGGCCGGAGGGGGATCTCGAAAGGCAACGCTTCCTCGACCATGCGGTCGAGGGACGGCGCCGGCAGGTCGTCCCCCCACAGGTGGTGAGCCAGGCGGCGCGCGGTCTCGACCAGAGGCTGGCCGCGGAGGCCGGCGACGGCCTCCGGCGGCAGGGGAGTCAGCTCACGGGGCAGGTAGAGGCCGCCGTCCGGGGCGAGGCCGCGCGAGAGGGCCTCCGCGAAGCCGACCTCTGGGGCTTGGCCGGCGGTGCTGATCAGGCGCATGGGCGGCGCATCTCAGGCACAGACCGGGGTCTCGCGCAGTTGGGCCCCGAGGGAGCTGATCGGCGACACCCAGCGATCGGCCGGGCCCTCTCCCAGCTCGCGGTAGGCCTCGGCCATGGCCAGGGACACCGCCTCCCCGGTCTGCGGGCTGGCGGTGAGGGCGAAGAGGGTGGGGCCCGAGCCCGAGAGGCTGCAGCCCAGGGCCCCGGCCTCGAGGGCGGCCCGGCGCACGGCATCGAAGCCCGGCACCAGGAGGCGCCGGGCCGGCTCGGCGACGTGGTCCTCGAGCGAGCGGCGCAGCAGCTCGAGGTCTCCCCGGAACAGGGCCGCCACCAGGGCGGCGGTGTTGGCCCACTGGCGCACCGCGCTGGCGAGGGGAACGCTGTCGCCCAGACAGGCGCGGGCGGCGTGGGTCTCGATCTCGATCCAGGGATGGAGCAGGGCACAGGTCAGCCCGTCGGGCACGGGCAGGGTGACGACGTCCGGCGGCAAGGGCTGGCGTACCAGGACGAAGCCACCGAGCAGCGAGGGAGCGACGTTGTCGGCATGGGTGCTGCGGCTGGCGATGCGCTCGCCGGCCAGAGCACAGGCGAGGAGCTCGTCCGAGGAAAGGCGGGCGCCGAGCAGGTGATTCGTGGCCACGGCGGCGGCCACGGCGCTCGCCGCGCTGCCCCCCAGGCCGCTCGCCAGGGGGATCCCCTTCTTGACCGTGAGCCGAACGCCGCCCCGTGCTCCGCACCTCGCCAGCACGGCCCGGGCGGCCACCGAGGCGGTGTTCTTCTCCGGGTCACGGGGCAGGCGGCCGTGATCGTGCAGGATCTGGTCGATGGCCACGCCCGGCTCGTCCTGGCGCTCGGCCTCGACCTCGTCGCCCAGCCCTTCGATTGCAAAGCCGAAGACGTCGAAGCCACACGCGACGTTCGAGACCGTCGCCGGGGCGAAGGCGGTGACGCGCTCGGTCATGAAAGGCCTCCCAAAACGCAAGAAGCCCGCGCTAGAGGCGCGGGCTCCGGAGAAGAGAACGGCTCGCCGCGCCTAGCCGCTGTCAGCGGTGGACGAGGTCGAGGCCGAAGGTCGCTCACTGGCCGGCATGTCCGGCAAGCTAGCAGGGGGCGGGATCGGACGTCAAGGACGCCCGGATCGCGCCAGTCTCGTCGGACGTTGCCGCTCATGGTTTCGTAGGCTACGACAACATAGACTGTTCCAGGCCCATCCCCGCCCAGGAGGATCCATGCGCTCGAACCGCGCCGCCCTCGGCTCGTACTTGCTCGCTCTCGCCTTCGCTCTCGCCGGTGCCCAGGCCGCCGGCGGGGCCCTCGCCCAGCGGGTGGCGGACTTGAACGACACCAGCATCCTCCCGTGAACAGTTTCCCGCAGGATCTGCGCCCTCTCGGCTCCGGCCTGCTCTTCTCGGCGATCGCCCGCGAGCCCGACCAGGCGGCCCTCACGCGGCGGCTGTTCAGGAGCGACGGCACGCCGGACGCCGGCGCGTTTGCCAACTAGAAAGGCCGTCCGATAGCCTAGGCCCATGAGAGCAAGCAAGTTCCTGGTGTCGGTAGCGGTCCTCTCGATCCTGATGGCGTGCGGCGGTAAGAGCCGTGAAGGGGCCATTCACGAGGCGCCGGCAGCGGCTCCTGCTGCCGCGCCGGCACCGGCCGCGAGCGGCGGAGAGCCCTTCGCCCCCCTGTCTTCCCGCGGCACCCCGGTCACCGCCTCGGCTCCCTCCGGACCCTCGGCGGCCGGCCTCGCCTACACCCTCCCGGCCCACTGGCAGCCCACTCCTCCGGCGAGCTCGATGCGCATCGGCCAGGCCAGCATCCCCGGTCCGGCCGGCACCGGCGAGCTGGCGATCTTCTTCTTCGGTCCGGGCGGGGGCGGTGGGGTGGAGGCCAACCTCGAGCGCTGGGTCGGCCAGGTCGAGAATCCCGGCACCCCCGTGCGCGAGAGCTTCGAGGCCAACGGCCTCAAGGTGACCTGGATCGACGTCGCCGGCACCTTGAAGCCCAGCCAGATGGGCCAAGGCCCCACCACCGCCCAGCCCGGCGCCCGCCTCTTCGGCGCCGTGGTCGAGGGTCCCGGCGGACCGTGGTTCTTCAAGGCCACCGGCCCCGACGGCACCCTCGCCGCCGAGCGAGAGAGCTTCCTGGGGCTGATCCGGAGCGTGCGGAAGCAGTAGGACCGTGATCCTGGGGCCCAACGTCACGCTCGCCCCACCATTCGCCGGCAGAGGATCACGCCGGCGACGGCTCCGAGAACCGCACAGGACAACGCGCCGGTCATCATCGACAGGAGCAGCGCCTGGCCGGTCACCTTCAGCAGCAGCCCGCACACCCATCCGCCGAAGGTGCCGAACACCAGTCCGATGAATCCGAATCCGCCGATCGCTCCGAACGACATCGGCTTGACGATCGCGGCCTGCACGTCCTCGATGGGCTCGAGCCGCGGCACGAGCAGATGGACGAGGACGAGCGCGAGCAGGTAGATCGAGCCGGAGATCGCGAACATGATCAGGTAGTTGTTGTGGGTGCGATCGAGAATGTAGCCGGTCGCAACGGCGAAGGTCGCGCCGCCCATGGCACCGGCCATGCCGCCGATTCCGACGACCGAGCCAACGGCTCGCCGGGGAAACATGTCCGACACCGTCGTGAAGAGATTGGCCGACCAACCCTGGTGAGCCGCGGCAGCGAGACCGATGAGCGCAACCGCGACCCAGAGGTTCGACACTCTCGAGACGAAGACGATCGGCGTGACGGCGAGGGCGCAGATCAACATCGCCGTCTTGCGCGCTCGGCTGATCGTCCAGCCCCGCTTGATGAGACTGGACGAGATCCAGCCACCGCCCACGCTGCCGACATCGGCAATCAGGTAGATCACGATCAGCGGCGGTCCGATCGTCGAGAGCTGGAGGCCGTGTTGGTCGCGCAGAAAGTTCGGGATCCAGAAGAGGTAGAACCACCAGATCGGATCCGTCAGGTACTTTGCGAAGGCGAAGGCACAGGTCTGCCGATGGGGAATGAGCTTCACCCACGGCGTCGGAGAAGCCGAATCGGGGGGATCGCTCTGAATGTACGCCCGTTCGGCTTTCGACAGCCGCGGATGATCCTCGGGCTTACGGTACAGCGGAAGCCAGAACAGCAGCCACAACAGGCCTACCGCCCCGGTCAGGATGAAGGCCCACCGCCAGCCGAGGTGGAGCGCAATCCAGGGAACGGTGAGCGGTGCGACGACCGCGCCGACGTTGGTCCCGGCGTTGAAGATTCCGGTGGCCAGCGCGCGTTCCTTCTTCGGGAACCACTCGGCCACCGTCTTGATGGCGGCCGGGAAGTTCCCGGCTTCGCCGAGTCCCAGCGCCGCGCGGGCGATTCCGAACTGGAGCGCCGAGCGGGCGCCGGCGGCCGCCATTCCGGCGATGCTCCACATCGTGAGCGCGATGGCATAGCCCGCCCTGGTGCCGATCCGGTCGATCAGCCGGCCCGCCAGGAGCAGTCCCACGGCGTAGGAAGCGTTGAATGCGGCGACGATGTTTCCGTAGTCCAGCTCCGTCCAGCCGAAAATCTGCTGCAAGTCCTTGGCGAGAATGCCGATCACCTGGCGGTCGACGTAGTTGATCGTAGTGGCGAAGAAAAGCAGGGCGCAGACCACCCATCGGTAGTTTCCGCCGTGTATTGCGGCACCAGGCGACTCGGTCGACGCGGCTGCGCGCTCGGCAGCAGGAACCTGTTCATTCGACAAGGGTGGCCCTCCGATCGCCGCGACTCAGGTGAGGGGCGCGGGGTTGAACAGCGCCAGGTGGTTGTGGAGGCGGTGCACTTCGGCCCACGTCTTCTTCTTGCCGCTGGCGACCTCGAGATAGGTGTGAAACAACTCCCAGCCGAGCTCCTCGACGCTGCTCTCGCCGCTTGCGATCCGCCCGGCGTCGACGTCGATCAGGTCGGGCCACCGCTGCGCGAGCTCGGTGCGGGTTCCAACCTTGATCACCGGCGCCATCGCCAATCCATAGGGCGTGCCGCGTCCGGTGGTGAACACGTGAAGGTTCATTCCCGCAGCCAACTGCAGCGTGCCGCAGACGAAGTCGCCGGCCGGCGTGGCGCAGAACAGCAGACCTCTCTGCTCTGCGCGCTCGCCGGGGCCGAGGACGCCGCTGATCGCCGACTGGCCGGACTTGGCGGTGGCACCGAGCGCCTTCTCCACGATGTTGGAAAGGCCGCCGACCTTGTTGCCCGGCGACGTATTGGCGCTGCGGTCGCTCCCGCCGCGGGCGAGGTAGCGGTCGTACCACTCCATCTCGCGGATCAACGCCTGCGCCACCTCCTCGTCCCGGGCACGGGCGGTGAGCAGGTGCACGGCGTCGCGGACCTCGGTCACCTCGGAAAACATCACCGTCGCACCGGCGCGCACCAGCAGGTCGGCAGCGAAGCCGAGGGCGGGATTCGCCGTGATGCCGGAGAAGGCATCGCTGCCGCCGCATTGCATGCCGAGCACCAGGGCGGAGGCTGGGCAGGTCTCACGTCGCCGCTGGTCGAGCTGCTGCAGGCGTCGCTCGGCCAACTTCAGGATCTGCTCGATCATCCCGCGGAAGCCGCGCTGAGAATCCTGCAGGCGGTAGAGCCACGGCTCTCGCGGGTCGAGGCCACTGCCTCCGGCACCCAGCTGCGGGACGACTTGCGCGGGCTGCAGCATCTCGCATCCCAGGCCGACGACCAGAGCCTGACCGCCCAGGTTCGGGTTGCGCGCGAGGTTCTTGACCGTACGGATCGGGATCTCGACGTCGGGCGCGTCGAAGGCGACTCCACAGCCGAAGTCGTGGCTCAGGACGACCACGTCGTCGACGTTGGGATAGCGCGGCAGGAGCTCGGTACGGATCCTCTCGAGCGCGTGCTCGAGAACACCGGCGACGCACTGCACCGTCATCGTGATGCCGAGGAGATTGCGGGTGCCGACGGTTCCGTCGGCGTTCCTGTAGCCCTCGAAGGTATACCCTTCGAGCGGCGGCGGGTCGGGCGGCACGGCGGTCGATCGCGGCAGCGAGTCGAGGGCCGGCGGCGTGGGCAGGGCGAGGTCGCCTTCCCGGACCCAGCTGCCCTCGAGAAGGGCGCGCCGCGCGGTGCCGATGACCTGCCCGTAACGCCGCACTGCCTCGCCCTCGGCGATCGGCCGGAGCGCCACCTTGTGGGCCTGCGGAATCGCGTCGCGGAGGCGCAGTCCGTCGCCAAACACCGCACCCGCCGAGACGCCGCCGTCGTTGACGATGACGGCCACGTTGTCGGCCTCGTGCACCCGCACGTAGCGCGGACTCTCCGTCAATCGGTTCAGCGGCATGCGCTCGTCGTCCTTTCGGCTCGAGCCCCGCGATGCCCGCCGCCGAGGCCGGCGGCCTCGTAGATGGAGAGCACCAGCGACAAGGAGCGCCGGCCTTCGGCTCCGTGCACGAGCGGATCGCGACCCTCTTGGATCGCGGCAACGAAATCCTGTACCAGCAGCGTGTGTCCGCGGGTGCCGATGCCGGCGGGACTGGCCCCCGACCCCGCGGCTCCCGCTGCGAGGGGTGCGAGCACTCGAGGGCGAATCCGCGGCGCTTCCCCTTCCCAGCGGATCACCGTGTCCCCTTCGATCTGCGCTCCGCCTCGGCTGCCATAGACCTCGACACGGTGCGGGAAACCCGGCGCGGCCGCGGTGGTGGCGACGATCGCGCCGCGAGCGCCCGACGAGAAGCGCAGCGCCGCTGCCATGCAGTCCTCCACTTCGATCTCGTGCTGCACCGCGCCGCCCGAGGCACCGACCACCTCCGCCTCGCCGCCCATGAGCCACAACAGGAGGTCCACGGGGTGGATGCCCTGGTTCATCAGCGCCCCGCCGCCGTCGAGTGACCAGGTGCCGCGCCATGCCGCGCTGTCGTAGTAGCTCTGGGGACGGTAATAAGGAACGGTTGCCGTTCCCAGCACGAGATCTCCGAGCTCGCCCGCCCGGATCGCGTCGTGGAGCGCGCGGCTGGCGGGGTCGGTGCGCCGCTGCAGGGCGACGCCCAGTCGCACCCCTGCACCGCGGCAGGCGGCGATCATGGCGTCGGCATCGGCGAGGCGCAAGGCCATCGGTTTCTCGACCAGCACGTGCTTGGCCGCCCGGGCCGCCGCCACTGCCTGTTCCGCGTGCAGACCGCTCGGAGAGCACAGGCAGACGGCGTCGACGTCGGGGCGCTCGAGCAGCGCCTCGAGGCTCGCCTCGCACGGCACACCGAGCTCTGCCGCCGCCTCGTCGGCGCGCGAAGCGTCGGCGCGGCAGACGGCCACGAGCCTGGCCCCCGGCGTTTCGGCAATGGCTCGAGCGTGGTAGCGGGCGGCCATGCCCGTGCCGACGACTCCGAAGCGAACGCCCGAGCTCATGGGAGGGAGCAGCCGTTCGACCCGTCGGCGGACGGCAGCCGAGGTGGGTCGAGCTTCAGGTGACGGATCAGGGGAACACCGGCTCGCGCCATTTCGCGTGCCGCCAGTTCGGCGATCCGCCGGGCGCCGAGCTCGGAGAAGTGGGTGTCGTCGTGGAGGCCGTCGGGCAGCTCTGGGTGCTCGCCGGGCTCGAAATGCAGGTAGAGCGACCGCGACTTCTCGCCGCCGCAGCCCTGCACCAGCTCCCGAGTGGTGCCCTCCATCTCGAGCAGCGGCACGCCTTCTGCGGCGGCGACCGCGCGAACGGATCGCGGGTAGTCGCCGTGGCTGTCAGTGAAGGTGCCAGCTTCGTCGAACCGCCGGCGCACGATCGGCGTCGCCAGGATCGGATGGCCGCCCCGCGCCCGAGTCTCGCGCACGAAGCGCTCCAGGTTGGCGCGGAACTCGCCCTCGGGCTCGGTGAATCTCGTCTGGTCCGCTGCCTTCTCGTCGTTGTGGCCGAACTGGATCAGGACCCAGTCGCCCGGCCTGAGGGACCGGAGCAGCTCGTCCCAGTGGCCCTCGTCGCGGAAAGACTTCGTGCTCCGGCCGTTCAACGCCCGGTTCTCGATCTTGAGCGGGGGGCGAACCAGCTCGCGGAAGAGCTGTCCCCAGCCGCGCTCGGGGAGCGTCAGGTCCGCCTTGTCCGCCATCGTCGAGTCGCCCACCAGGAAAAGCCTCGACCCGAGCGCG
Source organism: Thermoanaerobaculia bacterium (assembly GCA_044869955.1). Lineage (GTDB taxonomy): Bacteria > Acidobacteriota > Thermoanaerobaculia > Multivoradales > SZUA-115 > CALMKX01. The sequence continues at coordinate 4,405 of JBIOYC010000328.1, read as the reverse complement.
GGCTCCTCTGCCCGGCTGGCTACGCCACCGGGTCGATCAGCAGCCGGGGGTTCGAAACGCACCGGTTCGGCGCGAGTCGGGTCCCACCCGCTGAGGACCACGACCGGCGTGATGGCGTCGACCTCGGCGGCCGTCAGCTCCTTGGACCACGGCACGCGGGCGGAGCGATCCGCTCCGGCGCCCGTGTTGCCGGATTCGACGAACCGACTGGTCGCCTCACTCCAGGGTCTGTCCCAGCCGTGCCAGCCTTCGGGGCGGATTCCGGAGCCCAGCTCGCTCTTGAGGAAGAGCGTCGCGGCGTGATCTCGCCACGGCCGGCCGAGGTAGCTCCGTTCGCCCGCCGCGACGGTGACTCGGCAGCGATGGAAGACGAGCCCGAAGGCGGCCTCGGGGGGCGTGGCTGCGGCGGTCAAGTAGCCCGAGCCGAGCGCGCGGAGCTCGCAGCCCTCGAACCAGGCCGTCGCACCGCCGAATACGAAATCCGTCGTGCCTTCGATCGCGCAGCCCACAAAGTAGTGCCGCCCCCGGTTCAGGAACACCGTGTCCTGATGACCCAGGAACCGGGCGTTGCGGAACAGCGCGCGGTCGCCGTGGACCGCTACCGCGAGGGCCTGACCGACCGGCCCGGCGTCGTTGCGGATCGTCATGTTCTCGACCGTGAAGTCGTCGGCGTCGAGGTGGAGAGTGGCGGTGCGGAACGTTCCGATCGGCAGGCCGTCGAGCCCCTTCATGCCGGCGTGGAGCCCGAAGACCAGGACCGTGCTCTCGGCGTCTTCGCCCACGAGCCGGACGTAGCGCTTCTCCCGCTGAATGTAGACGAGCTCCCGGTAAACGCCCCGGCGCACGTAGATCGTCGCCGGGCGCTCGGGCGTGCCCGTCGCGATCCTGGCGATCGCCTCCTGAATGGACGTGAACTGCCCGCTGCCGTCCTGGGCGACGACGGCGGTGAAGAGCCGGGGGTCGGTCTGTGCCGCCGCGATCGAGGCGAGGACGGCCAGACCGGCGCCGAGGAAGAAGAGCTTCGGTTGCAGGACCATGGTGTCCCCGGATCAGCTCCGGGACGCCGCGTGCAGCGGCTGCGCGGCTGCGCTTCCGGAGTCTCGCGGACCATCGGGCAGCTCGAAGCCGAAGTAGCGCTTGGCGTTGCCGAAGCAGACGTCTTCGACCAGGGCACCGACCAAGTCGAAGTCCCTCGGCAGGAGGCCTGCCGCCATGTCCGCGCCCAGCACGTTGCACAGGACGCGGCGGAAGTACTCGTGACGGCTGAACGAAAGGAACGAGCGGCTGTCGGCGACCATGCCAACGAACCGCCGCAGCGAGCCGATCTGGGAAACCGCCTCGAGCTGGCGCTCGATCCCGTTCTTCTGGTCGAGGAACCACCAGGCCGAACCGAGCTGCATCTTGCCCGGCACGGAGCCGTCCTCGAAGCAGGCGAGCATCGAGGCGAGCATCTCGTTGTCGCGCGGATTCACGTTGTACAGGATGGTCCGTGGCAGGTCTCCCGCGGAGTTGAGCGCGTCGAGGAACCGGGCCAGGGGCTCGGCGTAGACGCGGTCACCCATCGAGTCGAATCCGGAGTCGGGGCCCAGAGCGGCGAACATCGCGCTGTTGTTGTCTCGCTGCGCACCGATGTGCAGCTGCAGGGTCCACTGCTTCTCCCGGTAGAGCCGTCCCAACTCGAGCAGCAGCGCTGTCGTCAGCTGGTCACGTTCCGGAGGCGGGAGAGCCGCCCCGGACCGGAGCCGGTCGAAGATCGACTCGAGCCCGGCTGCCGAGACCGGCGAGAAGACACCGGCCGCGAGCGCGTGGTCGGAGAGCCGGCAGCCCGCCTCGTGGAAGGCGTCGCGGCGCACGGCGAGGGCCGATACGAGGTCGTCGAAGCGAGCGATCTCCACATCGGTCGCGGCGGAGAGCTCGTCCACGTAGGCGTTCCAGGAGCCGGGATCGGCAAACGCCAGGACCCGGGTGGGACGCCAGGTGGGAAGGATGCGGGCCGCGAACGCTCTGTCGGCGGCGACCGCCGCGTGGTGCTCGAGCGAGTCGATCGGATCGTCGGAGGTGCAGAGCGCGAGGACGTGGCTCTGCTCGATCAGCGATCGAGCCGAGAGCCCGTTGCACAGCACCTCGGAGCTGCGCTCCCAAACTTCATCGGCGGTCCTCGCGCTGAGCAGAAGATCGTCGATCTGGAAATACCGGGCGAGCTCGAGGTGGCACCAGTGGTAGAGGGGGTTGCGCAGGAGGTACGGGAGAATGCCGGCGAAGGCGTCGAACTTCTCCCGATCGCTCGCGTCGCCGGTACAGAAGCGCTCGGCGACGCCGTTGGCGCGCATCTGGCGCCACTTGTAGTGGTCACCGTTGAGCCATACCTGGCTGATGTTCTGCCAGCGGCGGTCGGCAGCGATCTCGGCCGGCGGCAGGTGGGTGTGAAAGTCGATGATCGGCTGCCCGGCCGCGTAACCATGGAAGAGGCGCTCCGCCTCGTCACTTTGCAGCAGGAATCCCTGGTGAATCAGCCGGCTCATGAAGCCACCTCATGGGCCCGCGACAAGGCCTCGCGGGTCTGCCGGGTGATGATGGACCACTGCTTCTCGGCGATCTGGCGCTGGCTGGCGAGCCACGACCCGCCGACGGCGAAGACCTGTGCAAGGGAGAGATAGTCGTTCATGTTGTCGAAGGAAACGCCGCCCGTGGGACAGAAGCGGATGCCGAGGGATTCGTAGGGACCGGCCAGAGCACGCAGCATCTTGGGTCCACCGGCCGCTTCCGCCGGGAAGTACTTCAGCCGCGTGCAGCCGTGAGCGTAGGCCGATTCGATCTCCGACGGCGTCAGCACTCCGGGAAGGAACGGCACGCCGGCCTGCTGGAACCGGAGCAAGGTCGCCGGGTTGAAGCCCGGAGCTACACCGAACGAGACGCCGAGGTCGAGGCACCGTTGCGCCTGCTCCGGCGTGACCACCGTGCCGGCACCCACCATCATCTCCGGGAACCTGCGGATGATGCGTGCCAACGCCGCCATCGCCGTTGCCGTGCGCAGGGTCACCTCGATCACGTCGAGCCCGCCCGCGAGCAGTGCTTCCGCCAGCGGCTCGGCGTCGTTCTCGTCCTCGATCACGATCACCGGGATCAGCGGACGCCGCGTGAGCCTCTGGCTCCCCTCGAGCTGTCCTCGGTCCGACCTCATCGAGCTCACCGGTCCACCCTGGCGCCACCGCCTCGCACGACCTTTTCTACCTCGGCCAGGGAGGCCATGGTGGTGTCTCCCGGCGTCGTCATCGCCAGGGCGCCGTGGGCCGCGCCGTACTCCACCGCTCGCGCCGCGTCGCCAAGCTCCATGAGGCCGTAGATGTAACCGGAGGCGAAGCTATCGCCGCCGCCCACGCGGTCGAGGATCTCCAGGTTCGGTCGCTCGGTGGCGGCGTGAAATTCGCCGTTACACCAGCTGATGGCGCCCCAGTCGTTGATCGTGGCGCTCTTGGCGGCGCGCAGGGTCGCAGCCACAGCCTTGAGGTTCGGGTAGGTGGCCACCGCCGCTTCGATCATGCTCTTGAACCCCGAGACGTCCAGGGCGAGCAGGCTCTCGTCCACTCCCTCCACCTCGAGCCCCAGGCACGAGGAGAAGTCTTCCTCGTTGCCGAGGATCACGTCGAGCCACGGAGCGATGGCACGATTCACGCTGCGGCAGCGATCGAGGCCGCCGAACGAGCTCCAGAGCGACGCTCGATAGTTGAGGTCGTAGGAGACCACCGTGCCGTGCTTCTTGGCCACGCGCGCCGCCTCGATGACCACGTCGCCGGTGGTTTCCGAAAGCGCCGCGAAGATGCCGCCGGTGTGGAACCAGCGCACACCGAGCTCGCCGAAGAGATGCTCCCAGTCGACGTCGCCCACGCGCAGCTGCGACGAGGCGCTGTGACCACGGTCGGAACAGCCGACGGCGCCACGAATGCCGAAGCCGCGCTCGGTGAAGTTCAGCCCATTGCGCACGGAGCGACCGATGCCGTCGAACGGCACCCACCGGATCTGCGAGGTGTCGACTCCGCCCTGGAGGATCAGGTCCTCCAGGAGCAGGCCGACCTCGTTGCGGACGATGGCAGTCACTACCGCCGCCCGCAGACCGAAGCAGCGCCGCAGACCTCGCGCTACGTTGTACTCGCCACCGCCTTCCCATACCCGGAGCTGGCGGGTGGTGCGGATTCTGCCCTCGCCCGGGTCGAGGCGCAGCATGACCTCGCCCAGCGACAGGATGTCGAACGCACAGGATTCTTTCGACCTGAGCTCGAGGCTCACTTGGTTTGGTGACTGCCGGCTCGTCGACGGCTTCATCTCCGCTCCTTGTCGGTCCGTTCTCACTCCAGCGGTCACTTGAGCGGTCGAGTCGAGTCACGGACGATCAGGTCCGGATCCAGCA
>JBIOYC010000327.1:0-8901 GCA_044869955.1 Thermoanaerobaculia bacterium | reverse complement strand
CGGCGCCGAAGGGCGAGAGCACGAAGTCGGGTAGCTCCTCGCCCCCCGGCATGGCCTCGATCCCCACGCCCAGGCGCAGCCTGGCCACCTCGTCGGTCTGCAAGGCGTCGAGGATGGACTCGAGGCCGCGGTGACCGGCGGGGCTCCCCTTCGGCCGCAGGCGAAGCCGACCGAGGGGCAGGTGGATCTCGTCGTAGACCACGAGAACGTCCTCGATCGCCAGCTCGCGGTGGTCGACGAGGCAGCGCACGGCATGGCCGCTGCGGTTCATGTAGGTCAGCGGCTCGGCCAGCAGCAAACTCGGCGCCTCGGCGACGAGGGCCCGGCAAACCTGCTTGGAAAACCGCAGGGACCGCCGGGCGGCGAGCTCCTCGACCACCCGAAAGCCGACGTTGTGACGAGTCCCCTCGTAGTCGGGCCCCGGGTTGCCGAGGCCCACGATGAGCTTGGTACCCAGCCTCTACTCCTCGGCTTCCTTCTTGCCGCGGCTGATGACCTCCGGCTCCGCCTTCTCGCCCTCGGCGACCGTCGGCTCGGCCTCGAGGCGAGCGTGGCCGAGGGACACGATCACCCGATCGGGCTCGGAGACCAGCTTGACCCCCTGCGGCAGCTCCAGCTCGCGGGCCTCGATGTGCTGCCCGACGTGCAGCGGGGTGACGTCGAGGGTGAGGTGGTTGGGGATGTCGGCCGGCAGGCACTCGACCTCGACCTCACGGCTGACGAAGTCGAGGAGGCCGGCCTCGTTCTTGACGCCCGCGGCCGTGCCGGTCAGCTCGATGTGCACCATCACCCGCACCCGCTCGGTCATCAGCACGCGCTGAAAGTCGACGTGCAGGACCCGCTGGGTCACCGGGTCGATCTGGATGTCGCGGATCATCGCGTGCCGCTGCTGGCCGGTGTCCGCCATCTGGAGCAGGAAGAGGCTGTTCTCGCCCGCGCCGTGGCGGAGGATGTCGATCAGCTTCTTGCGCTCGAGCTCGATCGCCACCGGTTCCTTGCCACCTCCGTAGACCACGGCTGGAACGCTCCCGGCTCCGCGCAGCTTCCGGTTGGCGCCCTTGCCGATGCCTTCGCGCTTCTTGACTTCGATGTGGAGCTCGCTCATGAACCTATCCTTTCGGGCGCCGTCAGACGAACAACGAGCTGACGGAGCTGTTCTCGTGAATCCTCCGGATCGCCTCACCGAGCAGATCGGCCACGGAGAGCGCTTCGAGCTTGCCAAGCCTCTGGGCTTTTTCGGCGACAGGAGTGGTGTTGGTGATGAGGACCTTCTCGACGCACGAAACGTCGAGGCGGTCCATGGCAGGACCGGAGAGCACGCCGTGCACGCCGGCGGCGAGGATGCGGTTGGCGCCCTTGCTCTTGAGCGCTTCGACCGTCTTCGCCAGGGTGCCCGCCGTGTCGATGATGTCATCGAGCACCAGGGTGTTGCGTCCCTCGACCTCACCGATCAGGTGCATCACTTCGGCCTCGTTGGCGGCGAAGCGACGTTTGTCGACGATCGCCAGATCCGCCCCCAGGCGCTTGGCGATGGCCCGCGCCCTCTCGACGCCACCGGCATCGGGGGCGACGATCACCAGGTCGGGGATGGCCAGCTTGCGCAGGGCATCGAGCAGCACCGGCGCGGCGAAGAGGTGGTCGACCGGGACGTCGAAGAAACCCTGGATCTGACCAGCGTGGAGGTCGAGGGCGAGCACCCGATCGGCACCCGCGTGAGAGATCAGGTCGGCGGCCAGCTTGGCGGTGATCGGTACCCGCGGCCGATCCTTGCGATCCTGGCGTGCATAACCGTAATAGGGCACCACCGCGGTCACCCGCGACGCCGAAGAACGCTTGAAGGCGTCGAGCAGGATCAGCAGCTCGACCAAGTTCTCGTTGACCGGCGGACAGGTGGGCTGGACGATGAAAACGTCGGAGCCGCGGACGTTCTCGTCGATCTGGACGAAGATCTCTCCGTCGGAGAAGTTGAAGATGGTGAGGTTTCCCGGCGTCAGGTTGAGAGCGGCACAGATCTCTTCCGTCAGCGCTGGATGGGCCCGCCCACCGAATATTTTCAGCTCGCCGTACATCGCCGCCCGTCTTCCGTCCTGAGAATTCCGTCCTGGGGAGAACTGCGTCGTGGTGAGAGATCAGCTGGTGATGAATGTGATGGTTGGGGCGGTAGGATTCGAACCCACGTATGCCGGAGCCAAAGTCCGGTGCCTTACCACTTGGCGACGCCCCACTGTTGCAGAGTCCCGATCGATCGGCCCCCCTCAGGTCACCGACCAGAACGAGTCCCGCAAGTGCAGCTCCTCGATCTCCTCGAGGGTGCGTCCCTCGGCCGCGGCTTCCGCGACCACCGCCGCCGGAGGCTCGGTCGCCCGCAACGCGGCCTCGCTCGGCGGGGAAGCCGGCAACGGCCGCGCCGTCACGCCCGCTCCGCTCTCGCCCACGGCGCGCTCGTACTCGGCCAGCACCCGGGTTTCGATCATCCTGCGAGTCTCGTTGTTGAGGGGATGCGCCACGTCCTTGAACTCGCCGTTCTTCTTCTTCCGGCTGGGCATGCTGATGAACAAGCCATCACGGCCCTGGATCACTTTGATGTCATTGACCATGAAACAGCCGTCGAAGACCACGGATACGAACGCTTTGAGTTTGTCCTCCTGGATCGGGAAAACCTTCACCTCGGTAATCTGCATCGTCCATTCCCCCACAAGAGGTCTTGCGACCCGAAAGGACAATCGGGGCTCTCACGAGCCCCCGCCTGCAAGATAAATAAGGAAGCGCCCGCAACCGCTCCGCTCGATCCCCGTCCTCGCGTCCAGGCGCTAAACCTGGGATCCTAAAGAAGTTGCCGCTCTCTGTCAATTGCGGCAAACGGTCGACGGCTGCGCTCCCTGAGGCTCGGTCCTCGGTCCGCGGCTGGGGCCTCAAGGGACCTGGACCGGGTCCGAGGCCGCCTCGCAGCCTTCCCGGAAGGTCCCCGGGACGGCCAGGGGGGGCAGCTCTCCGCTGATCGCCTCGCGTAGCACCTCCCGCCAGCGCAGCTGGGCGGCCCTGCGGCGCTCGGAAAGCAGGGCCTCCTCGCCCTGCCGGCTCCACCACGCCACCGGCTCTCCCTCCTGCCACAGGGTCCAGGAAGCCAAGTCGCCAGAGGGCAGGAGCTGCGCCGTCCAGCGCCTGCCCTCGGTATCGAGGTAGTCGAGGCGCTCCTGCTTGCCCATCTCCGCGGGACCGAGCGGGTCGGCCGGTGCCACCGGGATCCGCCCCAGCAGCAGGGCGGGCAGCGACGGCAGTCCGAAGGGCGACAGAGCCAGCGCCTCCGGGGCGAACCGTCCCCGGAAGCGACAGAAGCGCTCCTGCCGGTGATCCAGCCACAGCCCTTCCTCTCCCTCCACCGAGAGACTCCAGACCAGCCGGCCCACGGCGTCGACGGCGCTGGCCCGGTAGCGATCCGCGGCCACCAGACGGAGGGTGAGGCGGAAGCTCCCCTCCCCCTCCGGACCGTCGTAGCGCAGCCGGAACAGCCGCTGCGTGCCGAGGTCGTCACCGGCAAGACCCCAGGGTGGAGCGGCCTGCTGGGCCCCCGCCGCGAAAGCGAGGATCAGCCCGAGCGAGGAGAGGAGACGGCGCATTGGGCGGTCCGGGCCCGGTGCTCAGCCCGGCGGCCGGGCCTCGAGCCCCGCCAGCTTGACCTCGATCTTCGCCTTCTTCGCCGGATCGAGGTCGATCGTCCGCTGGTAGAGGTTGCGGGCGAGCTCCCGCTCCCCCAGGGCGCGGTAGACGTCGCCGAGGTGCTCGGCCACCGTGGCGTCGTCCGGCAGCAGGCGCGCCGCCTTCTCGAGGTACCGGCGAGCCTCCTCCAGGCGACCGAGCTGGAAGTGGGCCCAGCCCAATGAATCGACGAAGGCGCCATTCTCGGGATCAAGGGTGACGGCGCGCTCTGTGAGTGCCAGGGCCTCCTGGAGGTTCTCCCCCTTCTCGGCCCACATATAGCCCAGGAAGTTGAGCGCCGGCGCGAAGTCCGGCGCGCGATGGACCAGATTCTGAAAGGTCGTCACCGAGCGCTCCCGCTCTCCCGTACGCTCGAAGGCCACGCCGAGGAAGTAGGCTCCCTCGATCGAGCCGGTGTCCAGGGTCAAGAGCCGCTCGAGCACCGGGATCGCCTCGGCGAAATGCTCCAGCCGTTGCAGCACCCGCGCCGCCTGCAGGACCAGCAACGGCTCGGACGCTCCGGCCAGCTCCTGGAGGGGGGCCGCCGCTTCCTCGGCCCGACCCGCGCGGTAGAGGATCTCCACCCGCTTCGCCAGCAGCACCGAGCGCTGGGTACGCTCCTCGGTGCCGGTGCCCAGCTCCGTGGGCAGGCTGGAGAGCGCCTCGTCGGTGCGGCCCAGCCGTTGGAGGGCCTCGGTCCAGAGCACCTTCCAGCCGTCGCCGAGGGCTCCCTTGCCGCCGCTCGCGGCGAGGGGGGCCAGGGCCGCTTCGGCGACCTTCCAGGCTTCCTCGGCCACCGCCAGCTCGGCTCTCTCGATGCGCAGGGCTGCCACGACCTCTTCGCTCAGCTCGCCGCCCAAGCGGGCGAGGAGGCCGTCCGCCAGCTGCCCCGCCGCGCCGCCGTGGCCGTGAGTGGAGAGCGCCCGGACGAGGGAGATCGCCACGTTCGAGTTGGCGCGGTCGCCGCGCACCAGCTGGGCGACCTCGGCGACCGCCGGCTCGATCTCCCGCCGCGCCGCGAGGAGCAGGATTCGCAGGCTGCGCAGGGCCTCGGGATCCGGACTGGAGAGCTTGTCGATCGCCCGGGCGGCCCCCTCGAGGTCCCCCGAGAGGTAGAGCTCCCAGATCCAACGTTGGCGCAGCTCCGGGCGCATCAGGTCCGGCTCGATGGCGCCGAGCAGGGAGGCCGCCTCGGTATGCCGGCCCCGCCGGCTGGCCGCCTCGGCGAGGCTGGCCCGCACCTCGACGTTGTCGGGATCCAGGCCGAACGCCTCGGCCAGCAGCGCCTCTCGCTCGGCGGCCTTGCCCTCTCGGGCCCGGGCCTCCGCCAGCTCGGAGAGGGAGCGGACCAGCAGGGACTTGGCCCAGGGTGCGCCGGCGGTCTTGCGCTCCGCCAGACGGAAGGTCTCGACCGCGCGCGGCAGGTCGCCGTTGGCGCGATAGATCTGGCCCAGCGGCAGCAGCACCTCAGGGTCCTCGCTGCGGATCTCCCGCGCCGCTTCCAGGGCCTCCTGGGCGGCGGGGACCACCTCGTTGCGATCGCGGGCCAGCTCGAGGTAGAGCAGCCCGCTCTCCTTGAGCACCTGGAAGTCCCCGCCGGCGAGCTGGCGGGCGGCGCGCAGTTGCTCGAGGGCGACGTCCAGGCGGCGACCTCGATCCGCCTGAGAGCGAGACTGGAGCGCTGCCCGGCTAGCCAGCCGGGCGTACTCCAGGCGCAGGAAGGGCTCGGTGGGCAGGGCCTGGACGGCGCGGCCGTAAGCGGCCAGGGCCGCCTCGATCTCGCCTTCGGCCTCGGCCAGGCGGGCGTCGAGGAAGTGGAGGGCCGCCTCGCGGTCGGCGCGCGGAGGTCTCTTGGCCGCGCTGGCCGCTGTGGCGTCCAGGACACTGGCCAGCGCGAGGGCGAGGACCGCCAGATTTGCAACGCTCACGAAGGCAGGATAACAGCGGGCGGGCGCCCGGACAAGCTGCCACGGACCCGGTCGACGCTCCGGGATCACGAGCTAACCCCCCGGGAATCTTTGCCTTACGTTGACAGCTCAGGTGCCCGTTGCTAGATTGCCCGCGCAATCGGGATCGAGGACACCATGATCAAAGCGGATATCGTGAATCGCGTCTCCGAGGAGTCCGACGTGCCGCGGGGGAAGGCCGCCCAGGCGGTCGACACCATCATCGACGCCATGAAGGACGCCCTGTCGACCGGTAAGCGCATCGAGCTGCGAGGATTCGGGGTCTTCCAGGTGCGAGAACGCAAGAAGGGAGTGGGCCGCAACCCCAAGACGGGGGTCGAGGTGGCGATCTCCCCGGGCAAGACCGTGCGGTTCAAGCCAGGAAAAGAGCTCAAGAACCTCTGATCTCGCGAGCACCCAACCTCGCGCCCCCCAGACCTCCGCCACCCCTTGAGCGATCCTTCTCCTCGCCCCGTTTCCGGGAACCCCGACTCCCCTCCCCACGTCATCGACCTCACTCGCGACGCCCGTGGTATCCACGGCCGCCGGCGCGAGCGCTCGCGCTGGCCGCTAGCGGGCCTGCTCCTGGCCCTGACCTTCCTGACCACCACCACCCTGGGAGCCCACTGGGCGATCACCTTCCGCACCGACCAGGTCTCGACCCTCGGCGGCCCCCTGGGCATGCCCTTCCTGACCCCAAGCCTGATCGCCACGGTCTGGCGCGATCCGGCCCTGCTCGCCACCGGCCTCACCCTCTCCCTGCCCCTGCTCGCCATCCTGCTCAGCCACGAGCTCGGGCACTTCCTGCAGTGCCGGCGCTACCGGGTGGCCGCGACGCCGCCCTACTTCTTGCCCGTGCCCCTGGGCTTCGGCACCCTCGGGGCCTTCATCCGGGTGCGCGAGCCGATCCGCACCAAGCGCGCCCTCTTCGACGTCGGCGTCGCGGGGCCGATCGCCGGCTTCGTCATGCTGCTGCCGTTCCTGCTGATCGGCGTGGCCTGCTCCGAGCCGGTGGCGATCCCGCCCACTGCGCTCGAGGACACTTCCTTCAGCCTGTTGGTGCCGGGGCACTCCCTGGCCCTCCACCTGGTGACGAGGTGGTTCCACGGCCCCTTGCCCGAGGGCACGGTGCTCAACCTCCACCCCTTCGCCCTCGCCGCCTGGTTCGGCTTGCTCGCCACATCGCTCAACCTCATGCCCCTGGGCCAGCTCGACGGCGGGCACCTCCTCTACACCGTCGCCGGCCGGAAGCACCGAGGCTTCTCCCAGGCCCTGTGGCTGGGCGTGGCTCTGATGGGTCTCTACTGGGATGGCTGGTGGGTATGGTGCGGCGTGGTCCTCCTGCTCGGCCTGCGCCATCCGCCGGTGCTCGACGAGACCGAGCCGCTCGACCCGTTGCGGCGCTGGCTGGCCCTCGGCGCCCTGCTGATCCTGCTGCTCTCCTTCATGCCGGTGCCGTTCTCGGAGATCCCGGTGCCGCCGCCGGAGTGAGGTCGAGCACGAAGGTCACCGGGCCGTCGTTCACCAGCTCCACCTCCATGTGCGCCCGGAAGCGGCCGGTCTCGACCGCCAAGCCCCGGGCGCGCAGGGCCTCGACCAGCGCTTCGACCAGGGGCTCGGCCTCGGCCGGCGGGGCGGCGCGGTCGAAGGAGGGCCGCCGGCCCCGACCGAGGGAGCCCGCGAGGGTGAACTGGGAGACCACCAGGAAGGCGCCGCCGACCTCGACCGAGCCGAGGTTCATCCGGCCCAGCGCGTCCTCGAAGAGGCGCAGGCCGGTGAGCTTGGTCGCCGCCGCCTCGACCTCGCGGGGACTGTCCCCCTTCTCGATCCCGACCAGCACGAGCATGCCGCGTCCGATGGCACCGACCACCTCGCCGGCGACCACCACCCGCGCTCGCGAGACCCGCTGGACGACCACGCGCACGTTTTTCGTCTACTCCAGATAGAGGGGCTTGCCTTCCGCGCGGGAGCCTACCGCGGGTCAGGCCGCGCGAAGCCCTGTGATACTTTCTCGACCCCGAGAGGAGCTTTCCGAATGCTCAACAAAGTCTTCTTGATCGGCAACCTCGGCCGAGATCCCGAGGTCCGCACCACGGCCTCCGGCCAAGCGGTCGCGAGCTTCTCGGTGGCCACCAGCCGCCGCTGGAAGGACCGCGACGGCAACCGCCAGGAGCACACCGAGTGGCACAACGTCGTGTGCTGGGGCAAGCAGGCGGAGATCGCCGGCCAGTATCTGTCCAAGGGTAAGCAGGTGTTCATCGAGGGCCGCCTGCAGACCCGCTCCTGGGACGACAAGCAGAGCGGCGAGAAGAAGTACAAGACCGAGATCATCGTCGAGAACTTCAACATGCTCGGCGGCCGGCCCGGGGCTGGCGGCGGGGGCGACTACGAGGCGCCCGAGCCACCTCCCGGCCACTCCTACGGCGGTGGCGGCGGTGGCGCCAGCCGGGCCGGCTTCGACGCCGAGCCGGACGACGACGACATCCCCTTCTGAGTCATTCACCCGCCGCGCGGCGCACCCGCTCGAGCCCTCGCCGGATCTCGGCCGGCTCGAGCACGGGGGCCGCCGCGGCGAGGCCGCGCACCTGGGCCTCCCAGGCCTCGACGCGGGCCAGGGCCTCGGCCAGACGGCCGGCCAGCCGAGGCGCCGAGAGCCTCTCGGCCATGGCCGGCGCTGCCTGCGGCGACCAGCAGACGAAGATGCCGTCACAGCCGGCCGCCAGGCTCGCCGCAGCCCGCTCCGGCAGGTCGCCCCAGCTTTCGAGGGCCTTCATGTCGAGGTCGTCTGAGAACAGCAGGCCCCGGAACCCCAGCCGGCGCCGCAGCAGCTCGGTGACGAGGGCCGGCGAGAGGGTGGCCGGGCGGCCCTGCGGATCGAGCGCAGGGTAGGAGGCGTGGCCGGCCATGATCGAGCCGGCGACCTCGCCCAGCCTGACGAAGGGAGCGAGGTCCCGCTCCAGCTGGCGGGCCGAGAGGTGCACCGCCGAGCCCTCGTCGTGGGTGTCCTGCCCCGCCGCGCCCAACCCCGGAAAGTGCTTGAGGCAACCGCCCACCCCCCCGCGATGGAGCCCGTCGAGGAAGGCCCGGGCGCGGGCCACCACGGCCCGGGGCGAAGTGCCCAGGTAGCGGCGGTCCAGGGCGTTGTGGGCCCGGCCGTGATCGAGGTCCACCACCGGTGCGAGGTCGACGTCGAAGTCGAAGCAGCGCAGCGCAGCGCCGACCCAGCGGCCGGCCGCATGCGCCACGCGCGGCGGCGAGG
>JBIOYC010000326.1:0-8461 GCA_044869955.1 Thermoanaerobaculia bacterium | reverse complement strand
CCCCCTCACCCTTGCCCTCTCCCCCGTAGTCGGGGGAGAGGGGATCGGAGGGGAGCCGGGGCCTAGTCTTCCTCCTCCTCGTCCTTGAGGTCGGAGATCGCCTCGGCAGCGGCGGCGCGGACCTCGGCACGCGCGTCGCGTAGCAGAGCCTGGAGGGCGCCTGCCGCCTTGGCGTCCTCGAGCCCTTCGAGCGACTCGATAGCGGCCAGGCGCACCTGCCAGCTGTCGTCTCGCAGGGCCCCGGTCAGCGCCGCCACGGCCGCCTGAGAGCCGAGCTGGCCGAGGCTCTCGGCGGCCACGGTGCGCAGGCGCCAGTCCGGGTCTTGGAGCAGGCGGGAGATCGGCTCGACGGCGCGGGGATCACCGAGCTGGCCCAGAGACTCGACAGCCGCCTTCTTGACCTCGGGATGAGCGTCCCGGCTGGCCTCGATCAGGGGATCGAGATCCTCGTTGTGCTCGAGATGCCCCAGGCTGGCCGCTGCCGCCGCCCGGACGTGCCAGCTGGGGTCGCGCAGGGCCGTGCGCAGTGGGCTGCGCCCGCGAGCGTCGCCCAGCTCGCCCAGGGCCTCGGCCACGGCCACGCGGACCTTCCACTCGGGATCCGTGATGGCCTTGCCCAGGATGTCGGCCTCCCGGCCGGAGCCATGGCTCCCCAGTAGCTCCACGGCTTCCAGGCGCACCATCCCGTCGGGATCCTGGAGGGCCCGCACGGCGACCGCCAGAGCCTGGGGACCGCCCAGCTCGCCCAGGGTGTCCAGCACCTCCTGGCGCACCTGCCGGTTGCCGTCTCCCGCAGCCTTGTCGAGGGCAGCCATCGAGGCGGCGGTGCCCAGCTCGGAGAGGGCCTCGGCCGCGGCCATCCGGACCTCCACGTTGCCATCGGTCAGGAGCGCCGCTACGGCGTCCTCGGCGGGCCGATAGCCCAGCTCACCGAGGGCCTCGAGCGCGGCTCGGCGTACGCCCGCGTCCGGGTCCTGGAGCAGGCGCACGAGGTTCTCGCCGGCGGCGGGGTCCTCCAGCCGGCCGAGGGCGGTGGCGGCATTGCGGCGCACCGCCGGCGTGGCATCGCCGAGCGCCGCCAGCAGCGGCGCAGCGCCGCGTGGATCTCCGCTCTGCCCCAGGGCGTAGGCGGCGAACGACCGCTGAACGGGCGAGCTTGCGCGCAGCGAGCTCAGGAGGGTGGCGACCGACTGCGGCGCCAGCTCGCCCAGGGCCCGGGCCGCCTCGAGGGCCGGCGAAGTGATGCGGATCCACTCGGAGCCGTCCCCCCAGCGGATGTGGTTACCGCAGGGCAAGCCCTCGACGCGACGGTCGTCTCCGAGCAGGGCCTCGAGCGCCGCGATGGCCGCCGGAGCCGGCTCGGCCAGCTCGGCCAGGGAGCAGGCCGCGGCCGCCCGGGTGGGGGCATCGGCGGCCCGCAGCCCGGCGAGGAAGGGCTCCACCGAGGGCGCGGACACCGCCTTGGCCTCGCAGGAGAGGTTCAGACAGAGGGCTCCCAGGGCGAGCAAGGCACGGACCTTCTCCAACCCGACGGGGTGTCGGCATCTCATCTCAGGGCTCCTTTCGAGCGAAGGGTCTATTCGGCGTTCAGAGTGATGTCGGCGTCATGAGTCTGTAGCTGGATCTCGAGCTCGTCCGGGCCGGTCGAGCAATGGAGCCGCTTGAAGGGCTCGAAGCGCTCCCGCGTCACCGGCGTGCCGGTGCAGAAGCCGCTCTGGATCTTGCCGCCGAAGGTCTGGAGCTGGAACGTCGCCCGGGTGGTCTTGGGCAGGGTGAGGGTGATCGGGCTCGAGAAGGTCTCGATCTGCACCCCCCCCGCCTTGGCCAGCGAGCCGCGGTAACTGACAGGGCCGGTGGTGCTCTCGATCTCGAGGGCCGCCACCCCGCTGCCACCGAGGTCTACCTTGCCGCTCGCCGTCTCGATCCGCACCTCTCGGCTGGCACCCTGGGCCACGACGTTGCCACTGATGGTGCGGATCTCCATCGCGGCGGCGGTGGCCCGCACTTCGACGTTGCCAGTCATGGTCTCGATCTGGATCTGGGTCGCCGGTCCCAGCACCTTGACCGGCCCGTTGACGGTTTCGACCTCGACCTGTCCGGTGAAGCCCTCGACCTGGACGCTGGCGTTGACCGTGTCGACCTCGATGCGGGCGCCCACCGGCGCGGAGACCTCGAGGGTCGATCGGAAGGCGGCGTCCTCGGCGGGTGCGTGGTCCCATGCCTCTGGCACTCCGACGTGGATCGAGGTGCCTTCCTTGTCACCGTCGAGGTCGAGCCCTTCGGCCCCCGCGGCGAGGACTCCGCGGACCTGGACCTCGTTCTTGTCCCAGGCGCGGACGATGACCGAGCCGAAGTCGTTGTGGATCGTGACCGTGCCCCGGGCCGGAGCGGGGCGCCGGCGGTCGAGCTCGACCTGGCCCTGCGCCGCCGGGGCCAGGCCCGAGGTCAGCAACCCCAGGCCGAAGATCGTGTATAGAACTTGTCGTCTCATCGCGTCCTCCCACCGATAACTACAACCGAGCCAGGGCGCGGTTAGCCTGGCGAAGGAGATCGATCTGGCGCAGCCGGTAGCGGACGTAGGTGCGGGCCAGCTCGGCGTTGCCCGGCTCCTGGGCCAGCGCGGTCTCGATCTCGGTGATCGCCCTCTCGATGGTCGCGAGGTTCTCGAAGACCTTGCGCCGCGTCTCAGGCGGCAGGCCGTCCTGCCGAGCTTCGAGGCGCTCTTGCAGCTCGAGCAGGATGGCGGAGAGGGCGGCATCGGTCTCGGCGTAGGCCGAGGGCATGGAGGACTCCGTGCCCGTCGCGACGAGCACGGCCTCGGGGCGCTCCCGGTCGCCGGGACGCAGCAGGGCGAGCAGGCCGACGGCCAGCAGGAGGCTCGCCGCCAACGCCAGCGGCCAGCGCCCGCGAGCCGGAAAGAGGCCGCGGCGGGGCGTGCTGCCCGCGAGGCGGACCTCGATCGCGGGCCAGAGGTCCCGCGCCGGCTCGAGGCTGGCCGGCAGGGACTGAATCCCCGCCACCACCCGCTGGTAGCTGGCGAGCTCGCGGGCCAGCTCGGGGTCCTCGCGGCTGGCCGCGAGCAGGGCCAGCCAGCCCTCCTGGTCGAGCTCACCGCGCAGCCAGGCCGCGAGCAGCTCCCGGCCTCGATCTTCAGAGTGGCTCATCCGAGGACCTCCTTCAGTCGCTGACGGGCGCGGTGCAGCTGGACCTTCGAGCTGCCCGCCGTCATGTCGAGCAGGTTGGCGATCTCCTCGTGCTTCAGGCCGTAGAGATCGAAGAGCAGGACGACGGCGCGTAGGCGAGGGGGAAGCAGCGCCAGGGCGCGCTCGAGATCGATGCGGGTGGCGTTGTGCGGCGGCAGCGCCGCGGCGTCGAAGCCGCGGCCTTCGGCCAGGTCCTCGGCCTCGGGCAGCAGGGTTTCGGGGCGGCGGCGGCGCACCCGGTTCAACCAGGTATTGATGCTCACCCGGCGCAGCCAGTGCCCCAGGTGCTCGGCGCTCTTGAACCGCTCGCGGTTCTCCCAGGCGCGGACGAAGACCTCCTGGGTCAGCTCCTCGGCCTCGGACGGGTCGCCGGTGAGCCGGCAGGCCAAGCCATAGACGCTGCGCAGGCGGCGGCGATAGAGGTCCTCGAAGGCGCGGCGATCCCCCAAGCGCAGGCGATCGACCAGCCGAGACTCCTCCACATCGAAGGCTAGGGCCTTGACATCCCCCAGGGCTTCCACCATGTCCTCTCCTGGGAAACAAACCCGCTGAGAGGCGAAAGGTTAGCCGCCTCTGCGGAGGCGCGACCGATCAGGCCGCGGGCTCGTCGAAGACCTTGAGGTAGATCTCGTCCACGGCGATCTCACAGCCGAGGGAAGGCAGGGGAAGGCGCTCGCCGGCCCCGAAGGCGCGCAACAGCCAAGAGCCATCCCCCTGGCGGTGGAAGTGCTCGACCAGCGGTCGCTTCTGGGACACCAGGACGTAGTCGGCGAGTGAAGGCAGGGTGCGGTAACGGGCGAACTTCTCCCCACGGTCGTAGCTCTCGGTCGAGTCCGACAGCACCTCGAAGATCACCAGCGGGTTCACCAGGCTGTCTCGGCGGTCGTCCTCGAACCTGGGGCTCTCACAGACAACCGTGACATCCGGGTAGGTGTAGAGGTCCGAGTCGGAGATCTGGACACGCAGATCGGAGCCAAAGACGCGGCAAGGGCCAAGCCGGAGGAGCGACCGCAGCTCACCACCGATGTTGTTGGCGATCAAGACATGCTGAGGGGACCCTCCCGACATCGCCACGATCTCGCCGTCGATCAGCTCATGCTTCTCGTGGGCGGCGCGTTCGAAGGCGAGGTACTCCTCCGGCGTGACTCGGTGCTGCACGACGGGCTCGGCCATGGCGGCTATTGTAGACCTTCGGCCGCTGCGCGCCTTGCCTCCAGATGCTCTAAAATGCGGGCACCTACCAAAGCTCCGACTTTCTGAGGGGGCTCCATGCAGACCCGTCTCTGGCTCCGCCCGCACCCGCAAGGCATCCTGCTCGGGCTCTTTCTGTTCCTGCTCGCGAGCCTACCCGCCCAAGCCGATTGGATCGTGCTTGGCAACGGCGAGCGGATCGAGACGCAGGGGGCGTGGCGGGTCGAGGGCAAGGTGGTGAAGTTCACCCACCTCAACGGCACGCTGGCCATGCTGCGCACCAGCGAGGTGGACCTCGAAGCCAGCCGCCTCGCCAACCAGCCACCCCCTCCGCCGCTTCCCCCCAGCGCCGAGCCGGCCAAGAAGCCGGTGCTGGTGCTCACCGATGCCGATGTCTCCCACCGCGAGCCGGAGATCGCCCCACCGGCGCCGAGCCCCGCGCCGGGCACGGGCCAGCGCCAGCGCCCCACCGCGCAGCGCCGCATCCCCGGCCCGCCGGTGATCATGTACGTGACCTCCTGGTGCGGCGTCTGCAAACGGGCCAGGAACTACCTCACCCAGATCGGCGCACCCTTCGTCGAGAAGGACATCGAGAAGGACCGCGCGGCCGCCGCCGAGTACCTTCGCAAGGGAGGCGGCGGAGGTGTCCCCCTGATCGACATCGACGGCAACCTCCTGGCCGGGTTCCACGCGGCGTGGATCCAGCAGCAGCTGGCCCGGCGGGATGGGGGCTGAGCGCCCTGTGCTACGGTTTTTCCCACCATGGACCGCCACCGTCTGGCTGAAGAGCGCAGCGTCGCCTACCACCGCGCCATCGCCGCCCGTTTGGAGCAAGAGCCGGCGGTGTTGGAAAAGGCTCGGCAGCGAGTGGGTCGGTGGCTGCAAGCCGAAGGCGTTCCGCCGCCCTTCTATGCCCAGAAGTGGGCCGAGATCCTGGCCGCCGAGCCCGCCGTCGTGGCGACCTTTCTGGTCGAGCGCAGCGAGTTGGCCGACGAGCTGCGCCAGTCGAGCCCCTTCGCCGGAGCGCTGAGCCCCCAGGAGCGGTGGAAGATCTTCCACGAGACGCGAGAACGCTTCGAGCAGCGGCCATGACGCGCGTGGAGCTGGAGAACCTGACCCGGGCGGCGGCGGTGATCCTGCGTGCCTTCGCTCGAGCGGTCAGCCCAGGCTGACGCCAATGTCGACGGAAGGTGCACCCGTAGCGGAGCGAGGAGTGGCTCCCGGCTCCGCCGCAGGTGCAACCAGGAAGTACCTGGGCCGCGATGGCTTCAGGGCTACTTCTTGCCCTCGTACTTGCCCCCACCTTCCTGCTCGCGCACCAGGGCCTCGATCTCGTCGAGCACGTCGAGCTCGAATGCCTTTGGTGGCCGTGGCGCCACCTGCAACAGCTTCTGGACGCCGCCCTGGACCTCCTGCGCCAGCCTCGGCTCGATCCCTCGCTGCTGGAGCACGTCCGCGACCGCCCGCAGGAAGATCGCGCCGCAGCGGTGGATGCTCGGATTGAAGAGCTTGACGCAGACGTGCTCGTCACAGCAGGCGCAGACGATGGCGGAGTCGGTGAAGTGGTTGCCCCAGAAGACGGCTTGCGGAGTGACGCTGAAGCTCCAGACGGCGCTGATGCGGTAGCAGCCCGGCGGCACCTCGATGGCGAGGTGGCCACAGCGGGCGGGGATGGCGATGTAGCGCCGGTCGCACCAGTTGAGCACCCTGCCGTCGCAGTCGTAGATGGTGACGTACCACGTCCGGTTGTCGACCGAACAGGGGTCGTCCTGCCCCGAGACCCAGATGTTGAGCTTTGCCAGACCCATGAGTGAACCTCGCTTTCTCGTTGATCCAGTGGTTCCGGGCAGGAAGGGATCTCCCTGCCCGGCGATGCCGGGTCGGTCCGCGCGGCGACCGGCACTCGAAGGTCCTTCAAGAAGGGTCTTCGCGATGGGGAGCGAGAATCTGACGGCTTCGGCAGATGAATCCGATGGGGCCGTTCCAGCGGCCAGGTGCTACTATGTGCGTCATGTCAACAGCGAGCCTGGTAGGAGTCCGCGAGCTGCGGCAGAACCTCAGCAAATACCTCGATCGCGTGGCCCGAGGAGAGACCCTGCGGGTCTGTGAGCGAGGGCGGCCGGTGGCGGTGCTGGCACCACTGCCGGAGGAGGCGGGAGTGGTCGAGCGCCTGCGCTCCCAGGGGCGCTTGCTGCCGGCCAGGCTGGACCTGGCGGGCCTCGGGCCACCGCCGCGCCGGCCCGGGGTGTCGATCAGCGAGACGCTTCGGCAGGAGCGCGATGAGCGCTGAGGCCGCATCCAAGCTCCTCTATCTCGACTCCTCGGCCCTGGTGAAGCTGGTGATCGAGGAGGCAGAGTCGGCCGCCCTGCTCACCGCCCTCGCCGCATGGCCCGAGCGCTGCTCGAGCGAGCTCGCTGTTGTCGAGGTCGAGCGGGCCGCCCGGCGGGCGAGCCTGGACCCGGCGGACCTGGAGCGGGCACGCACGGTGCTCGCCGGCCTGCACCTTCTCCGCCTCGATCGCGAGGTTCTCACCCTCGCCGCCCGGCTCGAGCCCACCACCCTGCGCAGCCTGGACGCCCTCCACCTCGCCACCGCCCTCCAGCTCGGAGAGGACCTCGGCGCCTTCGCGGCCTACGACGGCGGCTTGGCAGAGGCAGCCCGGGAGCGGGGCTTGGTGGTGTTGGCACCGCGCTGAGGGGGAGGCAGCCATGCCGCCCCTGATCGCCAACGGCCCCGACCTCCCGCCCGAGCTGCTCGCGGCCCAAGCCGAGGGCAAGCTGGTGCTCTTCTGCGGCGCGGGCGTATCAGCCCCCGCGGGGCTTCCGCTCTTCAACGAGCTCGTCCAGAAGGTCTACCGAAAGCTCGGCATCATCAAGTCCGAGCAGGAGGGGAAGTACCTCCGGGATGGGAGTTTCGAGCTGATCTTGCAGCAGATCGAGCGCCAGCATGGAACGGCCATGCGCAGGGCCGTTATCGAAGCCCTCCAACCCAAGGCGGACTGGAACCGCGAGGTCCACAAAGCTCTGCTCGCACTGGCGGAGAGCACCTCCGGTCTGCGCCTGGTGACCACCAACTTCGACCGGCTCTTCCTGGAGGCAGCCGACCCGGGCAAGAAGCCGCCCGTGGACGTGGCGCCGAGGCTGCCGATCCCGCGGGGAGATCATTGGGCCTCGCTGGTCCATCTCCATGGCCTCATCCAAGACGACGACTCGCAAGGCCGCGATCTGATCCTGACCAGTGCAGACTTCGGTCGAGCGTACTTGCTGGACCGCTGGGCGAGCCGTTTTGTAGTCGAGTTGTTCCGCAACTTCACCGTACTGTTCGTGGGCTACAGCGTCGCCGACCCGGTGATGCGTTACCTCACCGATGCTCTAGCGGCGGAACGGCAGAGAGGCGGCAACTTCAAGCCCGCCTTCGCGCTGGCGCCAGCGGCTTCTGCCAGAGAGAAGCATGCCTGGGAGGCCAAGGAGCTACGGCTCCTCTTCTACGACCCGGTTGACAAGCACCGCCGCCTGAACGAGACATTGACAGCCTGGGCAGACCTGGTGCTTGGCGGCCTCACCGCTCGCAAGTCGATCGTCCAACGGCTCGCCCGGTCGCCACCGGCACACGAGCAGGAAGACGATGCGAAGCTGATGGCCTGGGCTCTCTCCGAGCCCACCGGGAAGGTCGCCCAGGCATTTGCTCAGCTTGACCCCGCACCGCCCTTCGAGTGGCTGGATCTCCTCGGGAAGTCAGATCCGAATCTGCTCTCTCTGGCGCCTCCGGTCGAGAAAGATCATCTGGGCAAGGAGATCCCACCCCAGATGCCCTTGGTCGATAGCGGCTGGCGTACGGCCAGTGTTGCGCCACTGTCGCCGGTGACCTGGCACCTCGGCTGGTGGCTCGGCCGCCACCTCGACGACACTCGGTTCCTGGATTGGGTGATCGCCCGGGGCGGTTCGCTTCATCCGCAGTTCGCAGACATCGTCCGGGCGAGTCTTAAGGACCTGACCGAGCCGTTGGCGAGAGTCTGGCGAGCGCTGGTAGGCGATTTACCACTGAGCAACGCGCTCCGCTGGCAGCG
>JBIOYC010000325.1:0-13686 GCA_044869955.1 Thermoanaerobaculia bacterium | reverse complement strand
CCCCCGCAGGGGGGAGAGGGCCAGGGTGAGGGGGCTCCGGCAGGCCTGTCCCCCGCAAGGCTCGGCTTTGCGTTACTGTCGATGGAAAGTAGCCTCCGGGGGATTGCACATGGCTGGCAAGCGGTGGTGTCGGGGAGGGCGGCTCGTTGGAGCCGTCGTGGGCGTTCTGGCGCTGATCACGGGGGTGGGGGGAGCGAGGGCCGGGGATCCCGGGCCGGCATCGACCGACAAGCTCAGCCTCCAGGCCACCGAGCTGCCGGCGGCCGGCACCCAGGCCACGGTGCTCTCCGTGCCCCGCTTCGGCGTCTACTCGGTGGCGGTGACGAGCGGCGCGGGAACCGCCCTCTCTCTGGTCGACCGCATGGCCGGCACCCTCGCCACGGACGGCACGGCGGGGGAGCGAGACGGTCGGCTCGACCTGCTGCTCGATCGCGGCGAGGTTCGAGTGGTCACCCAAGGGCCGCCCGAGGCCGCAGGCGAGGTGAAGCTCGCCGTCCGCGCTTTCACCGAGAAGAGCCCCACTCCGGCCCCTCGGCTCCTCGACGGCAAGCTGGTCGCGACCGACCTCGGCGACTTCGAGCAGCGTTCCTTCTGGCTCGACCTGCCCAAGGCCCAACGGGTCGTGCTCGAGGCCGCCGGACGCCACTTGAACGACCTGCGCCTGTGGCAGGACGGCTCCTGGCTGGTCGAAGCCGAGCCCGTGACGTCGGTGCTCGAGTCGGTCAAGGGCCGACCTCTGACTCTCTGTCAGCTCACCGCCCAGCTCGAGCCCGGGCTCTACCTGCTGACCGCCTATGGCGGGCGGGAGCGGCCCTGGTCGGTGGACGCCCCGGATCGCCCCCTCTACCTGCGCTCGGGCCTGCCTCGACTGCCCGAGGCGGGACGCCGGCGCTTCGTCACCAGCCCCTTCGGCTTCGACACCTTCCTGGTCTCCGGGCTGGCGACGCACTACCGCCTGGAGCTGCCCAAGACCGGCCAAGCGCAGCTGACCGCTGCCCGGTTCGACCCGGAGCAGCCCTTCGCCGAGGACACGGACACCGCCTCGATCACCGAGAAGAGCGTGCCGCCGGTCGCCACCCTCGAGCGCGACGAGCTGAGCCCGGGCCTGCACCGCATCACCGTCTGGGCGAAGCCGGGGCAGCCTTATCTCCTGCAGCAGATGCGCAGCCAGAACGAGTACCCGATCGATCCGGGGGGCACCTACTGGATCGCGGCCTTTTCCTCCGGCCATCCCGAGGACTCGATCGACCTGACCGGCGTGCTCTTGGACAGCAAGAGCCGGGTGCTGGCAAGCCAGGTGGTACCCCTGGGCCCGGGCCAGCCCTGGCAGCGGCGTTTCAACCTGCTCGCTCCGGCCACCCTGCACGTGCAGGTGAAGGTCAACGGCCGCTATGAGCTGCTGGCCAAGGGGACCAGGACTCGCTTCCGCTTCGAGCCCTTCCCGCTCCCTACCCGCGGCTACAAGGCCCCGGTTTTCGAGGAGGCCGGCAAGTCGGTGGAGCTGTCGGCCGGCCTCTACCTGCTCAGCCTCGAGCCCGTGGAACCGGGCATCGTCTCCCTGCTGCTGCGGCCCTCCGACCTGCTAGGCCGGGCTCTCGAGTGGGCGGGCCTGGGGGCGGACACGCCGATCTCGCCGGTGCGCGCCGGCCTGCTCTTCCCGGCCCTGGCGGTGCCGATCGAAGGCAACCTCCACTACCGCCTGGTGGTCAACCGCCAACCCGGCCTGACCATCGGCGTGGTGCTGCGGGAACACCCTCTCGATCCCTTGGAGCCCCTGCCGGTGGTGCAGGGGCCGGGGGAAGAGCTGGAGATTCCCTTCGAGACCCAGACCGACGGCCAGCTGCGGGCCCAGGGGGAGGACGGGCAGCCGCTGGCCTTCTCCCTGGATGGAGCACCGGCCGGCACGGCGGCGACGGTGCTGCCGGGTGCGCACACGGTGCGTACCAGCAACCCCGGCGAGCGCCCGGCCTTCTACTCCCTGGCCCTCGAGCCCACGGCCCTGGCCGCCGACCGCCCCCTGCCGGCGATCGCCCCGGAGCGCCTGGCGAAGCTGCCGAAGCTCACGCCGCTGACCGAGCAGGAGCCGGTGTTCTTCGATCTGAAGGAGGGGGCCTCCCGCACCTTCCTGCTCCGGGCCGACCACCCGGCCCTGTGGCGGTTGGAGTCGACGGGCCTGCTGGCCACCGCTGGCCGCCTGCGCACCCGCACGGTGACCAACCTGGTAGAGGAGTCCGAGAACGGCGTCGGCCGCAACTTCCTGGTCCAGCGCTATCTGCGCGAGGGTGACTACCAGGTGACGGTGACGGCCTTGGGGCGCTCTGCCGGTCATCTGGGAGTCCGCCTCGGGGCGGCGCCGGTAGCGGACGGCGGCAGCCTGAGCCCGGGGGTGCCGGCACGGCGCTCCCTGGCGGTGGGGGAAGGGGTCGCCTACAGCTTCGAGGTGCCGGCCGAGGGGCGGTATCGAGTGCAGGCGATCGGCCAGGAGCGCGACTTCCCGGTGCGGTTGGAGGACGCCGACGGCTGGCCCCTCGTCCCGGAGATGGCGAGCGGTGAGGAGCCCCTGCCCGCGGGCGCCGGCCGCTACCGGCTGATCGTCCTGCCGGGAGCCACGGAAGGGCGGGTCCTTGCCCTCTACGAGCGTGCCGACGCGCCGCCGCCGCGGGAAGGACATGGTCCCCACCCGCTGCCCCTCGAGCGGGCCGTCGAGCACGTCTGGCGGGAGACCGGGGAGGGGGAGGCCCGTGCGGCGGACCGCTGGCGGCTCCGCCTCGACGGCCCCACGCCGGTCACCGTGCGCCTCTCCGAGGGTATGACCGGCGAGCTGCGGCGCCTCGGGCAGGGCGAGGTGGTGGGGCGGGTGCTGCCGGGCCGGAGCTTCAGCGGCCCGCTGGGGGCCGGGGAGTACGAGCTGGCGACCCGCGCCGTGTGGGTGAACGACCGTCTGCCCTACACCGTCTCGGTGTGGCCGGAGGCCCTGGTGGCCGGCGTCGAGCGCCGCTTCGACGCCCCCGACGAGGCCAGGCTCTCGGTCGGCGAGGCCGGGCTCTACGAGATCTCCTCCTTCGGCCCGGCCGATGTCCAGGCCCGGCTGCTCGACTCCCAGGCCGAGACGGTGGCGATGTCCTGGGATCGACCGGACGACTGGAACTTCCTGCTGGTGCAGCGCCTGAGGGCCGGCGAATACCAGCTCCAGGTCGACCGGACGGGCGACCTCGCGGAGACCACGGTCTCGGTGCGTCGCCTGGGCGAGACCGCCGCGCCGCCCCTGGCCGTGCCGGGGCGCCGGAGCTTCACGCCGGGACGGGAGGTCTTGCAGGTGCCCCTGACGATCCCGCCGGCAGTCGGGCTCGCGGTGGTCGCGGCGAGCTCGGCCGAGACGGTCGGACTGGCCTTCGAACGGCTGGAAGGCGGCGCCTGGCGCACGGTGGCCACGAGGGTCGGCCGGCAGCCCTGGGTGGCCGTGCCCCTGGGTCCGGGCGAGGAGGCGCGCCTGCGCGTCTGGTCGGTCGACGGCCGTGGGCTGCCGATCGAGCTGGCTGCTGGTCTCACCAGCGCTCCCACCGAGGGGGAGGCCGCCCTGGAGCGGGGTCTCGCCCTGGTGCCGGTGCGCGGGCTCGAAGGACGTTTCGTCGCCGCGGCCGTGGCCCCGGGCCCGGGCTGCTTCGGTCTCGAGCCCTGGCCGGGGCTCCTGGTCGGCCACCGCCAGGGTGCGGCCCTCGAGCCCGCCGGGGTGGCTTTCAGCTCCATCAACGGCTTGCTCTGGGCGGCCTCGCCAGCTGCCGACACCGCAGGAGAGCGCCTCAGGGGTCATCGGCTGCAGCTGGGGGAGTCCTCGACCGCTCTCGACCTCGGTCTTCCTGCCCGCGGCGAGATCCTCTGCGACGTGGCTCCGGGCCCCGTCCTGGTGACCGCACGGGCGGTCGGCGGGCAGCCGGCAGCAGCCTTCTGGGCCGGGCGCCACGGCCGGCCGACTTCCGGGCTGGACCGGAGCGTTGCCCTGGCGCCGGAGGCGGCCCTGGTGGCCTCGCTGGACCGAGAGCCGGACTTCCTGACGGTCTGGGCGCCGCGAGCTTCCGACCTGGCCGTGGGTCTCACCGCGCACCGCTTCAGCTGGCCGGCGGGCAGCGAGGTAGCGCCCTGGGGCGTGACCTCGACCGCCGCGCCGGCCGCCGGTGCCCGGGTCTTCGACCTGCCCGAAGGGGCCAAGACCGCCCGGCTGGTGCTGGCCCCCGGGGTGGCCGCCGTCCTCGCCACCGGCGAGACCGTGCGCTCGGTGCATTGGGCGGACCGAGAGGGGATCGACGAGACCTTCGAGACCGAGGCCTCCTCCCTGTGGCTCTTCGACCTCGCTGGCGGGGGCGGCAGCGCCCGTCTCGAGCTGCTGCCGGTGGATCCTCGCGGCCGGCTGGCGCTTTCGGGCGAGGTCTTCGAGTCGCGCCGGGCCCATGCCGGCACCGTGCGGCTGGCCTTGCCGGACCAGCTGGCCGAGGCCGGCGGGCGTCTGCGGGTCCGGGGCGCCACGGCGGCCCGGGTGGTCACGGCCGCCGGGGAGGTCTTCCGCGGCCTCGACCTGCCCCTGCCGGCGACCGGCGGCACGCTGATCGTCGACCACCCGCCGGGTCATCTGCTGGTGGCGACCGTCGACCCCGAGGACGGCAGGTCCCGGCTCGGCCTGACCCGCCGGCAGCCCGCCGTCGAGCCCTTGGAGCTCCCCGCCCGGGTGCAGCTCTCGGGACCGGCCCGGCGCTACGCCATCGATCAGGACGGGCCGGTCCTGGTCAGCCTCGAGACCGCCACCGGCGTGATCGCCGAGGTCGTGACCGCCCAGGGCGTGAGCCGGCTCGAGGTGCTGCCCGACGGCGGCCGGCTCGACGCCTACCTGCCGGCGGGCGAAGGAGAGATCCGTCTCGCCGGTCTCGCCGGGCAGGACCTCGCGGGCACGGCCGAAGTGGTGGCGCAGACGCCCGTGGCCATCGCCGAGGGGTTGGGCCCGGAGGCAGTGCTGGGAGCCGGGGATAGCCGCGCCTACCGCTTCGAGGTCCCCCGCAAGGGCCCCGTGGGGGTCGGCGCCAGGGCCAGCTCGGACGTGGTCGAGAGCCGCCTGCTGGCCGACGACGGCCGCGAGCTGGGTCGGGGCGCCGTGCAGCTGCACGACCTCACGCCCGGCCTCTATCTGCTCACCGTGAGCGTCCCCCGCGACGCCGGGCCCCTGACCGTGCGGCCGGCCGTGGTCGGCATCGACCCGCCGCCGACCCTGCCGCCGGGGCCGGTGATCCAGTGCTACGTGGTCGAGGCCGGGGACGACCCGGCGAAGGACTGCCTGGCCCTGGCCGAGGAGGGGGAGGAGCGGGCGCGCAACGCCCCGGTGCGCGGCCGGCCCCTGGTCGAGGCGGACGAGGAAGAGGAGTGCGTCGAGTGCGACGAGATGTTGGACGAGAGCGACGAGGAGGAGTCGGGCGATGCGTAGTCGGGGGCCGGTGGCAGTGTCGATCCTCAACCTGGTGCTGGCGGCCCTGCTGGCCGTCCCGGCCTCGGCCGCGCCCGTGCGCCCGGTGGGCAGCCGCGGCACGGTGCTGGTTCCGGACCACTTCCTGCGCAGCTGGGACCCGGTGACGATCTTCTTCGACCGCGACCTCGGCCCGGCCAAGGGCGGGCCGGAGGACCGTCCGGAGCGCTTCGTGCGCTTCAGCCCGGCCCATCCCGGCGCCTTCACCTGGCTCGACGCCCGCACCCTCCAGCTGCGCCCGGCCGAGGCCTGGCCGGCCCTGACCCGCTTCCGCTTCCAGCTTGACGGCCGGACCACCGAGCTGGTGACGCTGCTGCCGGCGCCCACCGAGACCTGGCCGTGGGACGGCGCCGAGGGCCTCGAGAGGGTGGAGAAGGTGGAGCTGCGCTTCCCGGAGCCGGTCGACCCCAAGGCGCTCGCCAAGGCCGTCACCCTCGAGTTACGGCCCCTGCCCGGCGTGGGCAGCGAGAGCTCCCGCTGGCTCGACGCCGACGACTTCGCCGTCCAGCCCCTGGAGCGCCGCGAGCGCGACCAGCCGGCCGGCTACTTGCTGGCCCTCGCTCAGCCCATCCCGCTGGGCTCGAAGGTGGTGGTCCACCTCAAGCTCTCCCTCGACGAGAAGGCCCCCGAGTCCCTGGCGACGATCTCCTTCTCGACCCTCGAGCCCTTCCGGCCGACCCAGTTCGGCTGCCCGGGCCACCAGGTGCCGGTGACTCCCTCGGGCTCCCGTTTCACCCCCGAGCAGGCCCTCGCCTGCCCAGCGAGCGAGGCGGCCGTGGTGGTGGACTTCTCGGCCACCCCCCGCGAGCTGGGGACCCTGGAGGCCCGCAACCTGGTGCGGATCTCACCGCCGGTCGGTAACCTCAGCTATCAGCTCCAGGGCCGCCGCCTGCGGGTCACCGGCGACTTCGCCCGCGACACCCGCTACCGCCTGGACCTGGTGCCGACGCCGATCGTCAGCCAGCAGGGCCAGACCCTGGACCTCGGGGCCAGCAACCAGGTCTACCTCTTCTTTCCCGCGCGGGAGAGTTACCTGCGCTGGACGGCCGGCGCGGGCCTCGCTGAGCGGTACGGGCCGCAGGAGGTACCGCTCGCCGGGCGCGGCCAGGACCAGGTCGACCTGCGGATCCAGAGGGTCGACCCCCTGGACCGCTCGTTCTGGCCCTTTCCCCGGTCGCCGGTAGTGGTCGACGAGAGCCGGCGGCCTCCCGGCCCGGGGGAGGAGAAGGCCCGCTGGACCGACGCCACGGGCCAGCCCACGGCCGAGGACCTCGCCCACTACGTCCACCAGCTGGGCAGCCCTCCCCTGTCGAAGTTGATCCCCCTGCCCCTGGGCCGGAGCGGCACGGCGGCGAGCTTCGGCCTCGACCTCGCGGGCCTGCTCGCGACCGTCTCGGGGCCGGCCCGGCCCGGCACCTACCTGCTCGGCCTGCGTAGCCTGGACGCCTCGAGCACCCGCGCCTGGATGCGCCTGACGGTTACCGATCTCTCCCTGACCACGACCGAGGAGCCCCGGCGGGTGGTCTTCTGGGTCACCTCTTTGTCGACCGGTGCGCCAGTGGCCGGGGCCAAGGTGCGGGTCGAGGGAGCGGTGGATCGCGCCGGTGCCAAGGACGTGCGCGGGGTGCGCTGGGAGACCCTGGTCGAGGGCGCCACGGATGCCCAGGGCCAGCTGGTCTGGACCGCCCCGGGCTCGGCTATCGGCAAGAGCGTGCGGGTGCGCCGCATCGTGGTGGTCAAGGACGACGACCTGCTGGTGCTCGACCCGGCCGAGACGCCGGACTACTACAGCGACGGCGCCTGGCTCGAAAGCCGGCGGCCCTGGCTGCAGTGGACCCAGGAGACCCTCGCCGGCCGCGGGCCGGCGGTGACCGAGATCGTCCACGTCTTCACCGAGCGGCCGGTCTACCGCCCGGAGGAGCCGGTGCACGTCAAGGGCTACGTGCGGCGGCTCGAGGACCGGCGCCTGTCGCCGATCCCCGGGCCTGGCCTGCTCACCGTCCAGGGGCCGGGCAACGTCTCCTTCCGCTACCCCGTGCAGGTGGCTGGGAACGGCAGCTTCTATCACCGCTTCCAGGAGGACAAGCTGCCCACCGGCAGCTACCGGGCCCTGTTCCAGTGGCGGCCGGAGGGGGAGGTGCTCGGCGAGGTGAGCTTCCGCGTCGAGGCCTATCGCCTGCCCACCTTCGAGGTCCAGCTGTGGAGCGCCGAGAAGGTGCCCCTGGATCGCCCCTTCGAGGTCAAGCTCACCGCCACCTACTACGCCGGCGGCCGGGTGACCGAGAGGCCCGTGGCTTGGCGGGTGACCCAATTCCCCTACGCCTGGGCCCCGGCGGCCCGGCCGGGCTTCTTCTTCTCCTCGGACGGCCGCTTCTCGCCCGCCGGCCGCTTCGAGTCCACGCCCACCCTCTCGCGCCAGGACACCACCGATGCCGAGGGCGGCGCGACGATCCAGCTCGACCCCACCCTCGAGCCCACGGCCCAGCCCCGCACCTATGTGGTCGAGGCCACGGTCACCGGCACCGACGACCAGACGGTGACCAACACCCGGCGGGTGATCGCCGTGCCGCCCTTCCTGGTGGGGGTGAAGGTACCGCGCTACCTAGAGCAGGCGAGCGAGATCCGTCCCGAGGTCCTGGTGCTCGGCCCGGACGAGAAGGAGCTGGCGGGCGTGGCCCTGACCGTGCGGCTGATCCACCGCCAATGGCATTCGCACCTGCGGGCGAGCGACTTCTCGGACGGCGTGGCCCGCTACGTCACCGAGCTGGTCGACGAGAAGGTGGCCGAGAAGAAGGTCGAGAGCGGTGCCGGTCCTCTGGCCGTAACCCTGCCCACCCCGGAGGCCGGGGTCTACCTGGTCGAGGTCGAGGCCCGGGACAAGCTGGGCCGCGCCCAGGTGGTCTCGGTCGACCTCTTCGTCGGCGGCGACCAGGCCGTGGCCTGGGCCAAGCCCGGGGCCGGCGTGTTCAAGGTGGCCGCGGACAAAAAGAGCTACAAGCCCGGGGAGACCGCGACCCTGGTGCTCGAGAGCCCCTTCCAGAGCGCCCGCGCCCTGGCCATCGTCGAGGCCCCCGAGGGAGCGCGCTACGAATGGCTCGAGGTGGTGGGCGGCAAGGCCAGCTTCCAGCTGGCGGTCTCCGGCGCCTGGACGCCCCGCCTGCCGGTGCACTTCCTGCTGATGCGCGGGCGAATCGCCGGCACCCGGCCGGTGCCCGGCAACCGCGCCGACCTCGGCAAGCCGGCCACGCTCGGCGCCACGGCCTGGCTCGAGGTCGAGCCCCTCGACCGCCGCGTCGAGGTCAAGCTGGAGCATCCGGCGCAATCCCTGCCGGGCAAGGAGATCACCGTCGAGATCACCTTGACCGACCCCGCGGGCAAGCCGCTCGCGGGCGAGGTCACCCTCTGGCTGGTCGACCAGGCCGTGTTGGCCCTGGGCCAGGAGCAGCGCCTGGATCCCCTTCCGGACTTCCTGCGCGACGTGCGCTCCTACCTGGTGGCCCGCGACACCCGCAACCTGGTGTTCGGCCTTTTGCCCTTCGCCCCGGAGCCTGGCGGTGACGGCGGTGAGGAGGCCAAGAGCCTCTTCGACCGCCAGACGGTGCGCAAGAACTTCCAGCCGGTGCCCTTCTACGACCCGGCGATTCAGGTCGGAGCCTCGGGCAAGGCCAGCGTCAAGGTCCAGCTGCCGGACAACCTCACCAACTTCAAGCTGCGGGCGAAGGCGATCTCCGGGCCGGACCGCTTCGGCTTCGGTACCGGCCATCTCGAGGTGCGCTTGCCGGTGATCGTGCAGCCGGCCCTGCCGCGCTTCGTGCGGCCGGGAGACCGCTTCGTCGCCTCGGCCATCGGCCGCATCGTCGAGGGCGGGGGAGGGGCCGGCCGGGTGGAGGCGCGGTTCTCGGGCGTCGAGCTCTCCGGGCCGTCCTCGCGGAGCTTCGAATGGAACGCCGCCAAACCGGAGCGCTTCGACTTCGACGTGGCCGTGCCCCCAGCCGCGGCATCGGCGGCCCCGGCACCGGAGGTGACCTTCTCGATCGGCGTCGAGCGCTCGAGCGACCGCGCCGGCGATGCCTTCGAGGTCAAGCTGCCGGTGCGCGACGACCGCGACGAGGTCAAGCTCTCGGCGGTGGTGGCCCTGGGCCCCGGCCAGACCGTGGCCTTCCCCGAGCCCAAGGAGGCGCCGCGGCCGGGCACCCTGGTGCGCCGCGCCCTGGTCACCGGCCAGGAGAAGCTGCTGGCCCTCTCCGCGGGCCTCGACTTCCTGCTCGAGTACCCCTACGGCTGCACCGAGCAGCGGGTCTCCCGTTCGCGGGCCCAGCTGGCTCTCGGCCGGCTCTCGGCCCTGCTCCAGGAGGGTGGCGACAAGACCGAGCTGGAACGCGGCGTGCGCGACAGCGTCGAGTGGCTGGCCCAGGTCACCAAGCCGAGCGGCCTGATCTCTTTCTGGCCGGGATCGGACGGCTATGTCTGGTTGACCGCTTGGTCGGTCGAATTCGAGCTCGAGGCCAAGGCCGCGGGTTACCCCGTGGAAGAGAAGCTGCTCGCCACCCACCTGCGGGCCCTCGAACAGGCCCTGCGCTCGGACTACGCCGGGTTCATTCCCGGCGAGGCCTGGAGCGAACGGGCGGCGGCGCTGCGGGCGCTGGCGCTGGCCGGCCGCTTCGAGGCCGCCTACGGTGACGAATTGGCCCGCCAGTCGCAGTTCCTCGACCTCGACGCCCTCTCGGACACCGTGCTCGCCTTCTCGCGGGCCGGTCGCGGCTCATCGCCGGCCGTGCCCCGCCTGGTGGCCGAGGTCTGGCAGGGCATCGGCACCCAGCTCCACCAGGGCAAGGAGATCTTCGCCGGAGTCAAGGAGCGCCAGAGCGAGCGCAACCGGTTGATCCTGCCCGGCGAGGTCTCGACCCTCGGCCGCATGGTGCGGGCCCTGGCGGCCACCGACGGCGCAAGCCCCCGCCTGCCCCTGGTGGTGGACGGTCTCGCCGAGCTCGGGCGCAACGACGGCTGGGGCTCGACCGACGCCAACGCCGGGGCCCTGCTGGCCCTGGCGGAGGTGGTCAAGCCACCCTTCGCTGGCGCGCCGGCGGCGCGGGTGGAGGCGGCTGCCGGCAGCGAGAAGAAGAGCCTGTTTCTCGACGCCGAGCGACCCACGGCCTTCTTCTCGTCGGCAGCGGGGGGGCAGGCCACCCTCACCCTGGAGAGCGGGCCGCGGCTCTCCGCGCGCACCGAGACCCGCTACGTGCCGGCCGGTGACGGCAGCCAGGCGGCGCCGCGACGGGACGGCTTCGTGGTGCGGCGGGAGATGCTGGTCTACACCAGCGAGCCGCCCCAGAGGACGTCCCTCGCCGAGCCGGGCCGGACCCTGGCTCTCACCGTGGGCACGGTGGTGGAGGACCACGTCGAGGTGGTCAACCCGGAGGACCGCCACTACGTGGCCGTGGTGGTGCCCCTGGCCGCTGGCATGGAGCCGCTCAACCCGGCCCTGGCCACGGCGCCCCCCGAGGCCAAGACCGCAGGCCGCCTGACGCTGGCGCCGAGCTACGTGGCCTTCCTGGACGATCACGTGGCCTTCTACTACGACAGTCTGCCCAAGGGGACCTACGACTTCTTCTTCCGCACCAGGGCGACGGTGCCGGGTCTCTTCGTCCAGCCCTCGGCCAAGGCCGAGATGATGTATCGCGGCGAGGTGGTAGGAACCTCGGCCGGGGCCAAGGTGGAGGTGAAGCGGGCGCCGGAGGGGCGGTGAAGGAATCCCCTCCGGCCGTAGGGGCGGACCAACGTGTCCGCCCTCCTCGCCCCGCCGGCCTCCGTCGCCTCGCCCTCCGGGCCGCCGCCCTCTTCCTCCTCGCCTTCGCCCTCTGGGTGGTCACCGGCGCCCGCTTCGAACGCCCCGCGCCGACGCCCCTCCTGCGCGACCGTCACGCCGCCTTCCTGGCCGAGGCCGCGGCGCCGGACCAGGACCGCGGCTTCTGGCCCCTGACCGCCCTGCCCGAGCGCGTGGTGGCGGCCACCCTGGCGATCGAGGACCGCCGCTTCTGGGACCATCCCGGGGTCGACGTCCTGGCCATCGGCCGGGCCCTGCGCCAGAACCTCGGCGAGGGCGAGCGGGTCTCCGGCGCCTCCACCCTGGCCATGCAGGTGGCCCGGTTGCAGCGGCCCGGCTCCCGCACCTACCTGCGCAAGACCGCCGAGGCCCTGACCGCCCTGCTGCTCACCGCCCGCTATGGGCGCGAGGCCGTGCTCACCCAGTACCTGACCCTGGTGCCCTACGGCAACCGCATCCACGGCATCGCCTACGCCGCCCGGCGCTACCTCGACAAGCCGGTCGAGGACCTGTCCTGGGCCGAGATCGCCTTCCTGACCGCCATCCCGCAGTCGCCGGCGCGGATGAATCCCTTCGACCCCCTGGGCAAGGCCAGGGCGATCGCCCGCGGGCAGCGGATCCTCGCCGCCCTGGCCACGAGCGGGGTGATCACCGCCGAGGAGGAGGCCGTGGCGCGGGAGGGCATCTTGCGCCTCGCCGTGCCGCCCCGGGGCGAGCGCTCGGAGGACGTCCTCCACGCCGTGCTCCATCTCGGCGAGACCCTGGCGGCCGGGGCCCGGCCGAGGGGCGAGGCGCCCCCTCTGCTCTTCGAGACCACCCTCGACCTCGACTTGCAGAAGGAAATCACCCGCCGGGCCCGCTTCACGGTCAACGAGTGGCAGCGTCTGGGGGCGGGCAATGCCGCCGTGCTGGTGGTCGAGAGGGCGAGCGGCGAGGTGCTGGCGGCGGTCTCCTCGACCGGCTACTTCGACGCCGAGCATGCCGGAGCGATCGACTACCTGCGAGTGCCCCGCCTGGCCGGCAGCACCTTGAAGCCCTTCGTCTACGCCCTGGGGCTGGAGCGGGGGCGGATCACCCCCTTGACCCGCCTGGACGACCTCGAGCCGGCCGTGGGCGGAATCGTCAACGCGGACGACCGCTATCTGGGCCCGATGCTGCCCCGCTTCGCCCTGGGCAACTCGCGCAACGTGCCGGCGGTGAACCTGCTCGCCGAGCTGGGGGTGGAGGAGGGCTTTGCCCTGCTCGGGGATCTCGGCCTGCACGACGGCAGGGCCACCGCCGACCGCTACGGCGTGGGTCTGGCCCTCGGCGGCATGCCGGTGACCCTCGAGGGCCTGGTGACGGCCTACACCGCCCTCGCCGGGGACGGCCGGGTGCGGCCGCTGGTGTGGCGGCGGGGCGAGGCCGGGGTGCCGGGAAGGCGGGTGCTCTCTGAGGACACGGCGCGACAGATCACCCTCTTCCTGGCCGACCCCCAGGCCCGGCTGCCCAGCTTCCCGCGCATGGGGCACTCCGAATATCCCTTCCCGGTGGCGGTCAAGACCGGCACCTCCTCGCAGTTCCGCGACGCCTGGACCGTGGCCTGGTCCGACCGCTACCTGGTGGGGG
Organism: Thermoanaerobaculia bacterium; assembly: GCA_044869955.1. Classification (GTDB taxonomy): domain Bacteria; phylum Acidobacteriota; class Thermoanaerobaculia; order Multivoradales; family SZUA-115; genus CALMKX01. The sequence goes on along the minus strand of JBIOYC010000325.1, from coordinate 748 downwards.
CCTGGGTCGGGCACCCGGACTACCGGCCCATGCACGAGGCTTCGGGGTTCCGGGCCGCGGCCGGGCTGGTGCAGGCGATCCTGCTCTCCCTGCACCGCGACCAGCTCCAGGGCCTGGCGGACCTATCCTTCCCGCCGCCGAGGGGCTGGCGGGCGGAGCGGGTGTGCGCCCTGTCCGGCCAGCGGGCCGGGGCGGCCTGCGACCGGGTGCTGGTGGAATGGCTCTCGCCGGCCCAGCTGCCGCCCCCGGAGTGCCGCTTCCATCGCCAGGTGGCGGTCGACTTGGAGGGTGGCCGGGTGGCCCTGGCCACCTACGTCGACCTGCCGCCCCGCTATGCCGCCTGGGCCATGCGCGAGGGGCTGGTCGCCGGCCCTGCGGCGCGGGGAGAGCTGGGTTACGGCCCTGTCGGGCCTAACCCAGCCTACGCGATGGTTGGCCCCAACCGGGCTTCCGCGCTCCGGCTCACCATCACCTCGCCGCGGGGAGGCGAGCGCCTGCTGCTCGACCCGGAGGCTCCGGCCGCGGCCAGCTCCCTGGCCCTGAGGGTGACGGCGGCCGGCGGCGCCGAACAGGTAGTGTGGTACGTCGACGGCCACCCCTGGGCCACCGTCGACCGTCCCTTCACGGCCCGTTGGCCGCTCCAGCCGGGCGAGCACAGCTTCGAGGCCCGGCTGCCGTTCGCGAACGTGAGGTCGCGGAGGGTGACGGTGGTGGTGGAGTAGGCTGGGTTAGCCGTCTGCGGCGTAAC
>JBIOYC010000324.1:0-5962 GCA_044869955.1 Thermoanaerobaculia bacterium | reverse complement strand
CACAGGGGGGAGAGGGCCAGGGTGAGGGGGTCCAAGCCGTCCACGCGCGAGAGCGCCAAGGGCCTTCGAGGTCAGGCTCGCCGCGTGCCGGTCAGCCGCTCGGTGACCTCGCGCACGGCCTGCTCACGCCGTAGGAGCTCGAGCTGTTGGTTGTGCAGGTGGGGGGGGGCGACGCGCTCGGCGCAGGCAGCCGTGGGGAGGGGGCAACGCTCGCAGGTGAGGTCCACCTCCAGGCGCTCCAGGGCCGGATCGGCCGCGAAGCGCAGGGTCTCGCGCAGGGCGTCGTCCGCCAGCACTCCCAGGGCCACCGTCGAGCGGGCTCCGGGGCTCAAGGCCAGCGGCCGGGAGGCGGTGAGCACCAGGAACTCCGCCTCCTCGGACTGGAAGTGCTGGTAGGCGGCGTCGACCAGGATCGAGGCCGGGTCGACGTCCGGCGACGGATGCAGCAGCGCGAGGGCCGGCCAGCGGCGGCAGTAGGACTCGGCCAGGCCGAGGCCATGGGGCACGGCCACCTGCGAGAGGTTCAGCAGCTTGGTCAGGCGGGCCCGGTCCACCCCCGCGGGCTGAGCGAAACGCAGGAAGAAGAGCTGCTCCAGCCCGAAGCGGTGGGGCAGCACCTCGGTCAGACGGTGGAAGAGAGTCTCGGGAGTCGCCCGGTAGCGCACCAGCAGGCGCAGCATCTCGGCCGGCTGCCAGGCGGGCCTGGCGAAAAGCCGGGCGAGGTCCCGGCCCAACTTCTCGCCGTCGATCAGCAGGGCCCCGGCGAAGTAGGAGGCCCGGAAATTGTTGAGGACCTGGTCGAAGGACTCGACCTTGATCCACGACGAGGTCGCCGGCCTGTCCTCGAGCCGTAGATGCCGGAAGCCAATCTCCCGCGCCAGCACGAAAGCCGCCTGGGTGGGCATCAGCCGGCCGTTGACCAGCAGGCTGGGTGGCTCCCCCGGCACGTAGAGGGAGCGCAGGAAGGACAGCTGCGGGTGGCCGGCCAGGGTCGTGTAGTCGATTTCGTAGCCCCAGCGCTCGACCAGCTCCCGCTCGAGGGCGTCGGCGCCGGGCGGCGGCATGGCCGGCAGCTTCGCCGCGCGGCGGAACTCCACCGCGGCGGCCTCCAGGTCCTCGAAGTGGTTGTGGTAGAGCTGCTGGTACGAGCGCAGGGCGGCGAGCAGGAACTGCTCCACCCCCAGGTCGTAGGCCAGGCCGATCTCGAAGAAGGTCCGCAGCAGGGCCCCGGCGCGGTCGGTGTCGCGGGTGACCAGGCTGAAGACGTCCTTGGTGTCGATGCCGAAGAGGTGGAAGGGGAACTCGCGGAACCACTCGGAATCGAGCACCGAGCGCACGGCTCCCAGCCGGCCGTCGACCTTCTGAGACACCAGCTCGTCGTAGGAAACGCCGAGGGCCCGAGCCAGCTCGAGCAGCTTTTCCGGCTTGGGGAACTTCTTGCCCTTCTCGATCTCCGACAGATAAGACACCGCCATCTGCGCGCGCTCGGCGAGCTGCGACAGCTGGAGCCCCCGCTCCTGACGGAGCACCCGGACCTTCAGGCCCAGGGTGAAGCGCAAGGTCTCGGCGTGGCTGGTGCTCAACGGCGGTCCTCGATCCTGATTTCGCTGGGAGCGAAATTCTAGCTCAGTCGAGCTGATTCCGTCTGGTCTGGCGAAATTTCGCTTGACTAGAGACTTTCACTGAAACTATCTTTTCGCCCGACGAGGACCCTATGAGCCCGATCCTGATCCTGGACGATCCTGCTACCCACGCTCCCCTCGCCGGAGTCGAGCTGCCGGAGGCCGCCTGGACCCCGGCAGCGCGGAGCTGGCTGCCCCTGCCCCTCCTCGGCCTGATCGCCGATCTCCACCGTGAGCTCGAGCCCGAGCGCCGCGCCCTGCTCGCCGCGAGGGAGCGCCGCCAGGCCGCCTGGGACCAGGGGGAGCTGCCCGGCTACCTCGACGACGAAGTCGCTCGCGAGGCCCGCGGGCGCTGGAGGATCGCCGCCTTGCCCCCGGACCTGCTGCGCCGCCGGGTCGAGATCACCGGCCCGGTGGACAGCACCAAGATGGTGATCCAGATGCTCTCCCGCGGCGAGGACGGCGCCCGTGCCGACTGCGCCATGCTCGACTTCGAGGATTCGATGAAGCCCGAGTGGCCACGGGTGCTGGCGGGCTTCGCCAACCTCGCCGGGGCGGCCCACGGTGACCTCGCCTGGCGCCAGCCGGCCGAGGCCGGCAAGCCCGAGAAGGTCTACCGCCTCGACCCCGCCGACCTGCCGGTGGTGATGGTGCGCTGCCGGGGCCTCCACCTCGACGAAGCCAACCTCTCGGTGGATGGCGAACCGGTGGCCGCGGGCCTCCTCGACCTCGCCGGCGCGGTCTATCACTCCGCCGAGGCCCTGCTCGAGCGGGGGCGGACTCCCAAGTACTACGTGCCGAAGTGCGAGCACCACCTGGAGGCCTGCTGGTGGGGCCGCCTATTCAGCGCCCTCGAGGGGCGGCTGGGCCTCGAGCCCGGCTGCTTGCGCGTGACCCTGTTGATCGAGACCCTGCCGGCGGCCTTCCAGATGGAGGAGATCCTCTGGCAGCTGCGCGACCGCATCACCGCCTTGAACGTCGGCCGCTGGGACAAGATCTTCAGCGACATCAAGACGCTCAAGGCGCGCCCGGACCGCGTACTCGCCGACCGCGCCACGATCTCCCTCGAGCGGCCCTGGATGCGCGCCTACGCCGAGCGCTTGGTCCAGGTCTGCCATCGCCACGGCGCCTTCGGCATGGGCGGCATGGCCGCCTTCACCCCGGGCAAGTCCGCCGAGCGGCGTACCGAGCAGACCGCCAAGGTCCTGGCCGACAAGCGCTTCGAGCACGCCCTCGGCCACGACGGCTGCTGGGTCTCGCATCCCTACTTCATCGCCCCGGCCCTGTCCGCCTTCCCCGAGGAGAACCAGCTGCGGGTGATCCCCGACCTGCCGGAGCGCCCGGAGCTGCTCCCCGCGGGCGGCGGCCCCTACACCGAGGCCGGCCTGCGCAAGAACCTGCGCGTCGGCATCGCCTACCTCGAGGGCTGGCGGCGCGGCCTCGGCTGCGTAGCTTGGGACGACCTGATGGAGGACCTCGCCACCCTCGAAATCTCGCGCGCCCAGACCTGGCAGTGGCTCCACCACCGGGTGCGGCTCGAGGACGGGACGGAGGTCACTCGGGCCCTGGTGCGCCGGCTCTTCGCCGAGGAGGAAGCCGCCATCGCCGAGGAGATCCGAGCCGCGCTGGCCGACCCGCTCGAGGCGGAGGCGGCCGCCGGCCGCTTCGCCGCCGCCCGCGAAGAGGCCGTAGCGATCTTCACCGAAACCGAGCTCCGCCCCTTCCTCGCCCGCGCGAGCGAGCGGATGGGCGGCTGAGCGATCCCCGACCGAGGGAAGGAGACCGTCATGACCCATACCGCCGACGAGCTGCGCCAGTGCTGGCAGACCGAGCCCCGCTGGCAGGGCATCCGCCGCCCCTACAGCGCCGAGGACGTCGCCCGCCTGTCCAACAGCTTCGAGATCCGCCACAGCCTCGCCGAGCGGGGTGCGGCCCGGCTGTGGCGGCTGCTCCACGAGGAGGAGCTCGTCGCCGCTCTGGGTGCCCTGACCGGCAACCAGGCCCTGCAGCAGGTGAAGGCCGGCTTGAAGGCAATCTACCTCTCGGGCTGGCAGGTGGCCGCGGACGCCAACCTCGCCGGCCAGATGTACCCGGACCAGAGCCTCTACCCCTCGAACAGCGTCCCGGAGGTGGTGCGGCGGATCAACCGCACCCTGATGCGGGCCGACCAGATCCACCACGCCGAGGGGGATGACTCGACCGATTGGATGGCCCCCATCGTGGCCGACGCCGAGGCCGGCTTCGGCGGCCCCGTGCACGCCTTCGAGCTGATGAAGGCGCTGATCGAGGCCGGCGCCTCGGGCGTCCACTTCGAGGACCAGCTGGCTTCGGAGAAGAAGTGCGGCCACATGGGGGGCAAGGTCCTGGTGCCGGTGTCGCAGTTCGTCGCCACCTTGACCGCGGCCCGCCTGGCGGCGGACGTGCTGGACGTGCCGACCCTGCTGGTGGCGCGCACCGACGCCGACAGCGCCCACCTCCTGACCTCGGACGTCGACCAGCGAGACCACCCCTTCCTCACCGGCGAGCGCACGGTCGAGGGCTTCTTCGGCTTCCGCGGTGGGCTCGAGGCGGCGATCGCCCGCGGCCTGGCCTACGCGCCCTACGCCGATCTGCTCTGGTGCGAGACCTCCAAGCCCGACCTCGCCGAGGCGCGCAGCTTCGCCGAGGCCATCCATGCGCAGGTCCCGGGCAAGCTCCTGGCCTACAACTGCTCGCCCTCCTTCAACTGGCGCAAGCACCTGGACCCCTTCACCATCCGCAAGTTCCAGCGCGAGCTGGCGGCCATGGGCTACAAATTCCAGTTCGTGACCCTCGCCGGCTTCCATGCCCTCAACCACTCGATGTTCACCCTCGCCCTCGATTACAAGGACCGCGGCATGCTCGCTTACTCGGAGCTGCAGCAGTCGGAGCTCGCGGCCGAGAAGCTCGGCTACACCGCCACCCGCCACCAGCGGGAGGTGGGCACCGGCTACTTCGACCAGGTGCGCGAGGTGATTGCCGGCGGAGCGGCCGCCACCGCCGCGATGGCCGAGTCGACCGAGGTGGCCCAGTTCGGGTGAGGGCAACCCACCGCAGTCAGGGGAGATCCCTCGGCTGCGGGCCTTCGGCCCTTCGCTCGGGATGACGTCGGCGCAGCGTGCGCCCACGTCCCTGGCTGTCATCCCGACCGGAGCCTGCGCAGCAGGCGTAGCGGAGGGATCTCCCGGGTGGAGGATCGGGGTGTGCCCCACCCGCCCCGGTGGGCTGCTACACTCAGGCACCTTGCCAGCGGGACAGCTGGTTCACCAGGGCGGCGCGAGGCCGCAGAGAGAGGATGTGTGAATGGGCTCCAAGGTTTTCGTCGGTAACCTCGACTTCCGCACCAGCCGCGACACGCTGGAGAACCTCTTCGCCCAGGCCGGGCAGGTTCTGGATGTCTTCCTGCCCATGGATCGGGCTACCGGCCGCCCGCGTGGATTCGCCTTCGTCGAGTTCGAGACGGAGGAAGAGTCCGCCGCAGCCATCGAGCGCTTCCACGAATACGAGCTCGACGGCCGCGCCCTGCGGGTCAACGCCGCCGAGGATCGACCCCAGCGCAGCGGCTTCGGTGGTGGTGGTGGCGGCGGCTTCGGCCGGCCCTCCTTCGGGGGTGGCGGCGGGGGCGGCGGCCGTGGTGGTGGCGGCGGCTTCGGCGGCGGCAAGCCGAAGGGCAGCCGGCGCAACATCCGCGCCAAGAAGCGCTCCCTCTAGGCCCCCGCTCCTCCTGCTGCGGTGCTCTCCTCGGGTTCCTCGATCCCGAGGAGGAGCCGGCTTTTCGCGGCGATGTGCAGGCGATAGGACCGCCCCGCTGCGAGCCTAGCTGCCGTCGCCCGGTCGATCTCGAAAAGCTCGTCGCCCGAGCGCAGGAGATGGTGCTGGACGCCGAGGATGCCCAGCCCGATGGCGATCTCGAGCGAAATGGGCCGGGTGGCGAGCTCGACCTCGCCGCTATGGAGGTCCTCTCCCGCCCGCCGCCAGCGCACCAGCGACGGCCACCCCTTCACCAGCCAGAAGACCGCGACCCCGGCGAGCAGCACGGCGAGGCCGACCGGTGCCGCCTCCGACCGCAGGGCGACCCAGCCGGCCGCCGCCACGAAGGCCAGGGCCAGGGTTCCCAGGCCTGCCGCCCGCAAGGCGAAGCGACGCCGGGCGCTCAGCAGCGCCGCCTCATCCTGAGCCAGCAGATCGGCGCGGCTCATGCCAGCCGCACCCTGCGCTTCTGAGGGTCGGGCTGCTGGCGGTAGAGGATGAGGACGTGGCCGATGGCACCGGCGGTGTCGCAGGCGAGGCGCTCCTCGAGGGTGGTGACCTCGGCGGGATCG
>JBIOYC010000323.1:0-7712 GCA_044869955.1 Thermoanaerobaculia bacterium | reverse complement strand
GCGGTGGGAGGACCGGGCCTCAGCGGCCCAGGTGGATTAGCAGGCGGCGTGGGCGCGGCTCGCGGCGATGCTCCCAGAGGAAGATCCCCTGCCAGGTGCCGAGGGCGAGCTTCCCGTCGACGATGGGAATCGACAGGGAGGTGGCGGTCAGGGCGGCCTTGACGTGAGCCGGCATGTCATCCGGTCCCTCGACCGTGTGGCGGAAGAGAGGGTCCCCCTCGGGCACCAAGCGGTCGAGCCAGCGCTCGAGGTCCTCCCGGGCCGTGGGGTCGGCGTTCTCCTGGATGACCAGGCTCGCCGAGGTGTGCTGGAGGAAGAGGGTGCAGAGCCCCTCCTCGAAGCCTGCGGCCGAGACCTGCTCGCAGACCTCGCGGGTGATCTCGGAGAGGCCGCGGCCGGCCGACGGGAGCAGCAGGGCACGGATCATGGGCGCATTATGGCTCTTCGACGTCCTCCCAGGAGATGGTCGCCGGGGGGGTGAAGAGCTCGGTGCCGGGCAGGGGAGAGTAGCGGGAGATCACGAAGCGGGTGAAGTTGCCCTCGCGGTCGCGGTATTCGAGGCCGCTGACCACTGCGGCGGAGCGGTCGAGGGTGAGAGTGGCCTCGGTGACCGAGGGCATCGGGCGCAGGGGCTTCAGGTGGATGCGCACCTGGCCGAGGGGCAGGGCCTCGGCCGTCGCCCGGTAGCGCTTCGAAAGCTCCTCGACGCCGAGCAGGAGGAGGTCCAGGCCCGGTTCCTCCTTGCCCAGGATGCGCTGCCGCTTGCCCACGCCGTCGAGCTCGCTCCAGTAGTGGGCGAGGTTGCCGCAGACCAGGAAGCTCTTGGGGTAGGGCGGGCCGTAGTCCCAGCGCAGGCAGTCGGGCAGGGAGAGGGCCAGCCGGCCGGTCTCCTTCTCACCCTGGGTGAAGCCGGCGGGAACGTAGACCTGCTCGAAGTCCGCGGCCCGCGGTCCGCTGCCGGCGAACTGCGCCCGCACCTCGGCGAGGGCCTTCCAGGGGTCGAGGGGAGGGGCGGCGAGAGCGGGGAAGACGAGGGCGGCGAAGGCGGCGAGAGCGACGATTCGGCGGCCAGTCATGAGCCAGACGGTAGCAGAAGCGGGAGGGCGGACACATGGGTCCGCCCCTACAACGGAAGCTGGAGGTTCCCGTAGGGGTGGACCAACGTGTCCGCCCGTCCTCATCCTGCCATCAGTGCCGGAAATGCCGCACGCCGGTCATCATCATCGCCAGCCCTTGCTCGTCGGCGGCGGCGATCACCTCGGCGTCGCGCTTGCTGCCGCCGGGCTGGACCACCGCGGAGATGCCGGCCCGGGCCAGCACGTCCAGGCCGTCGCGAAAGGGGAAGAAGGCGTCCGAGGCCGCTACCGCCCCGACCACCGTGCGCTCCGCCTTCTCGATCGCCAGCCGGCAGGAGTCCACCCGGCTCATCTGGCCGGCGCCGACTCCCAGCGTGGTGTGGCCGTCCGCCAGCACGATGGCGTTCGACTTGACGTAGCGGCAGACCTTCCAGGCGAACAGCAGCGCGTCCCTCTCCTCGGCGGTGGGCCGCCGCGCCGTCGGGCAGGTCCAGGTTTCGGGGTCGATCGCCGCCGCGTCCGGCTGCTGCGCGAGGAAGCCGCCATCCACCCCGCGCAGCTCGACGTCCGCCGGCCCCGGCGCGTAGAGGGGGCAGGTCAGCAGGCGCAGGGCCGACTTGCCCCGATAGCGCTCCCGCGCCGCCGTCTCGAAGCCCGGGGCAATCACCACCTCGACGAAGAGCTCGGCCATGGCCTCGGCGAGGGCACCGCCCACCGGTGCGTTGGTCGCGACGATCGAGCCGAAGGCCGACACCGGGTCGCATTCGAAGGCGCGCCGGTAGGCCTCCACCAGGTCCCGGCCGCGGCCCACGCCGCAGGGGTTGCCGTGCTTGACGATCACTACCGCCGGCTCGTCGAAGAGGGCCACCAGCTTGCGCGCGGCATCGGCGTCGAGCAGGTTGTTGTAGGACAACTCCTTGCCCTGGAGCTGTTGGAAGCCGCCGAAGACCCCGGCGCCGCCGGCCGTGGCGTAGACCGCCGCGCTCTGGTGCGGGTTCTCGCCGTAGCGCGGGGCGAGGACCTTGTCGAGGGTCAGCTCGAGGTGGTGCGGGAAGAGCTCGGGCTCGCCGCTGCCGGCGAACCAGGCGGCGATCGCCCCGTCGTAGCTGGCGGTGTGCTGGAAGGCCTTGGCGGCGAGCTCGCGGCGCAGCGGAAACGGCGCTCCCCCGTCCAGGGCGATCGCCTCGAGCAGGCGCCCGTAGTCCGCCGGGTCCACCACCACGGTGACGTGGGCGAAGTTCTTGGCCGCGGCGCGGATCATCGCCGGGCCGCCGACGTCGATCGACTCGATGGCGTCGGCCTCGGTGGCGTCCGGCCGGGCGACGGTCTGACGGAAGGGGTAGAGGTTGACCACCACCAGCTCGAAGGTCGGGATGCCGTGCTCGCCGAGGTCGGCCAGGTGCTCCTCCCGGGAGAGGTCGGCGAGGATGCCGCCGTGGATCTTCGGGTGCAGGGTCTTGACCCGCCCGCCCAGGATCTCCGGGAAGCGCGTCACCGCGGCCACCGGCACCACCGGCACGCCGGCCGCTTCCAGGCTCTTCGCCGTGCCCCCGCTCGAGACGATCTCGACCCCACGCTCGGCGAGGTCTCGGGCGAAGGGCTCGAGGCCGGTCTTGTCGGAGACCGAGATCAAGGCGCGACGAATCCGGGGCATGGGGAGGCTCCTTTTTCACTGCGCCTGGCGCTCGGTGCGGCGAGGCAGGGCGCGCAGGTGCGAATCGATCGGGTCCAGGCGACGGCGGGGGTCGCCGCCCCCGCCCTCGAGCCAGATCCAGTGGAAGGCCTGGGCCACGTCGGTCACGGCATGACTGAACGAGAGGGAGGCCAGGGCGAAGGCGGTGGAGCGGTCGTCGAAGGCCGAGAGACCGGGCCGGAAGCGTACCCGTCGGTACTCCTCGCCCACCAGCGGGTAGAGCCGGCGGCTGCGGGCGAGGGCGCGGGCGGCGAGCCGGGCCATCGGCCGGTCGAGGCGGCGATCGGCGAAGCCGTAGAAGACCAACGGCAGCCGCGGCGAGACCGTCTCGACGTAGCCCAGGTAGTCGCCGAAGTAGCGGCGCTCCGAGCCGTCGACGTTCGAGGCGTTGAGGGGGTTGTTGGCGTCGGCCACGTAGTGGGCCACCACCCCCAGGTGGTAGACGATCTCGGCGAAGGGGCGCTGGGCGCGGATGGCCTCGATCGCCCGCTCGGACTCCGCCTGGATGGCGCGGCTCAGCTGTCCCGAACCGTCGGGGTTCTCGAAGTGGCGCGTGGCATCGCCGTCGCCGAACGGCGCCGCCGTGCCGCGCCGCAGCTCCCCGACGTGCTTCAGGAGCTGGCGCTTGAGGTCGGGGGGGGCGAGGTGGGCCGCCTCCTCGGCGATGTTCGCCTGGGTGCGGGGGGAGAACGCTCCGGCGGTACGGGCCGGGCCGAGGATCAGGCCCGCCGCCACGAGCAGCAGGGCCGGGTAGGTTTGTCTCGCTGTCGGCACCACGCTTACTCTATGAGGTGGAGAGGCGGGCCGCTCGCTCCATCAGGCGATTCGGTGAGCCGAGGTAAGGGATGGGTGACGCGCACACACAACTGGATACCCGCGGGAAGGTCTGCCCCCTGCCGATTCTGATGACCGCCAAGGCGATGATGCAGCTCGATCCGGGCGACGTTCTCGAGGTCGTCGGCGACGATCCGGTGATCGCCGACGACATGCCCATCTACTGCTACCGCGCCGGCCACCGCCTGCTCTCCCTCGACGAGGAGGAAGGCGGGTTGATCCGCTGTCGTATCGAAAAGGTCGGCAAGAGGTGAACCGGCGGCCCGCACGGGCCGGCACCCTAGCAGAGTCGCGCCCTTCGCGGGCGCCCAGGTCCTAGGAGCGGAGGCCGGCGGACGACGGCCGGGGCAGATCGGAGTGGCCAGCTCGCCGGGCGGGCCAGAACCGGCCCTGGCCGCAGGGAGCGACGAGGTCGAGTCGGCCGAGCACCCGCTCGAGAGCTTCCTCCTCCCCCACCAGCTCGTAGGCCGCGGCGGATCGTTCGAGCAGGCAGCGCGCCGAGGCGAAGCGGCCCTGGTCGAGCCTGAGGCTGGCTTCCTCCTGCGCCAGCCAGGCCGGCAAGAGCGGGTCCCCGCTACCCAGGGCGGTGAGCTGCCAGGCCAGGTCCCAGGCGCGCTCGGCTTGCTCGTGGCACCCGGCCAGGCGATGGGCGTTGGCCAGGAGGCCGCTGGCCTCGGCGCGGAGGTCCTGGCGCAGGGGGCCGAGGCCCGACTCGGCGGTCAGGGCCTCGGCGGCCGCGGCCGCCGTCTCGGCCGTCTCGAGGGCCGCCTTGGGGCCCCGGTCGGCGGCCACCCGGCATTCCGCGAGCAGCCGTTGCACCACACTCACCTCCCGCGCGCGGGAGGCGTTCCTCAAGAACAGGGCACGCTGGCCGGCCCCGCAGCGCAGCAGGGCCCGAGAGATCCGCTCCACCTCCTCCGCAGCCAGCCGGGGGCGAGGCCGGCGGAGCACGGTTTCGAGCGCCCTGGCCACGGCCCGCGAAAGCTCGCCTGGTTGGCTCATCACTCCTCCCGTATGGATAGCAAAAGAATCTTGACGTAGAGGATAGAGGAAAAAGAAAAGAATCGGAAGAGGGAAGGGTCTTTCCGCCGGAGGAAAGGGCAGGGGACCGTGGCGCGGCGAGGGTCTTCTCCTTCCGCCATCACAACGGAGCAGGCCGGTCCCGCCGGCGTGGCCTTCGCACTCTTCCGGTGGGCGCGATCCTGACGCGTGCATCGCAGCTGTGTGTCGTTGGCGCAGGGAGTCGCGATGACCTCCTCAGAGGTATGAAGCGCCCGTGCCGCGACGCAGCCACCTTCTCCTCCCGGATCGTCGACAGACCGCGGCTCGAGTTCTGCCCGAGCCGAGTTGGGTGTCCAAACGGGCAACTCAAGGAGGAGACAGGCCATGGCGATCAGCGCTGGAGGCAGGCGAGGCCGCATCCGCAACGAGATCAACATCACGCCTCTGATCGACGTCTTGTTGGTGCTGCTGATCATCTTCATGGTCTTGACGCCGTTCCTGCAACTCGGGTTCGAGAGCCAGCTGCCGCCTACGGCACCCGCCACCGCCACCCACCAGGAGCAGCTGATCGTCCGCATCGACGGCGCCGGGAGCCTGTTCATCAACCGCAGGCAGGTCCTGGCGTCGGCCTTCACGGCAGAGCTCCGGAGCCTGCTCCAGGGGAGGGAGAATCGGCTGGTCTTCTTCGCGGCCGATGGGGAACTGCCCTACGAGCGGGTCACTGACTTTCTCGAATCCGTGCGGAGCGCGGGAGCCGAGAACCTGGGCATCGTCTTCGACGATCTCACGGCGAACTGACCGGGCCCGGACCGACAAGCGCCGAGGGTCCGACTCGGCCCGGGCATGGGCACCGCGGCACGCAATCCGCCCGCGGCCGGAGGTAAGTCCCTTCGTTTGTTGGCTTTAGGCTGGGAGTGTTGCGTTCCGCGATCGCTGTGGTATCGTCCGCGCCGTGCTCAGGTAGCTCAGTTGGTAGAGCACGTGACTGAAAATCACGGTGTCGCTGGTTCGATTCCGGCCCTGAGCACCAATAGAATCAACGAGCTCGAGCTACCCGCTTTCAAGCCCCAGGGCGCTCCCACGCCCGCTAGCCCCCTCCCTCAACTCGCCTAGGCGCCTGCGCGGCAGGAAGCTGCGGGAGCTCAAGAGCTCCACTCGACCCAGCCTCAGGTCTAGTCTCGACCTCCCGCCGGAACTTCCAGGGTCAGCTCCTCGGGACGGAGGCACTTGCGGTCGTCGCAAGCCTGGATCTCCAGGGTGAGCCGAGCAGCGGTCAGGGCCTTGTCGGTCGGTGTGAGGGAGGTGCCGATCGTAACGCGGCCCTGGTAGACCGCGAGGGGCTCGTCCTGGAATCCCAATCGCACCCGCTGCGGCTCCGGGTACTCGACGGGCCCGAGAGTGGCGCCCGTCGCACCCGCCGCCAGCTCCAGGCGGGTCGGGATCAGCTCGCTCTGCAGCGGGCTATGGGCGTTGACGTGCCAGCCGGGGGCGATGTCGAGGACGATCTGGAGCCGGCTCGGGTCGGCCTCGAGCTCGCCACGCCGGGCCTCGACCCGAATCGCTCCCCGGGCCCCGTACTCGCGCGGACCGGCGGCGCCTTGCCGCAGCTCGTCGGCGCCCTTCAGCATGTAGGCGAAGGCGGTCGGCGACCGGCGGATCAGGCCCGAGAAGGCGGCGAGAGTCGTCTCGGCCTTCTGTCGGTACGACTCCTCCCCCGTGCGGCTCGAGAGCATCGCGAGGGCCCGCAGGGCGACCGAGTTTCCGGAGGGCGTGGCCCCGTCGGTCGGGCTCTTTGGCCGCGTCGGCAGGCGGCCGCCGTGGTCGTCCTCGCTCAGGAAGAAGCCACCGGCGGCCGGGTCCCAGAAGCGGGCGAGCATGGCGTCCGCGACCGAACGAGCCTGCTCCAGCCATGTCCGCTCTCCGGTCGCGTCATGGAGGGTCACCAGGGCTTCGGAGAGGTAAGCGTAGTCGCTCTGGGCCGCTGCGATCGAGGAGCTTCCGGCCAAGCGGGCGCGCCAGAGGCGCCCATCCTCGCGGCGGTTGTGCTCCCAGAGGAAGCGCGCCGCGCGCGTCGCGGCCTCGAGGTAGCGGGACTCACCCAGCGCGTCTGCGGCCTCGGCGAGCGCGGTGATCATCATTGCGTTCCATTCGGTGACGATCTTCTCGTCGCGGAGCGGATGGATTCGCCTCTCTCGGACCTCGTGGAGCCGATGGCGAATCCTGTCGAGCCTCGCGAGGAGCCCGGCCAGGGGCTCCTCCAGCTCGTCCGCGAAGGTAGGAAGCGGCTTCGGCAGGCTCAGGATGCTCCGGCCCTCGAAGTTACCGCGATCGGAGACGCCGAAGAGCCGGAGAGCGAGCTGCGCGTCGTCGGCCGGCAGCGCGGCCCGGAGCTCCACCGGGGTCCAGGTGAAGAACGTCCCCTCATCGCCTTCGCTGTCGGCATCGGTGGCGGAGAAGAACGCGCCCTCGGGAGAGGTCATGTCGCGCAGCACGTAGTCGAGAGTCTGGCGAGCGACCCGCTCGAAGAGCGGATTTCCGGTGAGCCGTGCCGCCTCGAGGTAAGCACGCGCGAGCTGCGCCTGGTTGTAGAGCATCTTCTCGAAGTGCGGCACCAGCCAGCGCGCGTCGGTCGAGTAGCGATGGAAGCCGCCGCCCACCTGGTCGTAGATGCCACCCCTCGCCATCCGATCGAGGGAGGTCTCGACGGCGGCGAGCGCCCGCCGATCGCCGGTACGAAACACCCGGTCGAGCAGGAAGAGGAGCTCCGGCTCGTGGGGGAACTTGGGGGCGGGCGAGAAGCCGCCGAGCTTCGCGTCGTGCCGCGCGAGGCTCGCCTCGACCGCCTTGGAGAGGACCTGCTCGTCGATCGCGGCGGCCCCTGCGGCGGCCGCCGTCGCTTGCGCCACCGCGGCGGCGATCTGCTCGGCCTGGGCCAGCAGCTCCGGGCGGTGATCTCGCCAGGCGTCCCGGGCTTTGTCGAGGAGCTCGACGAACGGCGCGCGCGGAAAGTAGGTCCCACCGAAGAAGGGTTTGCCGTCCGGAGTCAGAAGGCTCGACATCGGCCAGCCACCGCCGCCGGTCAGGAGCTGAACCGCCGTCATGTAGAC
>JBIOYC010000322.1:0-3494 GCA_044869955.1 Thermoanaerobaculia bacterium | reverse complement strand
CGATGGAGATGGCTTTCTGGCTCGAGAAGGCCGAGCAGGAGGCGAGGGCTCCAGGCTGATGCGCTGCCCTCAGTGTGGGCACGAGAACGCGACAGGCACCAAGTTCTGCGGTGAGTGCGGTGCGCGGCTGGCCGCGCGCTGCACCACCTGCGGGGCCCCCAATCCGCCGACGAACAAGTTTTGCGGCGAGTGCGGAGCCCGGTTCTCCGTCGCTTGCGGTCAGTGCGGCACCCAGCTCCCTGTTGGCGCCAAGTTCTGCCTTGAATGCGGAAAGTCGACCGACAGTCGCGAGACCGAGCCGGCACGGTTCGCATCCCCGCAGGCCTACACCCCCAGGCACCTCGCGGAGAAGATCCTGACCTCGAAGGCCGCCCTTGAAGGCGAGCGCAAGCAGGTCACCGTGCTCTTCGCCGACCTGAAGGGGTCGATGGAACTGCTCGCCGACCGCGACCCCGAAGAGGCCCGGAAGCTCCTGGATCCGGTGCTCGAACGGATGATGGAAGCCGTCCACCGCTACGAGGGCACGGTGAACCAGGTCATGGGCGACGGGATCATGGCGCTCTTCGGCGCGCCCCTGGCCCACGAGGACCACGCCGTCCGGGCCTGCTACGCGGCGCTGCGGATGCAGGAGTCAGTCACGCAGTACGCGGAGGGGGTGTTCCGCTCGCACGGGGTGCCCATCCAGATCCGCGTGGGACTCAACTCCGGCGAGGTGGTCGTCCGCGCCATCGGGTCAGATCTGCACATGGATTACACGGCGGTCGGTCAGACGACGCACTTGGCCGCCCGCATGGAGCAGATGGCGACGCCGGGCACGATCCTGCTCGCCCCCGCGACACTCCAGCTCGCCGAAGGCTACGTCCAGGTCGCGGCCCGGGGGCCGGTCGCGGTCAAGGGGTTGCCGGACCCCGTGGAGGTCTACGCGCTCACCGGAGCGAGTGCCTCGCGGACCCGGCTCCACGCGGCCGCCGCTCGGGGACTGACACGGTTCGTCGGCCGAGACGCCGAGATCGAGCAGATCCGCCGGGCGCTCGCCCTCGCGCACGACGGCCACGGCCAGCTGGTCGCCGTCGTGGGGGAACCCGGCGTGGGGAAGTCTCGCCTCGTCTACGAGTTCACCCACTCCCACCGCACGCAGGACTGGCTCATCCTGGAAGCGGGCTCCGTGTCCTACGGCAAGGCGACCAGCTACCTGCCGGTGATCGACCTGCTCAAGGCCTACTTCAAGGTGCACGAGCGCGAAACCCACCGCGAGATCCGCGAGAAGGTGACTGGCAAGCTCCTCACGCTGGATCGCACCCTCGAGCCGATCCTGCCCGCCCTGCTGGCCCTGCTCGATGTGCCGGTCGAGGACGCCCACTGGCAGGCGCTCGATCCCGCCCAGCGCCGGCAGCGCACGCTCGATGCCGTCAAGCACCTCCTGCTCCGGGAGAGCCAGGGGCAACCGCTCCTCGTGGTCTTCGAGGACCTGCACTGGATCGATGCCGAGACCCAGGCCCTGCTCGACGGCCTGGTCGAGAGTCTGCCCACGGCCCGGGTCCTCCTGCTCGTCAACTACCGGCCCGAGTACCAGCATGGCTGGGGGCGAAAGACCTACTACAGCCAGCTGCGGCTCGACGCGCTCCCGCCCGAGAGTGCGGGCGAACTGCTGAGCGCCCTCCTGGGCGACGACCCCGGGCTGGAGCCCCTCAAGCGCCTGCTGGTCAGACGCGGGAACCCCTTCTTCATCGAGGAGAGCGTCCGGATGCTGGTGGAGACGGGTGCGCTCAGCGGGGAGCGGGGCGCCTATCGCCTGACCCGGCCGATCCAGACGATCGAGGTCCCGGCGACCGTGCAGGTGATCCTGGCGGCCCGAATCGACCGGCTCCCGGCGGACGACAAGCAGCTGCTCCAGACGGCCTCGGTCATCGGCAAGGATGTGCCCTTCGTCCTGCTCCACGCCGTGGCGGACGCGGCGGAGGAGGCGGTGCAGCAGGGGCTCACGCATCTGCAGGCGGCCGAGTTTCTCTACGAGACGCGCCTCTTTCCGGATCCCGAGTACACCTTCAAGCATGCGCTGACCCATGAAGTCACCTACGGCACCTTGCTCCAGGACCGGCGCAAGGCCCTGCACGCCCGGATCGCCGGCGCCATCGAACGCTCCTATCCGGACCGGCTGCCCGAGCACGTCGAGCGGCTGGCCCACCATGCCGTGCGGGGGGAGCTATGGGAGCAGGCGGTCCCCTACCTCCATCAGGCCGGCGCCAAGGCAATGGGGCGCTCGGCCAACCGGGAAGCGGTGGCCTGCTTCGAACAGGCCCTGGTGGCCCTGCAGCATCTGCCCGAGACCCGCGAGAGGCTGGAGCTGGCCATAGATCTTCGCTTCGACCTGAGAACTGCACTCCATCCGCTCGGAGAATTGGAGCGGATCTTCGGCTATCTTTGCGAAGCCGAGGGGCTGGCCAGGACGCTCGACGATCAACGGCGGCTCGGCCAGCTGTCCGTCTATCTGTGCCACAACCTCCGGGAAACTGGTCATCCGACGGAAGCGCTTGCCTTCGGCCAGAGCGCCCAGGCTCTTGCCGAGTCGCTTGGGGATGTTCCGCTCCAGGTGACGGGAAATCTCTACCTCGGCGTGGCCTGCGTCGGGACGGGCGACTACCCACAGGCCGAGGAACTTCTCCTGAAAGTCCTGCAGTTGCTCGAAGGTGATCGGAGCCGGGAACGCTTTGGCCTCGCCGTATTTCCCGCCGTGCTCGTCCGCTCCTATTTGGCTTGGGTGTTCGCCGACCGGGGAAAGTTCGAGGAAGGGATCGCCCACGGCCAGGAAGGCATCCGCGTCGCTGAGGCGCTCGGTCACCCCTTTAGCCTGGCCTTCGGGTGCTGGGTTCTCGCCTATCTCCATATCACCAGGGGAGAACTCAGCCACGCCGTCTGCCTGCTTGAACGCGGGCTGGCGCTGAGTCGCGAGTGGAACCTCACCCTCCTTTCAGTGCTCGACACCGGGGGCCTGGGCTACGCCTACGCGCTCTCGGGGCGGATGGCTGAGGGCATCCCGTTGCTGGAGCATGCGGTGAGCGCCAGTGAGGCTATGCGGCACGGAGCTTACCACCCGCTCTTCCTGATGAATCTGGGCGAAGCGTACGTCCTCGCCGATCGGCTCGAGGATGCTCTCGCATTCACCGGGCGAGCCCAGACCCTTGCCCGCGAGCGCGGTCAACGCGGCTTCGAGGCGTGGGCCCTCCGGCTCCTCGGCGAGGTCACCGCCCGCCGCGATCCCCCGGACCACGCTGAGGGCCACTACCGTGACGCGCTCGCGCTCGCCGAGGAGCTGGAGATGCGCCCCCTCGCCGCCCACTGCCACTTCGGCCTGGGCACGCTCTACCGCCGCACAGGCAAGCGCGAGCAAGCGCGCGAGCACCTCACCACCGCGACGACGATGTACGGGGAGATGGGCATGCGGTTCTGGCTGGAGCAGGCGGAGCCAGAGATGAGAAACCTCGGCGAATAACCTG
>JBIOYC010000321.1:0-14900 GCA_044869955.1 Thermoanaerobaculia bacterium | reverse complement strand
CGCACCCATCTGGCTGTACGGGTCGGCACGATGGTTGAGGCGGCCCATGTGGCCGAGGTCAACGAAGTGACCGGCCCCACCACCACCCGCCCGCTCAAGGTGCTCACCTACGGCACCGCGAACGTCGGCACCAACAAGGTCCTCGGCAAGCTCGAGACCGCCAGCCGCACCAACTACGTCGACGTGGCGACCTTGATCGGCCAGCAGGACATTCGAACCTACGTGGTCACGGAGCGCAACACCTACTCCGGCCGCGGCGGGAGGCTGGGCCACCAGTGGACCGACTTCTACGAGGGCACGACCGAGCTGATGCGGTTCGAGCAGGGCCGCTCCTGGAACGACCTCGGCGAGCTCGAGAGCCTCGACTATCCCAACTGCTACGCCTGCGAGCACCCGAACATGATCTCCCGCCGCCAGGTGACCCTGGGCTATGACTACGGCCTGCTCACCGAGATCGGTGGCGCTGTGCTGGTGATCCGGGAGCCCTTGGAGCAG
Organism: Thermoanaerobaculia bacterium; assembly: GCA_044869955.1. GTDB lineage: Bacteria > Acidobacteriota > Thermoanaerobaculia > Multivoradales > SZUA-115 > CALMKX01. The sequence continues at coordinate 14,405 of JBIOYC010000321.1, read as the reverse complement.
ATCGAAACCGTCGAGAGCGCGGGGACCCTGATCTCCTATCACCCCACCGGTCAGGTGGCCCAAATCGATCACCCGGGCGACCAGACCGAGACCTGGGCTCTCGACCCCACCGGCCCTTCCCGGCCGGGCCGGATCGAGGTCCAGGACAGTACCGGCGCCACCCTCTGGACCTCCGGCGACTACCGCTATGACGGCGCCGGCAACATCGTCGAGATGGGGGACTCCTGGTTGAAGTACGACGGCGTTTCCCGCCTGGTGGACGCCCACGTCTCGACCTCCCCCACCGCCGCCGGCAGCCTCGTCACTCAGAGCTACGAGCTCGACGGCTTCGGCAACCTTCAAGAGATCCTCGGCTCTCCCGGCCGGGCGACCCCGACCTCTCCCGACACCAACCGCCTCGAAAGCGGCGTCTACGACAACCGCGGCAACCTGACCGCCTGGCTCTCCACCACCTACCGCTACGACGCTCTCGGCTCGATGTGGCGCACCACGGCCGGCAGCCAGGATTGGGTCTACGTCTATAACGCCGATGGCGAGCGAGTGCTGGCGAAGAAGCTCGGCGGGGACACCTACCATCGCTGGAGCCTGCGCGACACCTCCGGCCAGGTGCTCCGGGACTACCTCGAGAGCGGCAACCCGGCGACTTGGTCGATCGAGACCGACTACCTCTACCGCGGCGACAGGCTCCTGGCGTCGGAGACGCCGAGCGGTGTCACCGAGTACTACCTCGACCACCTCGGCACCCCCCGAGCCATCGCCAAAAACGGCGGCAGCCTCACCTTCCACACCCACTACCCCTTCGGCGAAGAGGCCGGCCTCTCCCTCGACCTCGAGCGGATGAAGTTCACCGGCCATGAACGGGACCTCGGAGATCCCAACAGCACCGGCGATGACCTCGACTACATGCATGCCCGGTTCTGCTCGCCGGTGACGGGGCGGTTTCTCGCGGTCGATCCGATCAACTCGGCGAAGCTGGGCGTGCCGCAGAGCTGGAACCGGTATGCGTACACGTTGGGGAACCCGCTGCGGTATGTGGACCCCGATGGACGTCAGGCAGCTGACGGGGTGAACACGAACGACCCAACTTACTATCGAATCCGCGCCGTTTTCGCGAAGATCAGTCAGGGCGACTTCCGTGGGGCGTTCCGTGCCGCTTTCGGTGGTGAGTCCGGTGCAGTCAGCTCACAAGATGCGGAGAAGGCCGGGCAGGTCACTGAAGTTGTTGAGAAGGCGGCAGCCTCAGCAGCAGCTGTCGCCTCCTTTGAGGAGCTATTCTCGTCAACCGAGCGCAAGGAGGATCGCACTGACATTCACATCAAGGAGGGCGGCCCGGAACAAGCCAGGCAAGACTTCTACTCAGCCGTGGATCCCACTACAGTTGATGAGAAGTCGGACGGGGTTATCATCGGCAAGGATCGAAACACAGGCAACACTTTGATATTCCGCGAAAGGGACACGGATCCGAACTCGGTAGCCACGATCGAAGAACAGCGGAGGAGTACCGGTGGCACTTCAAAGTCCAGGAAGGTGCGGTACTATCCCCCGCAATGATAGGTACTCACCAACGGATTCGCTGCATCGCGAGGACTCCGCCATGAACCCCGGCAATGAAGCGAGAAGGTTCGGGCACTGTCTTTGCGATCGTGACGTAGGCGCCCTCCGTCGAGCCCTTGGCCATGACCTCTTGAAGCTGTACTCGCCCGCGATCACCGTGTCGAGGTTCTGGGCCTCGGGCCGCTCATTCTCCTTCCACGTTGGCAGTGGGGCGTTCCTATCGGTCGAGAGTGACTGGCAGGACACTCCACAGTATGCGCTGGATTATCACACGATGTCGATCACCCTCCTGGACCATCCAAAGAATGCTCCGAGATCCTTCGATGCGAGTGGTCGAAAGATGGTCGGCTACCCGGTCAGTGTCGTAGACGTTGGGGCTCCACGATCGCCCATAGTATCGATAGCCGTACTAGAGCACGAGGAGGCCTATCGCTCTGAGGCGGTACGTTACGACTCAGGCCTGATCTTCCGCCTCGAGGATCGGCGGCGCGTTGCAATTGTCGTCCATCGGTCCATAGAAGGCGGTTTGGAGTGTGCCACCGAGCCGGTGGCTATCGATGAGGTGGTGGCAGAGTACCGTGAGCGCCTTGTGCTTGATTGAGTCAGGGCAGTCCCCCGCCCCACGATTCCAGTGGACACCCATCTGGGAGGGCTCTTCCGTACTTTGGGTAGGCAGAAACCGACCGTCGCCTTCCTTCCGCCTTAGCCCGATGGGTGGCCAGGAGGCGGCGGATCAGGTGCCTGGTGTACCGCCTCTCACCCAGGTGGCTTCTCCGCCGGGCTCTCCTCCTCCACCGCCTCCCATGCCTCCCCGCCCGGCACCACGAAGCTGGCCCGGATCGAGATGGTGGGCGTGCCGCCCTTGCCCATTACCTCGATGGCCCCGCTCTCGCGCCGGTCGCGGCGGTCGAGCATGGGCGTGAACAGGCGCAGCAGCCGGGCCTCGCGGAAGTCGCGCACCAGCTCACCTTCCTCGCTGCGGCGCAGCAGCTCGTAGCGGCGGAAGGCCCCGGGCTCGACCTTGGCGATCGAGCCGCCGGACACCTCCACCTCGACGAAGTTGTTGCCCAGGAAGAGGATGTCGGTGCGGTCGTCGCCCGGGTTCTCGACCACCACGCGGAAGCGAGGCCGGGCGGCGGTGCCGCCCAGGGCCTCGCGGTAGACCTTGAGGCCGATCGGCGGCGCCTCGGCCGAGCGGGCCTGGGCCAGGTTCGCCAGGCTCATCGAGAGACCTTCTTCCGGGGCGACGTAGCGGTAGTAGGCGGTGCCCAGGAAGTGGTCGAGGCCGAGGGCGGCGAGGCGGCGGTCCAGCTCCTCGATGTAATGAGTGGTCAGGCCGACCACCCGTACCGCCTGCTGGGGCTCCACCCGCCAGTCCCCCACCCGCGTCGGCAGCCTGGCGCGGAAGGTGTAGACCACCCGGTCGATGCCCTCCAGGCTGAAGCCCGATGCGAGCTCCAGGGCCTCGTTGTGGGCGAGGTCGCTGAGCCTCAGGCGAGTGGTCTCGGCGAGCACCTGGCCCGCTCGGTCGAGGTGAAAGGCCCGCCCCACGGTGACCACCCCGAGCAGGTAGGGGCGGTCCAGCTCCTCGAGCCTCTTCATGCCCGCCTCGACCTTCTCGAGGTCCCAGGCCGCCTTGTCGTCCGACTCACCGGGCCGCCGGCCGTAGAGGAAGGCGACCAGGAAGTCGACCGCGCGGGCCAGCTCGCCGGCCACCTCGCTGGCCAGGGCCCGGCGACCGAGCGTGGCCGAGAGATACATCTTCGGGTCCAGCTGCTTGCGCAGCTCGGCGGCGGTGGCCGCCAGGGAGCGCAGGGACTCGCCGGCGTCGACGTCGAGGTGAAGGCCGACGGCGTCGAGGTTCTTGGCCCGCGCGGCGCCGGCCATGGCGTCGAAGCTGCGGGCCAGGGCGCGGGCAGTGGCGGCGGCGTCCAGCTCCCCGCTGGCCCAGACTCCCCGCAGGACCAGGGTGACGCTGCGCCGGTTGGTCAGCGAGGGCAGAGGTAGGGGGGCCACCGAGGGCGCCGTGCCCTGCCAGGAGAGCCGGCCGGCTTCGAGGAAGGTCTCCTTGATGCCGAAGGGCTCGATGTTGGTCAGCTCGGCAAAGGTCGGCTCGGTGCCGCTGGTCACCCACAAGACGGAGTGGGCGGGTTTGGCGAGGCGCTGCCCCTTGCCGCCACAGTGCAGGGCGAGAGCTGCCGCCAGGACGACGAGGAAGGCCCGGTTGGTTTGTCTCATGCCAAGGGCATTCTAATCTCGACCGCAAGCCCGCCACCCACTCGCCGCCGGGCCACGATCGAGCCGCCGTGCTCCTCGACGATCCGGCGGGCGATCGGCAGGCCGAGGCCGGTGCCGGTGTCGTGGGTCGAGAAGTAGGGATCGAAGATCCGCCCCAGGACCTCCGGCTCGACCCCCGGGCCACGGTCGCTCACGGTCAGCACGGCCTCGCCACTCTCGACGCCCAGCGACGCCTCGACGGTGCCGCCGCCGGCGCTCGCCCGCACCGCGTTCTCCAGCAGGTTGCGCAGGGCACGGCCGAGCAGGCGCTCGTCGAAGCGCGCGAGGACCGGCTTCGCCGGCAGGGAGAGGCCGAAGCGAAGGCCCTCCGGCGGCGCCGTGCGATAAGCCTCGATCAGCCTCTCGAGGGCCGGACGCAGATCGGCACGCCGGGCCTCCATGCGGGGGATGCGACTGTAGGTGGAGAACTCCGAGGCGATCAGCTGCAGCTCCTCGACCTGGGTGAGGATGTTGCCGACGCAGCGATCGAAGATCTCGTCGAAGTGCTCGCGGTCCCGTTGCCAGACCAGCCGCATGTGCTCGGCGGTGAGGCGGATGGGGGTGAGCGGGTTCTTGATCTCGTGGGCGATGATGCGCGCCATCTCGGCCCAAGCCGCCAGGCGCTGGCCGCGGAAGACCTCGGTGACGTCCTCGACCACCAGGATGGCGCTCGGCTCCCCGGCCCCGGGCAGGGGGACCCAGACCAGGGTCCACTCCCTCTCCACCTCGGCCGTGCCGATCTTGACCGACTGCTGGCGCGCCGCCTCCCCGCCCGCGGCCAGGCACTCCTCGACGAAGGCGAGCACCGGGGCCAGCCGCGGCTGAGCGGCGAGCGAAGTGGCCAGGCTGCCGCCCACCCCCACTCCCAGCAGCTCGGTCGCCACCCGGTTGCGCAGCAGCACCGACAGCTGCTGGTCGAGGGAGACCACGCCGGCGGTGACGTTCTCCACCATGCGCTCGGCCACGGCCTTCTCGCGCATCAGGGCCTCGCGTCCAGCAGCGATGCGGCCCGCCATGTCGTCGATGGCCGCCGAGAGGGCCGCCAGCTCCTGCTCGTCGGGGCTCACGCCCACCGAGGTGGCGCCGGCGGCGATCCGGCGGGTGCCCTCGACCAGCAGCTGGATCGGCCGGGCGAAGCTCGCCGCCAGCCGCCCGCCGAGCACGAAGAGCAGGCCGATCAGGGCGGTCGAGACCACCAGGGCGCGCCGTTCGAGGGCGGAGAGCACCTCGGCCGCCTCCTCCTGCTGGGCGAGCAGGGGGACGGAGAGGAACATCCGCGACGCCTCCTCACCCACCCCGGGCGGGCGCACCGGCGTGTAGAGCTCGAGGTAGGGGGTGCCCACGGCGCGGTTGAGACGCGTGGCGTGGCCGAAGCCGAGGAAGCTCAGGCGGGCGAAGACCTCCCCGGGGATGCGCCGCGGCAGCAGCCCGGCGGTGAACAGCTCGGAGGTGCTCGACGACAGGATCTCGGTGGCGAAGTAGACGTTGACATCGTGGTCCACCAGCCGTGAGAGGCCCTTCAGGTACTCGGTGTCGAGGGCGGTCAGCAGGTCGAAGCCTGGCTCACGAGAGAGGATCATGGTCGACACCGCCCGTTCGGCTGCCGCCAGGGCCTGCTCGCCGCGCTCCCGCTGATCGCGCTGAAGGCGCGCCTCGACCGTGCGCAGGAGCACCAGGTTGAGCAACAGCAGGGGCACCATGACCAGGACGGCGAAAAACAGCAGCAGGCGCCGCGGGTAGGAGCGCAGGGTGCGCTGGGCGAGGTCGCGCACGGCCCGGCGCGGCAGGGCCACGGCGAGCAGCACCAGGGCCGCCAGGGCGGCGAACAAGGCGACGCTGGCGGCGAAGGCACCCACCCGTTCGAGGGCAGAGATCGGCCCCAGGGCGGGCAGGTAGAGCACCTCGAAGCCGTCCTCCCCGCGCCGTGAGAAGGCCCAGGCGGCACCGCCGGGAGTCGCCACCCGCACCGCCCTCGCCGTGGGCCGTTCGAGCACCTCCGGCACCGGCGGCAGGTCGGTCCACGGCGCCAGCAGGGCGCGGCCCGTGGGCGGATAGAGAGCGAACTCGGCACCCTTCGGCAGCCCGACGGGCGAGCGGGGATCCCCCGGCGTCCCCTCGAGCAGCTCGAGCAAGACCCGTTGGCTCATCGAGCGCTCGCCGAGGAGGAAGCCGGGGCGGGGCGCCAGCCACCAGCGAGCCCTCCCCCACGGCCGGCCCCCGGCGCTCAGGCTCACCTCCCCGGAGCGGCGCAGGCCATCCCACACCGGCAAGGAGAGGTAGGCCCAGCCCGGTCCGTCCCACTCCACTCCCCGCATCTCGTCCAGCGGGAGGCCGAAGGAGAAGAAGCTCGCCGCGCCCTCGAAAGGCTCCACGACGAGGGCCGAGAGGGCGTTGCGCCGGGACAGGGGCGAGCGCTGCCAGAGGGCATAGGCGAGGTCCCGGCGATCCAGGCTGGAAGGATCGGAAAGGGCCACCGCTTCGAGATCCAAGCTGCCGAGAGACCCCCTCACAGACCCTTCGAGCTCCGCCATCTGCTCCGACGAAGGGGGCGCCATCCGGGGCAGGGCCGCTGCGACCTCCTCGCGGAGCCGGAGCCGGTAGGTCGTTTCCCAGACCAGGCCGGCGGCGAGCGCCGAGAAGCCGATCAGGGCCGCCAGCAGGCCGGCCCCGGCGCGGTGCTCCTGTCGGCCGAGCCAGGACGTGACGAGCACCCCGCCCACCAGCAGGAAGGGCAACGGCAGCCATGGCTGACCGAGGGCCGCCGCCCCGAGCACGATCATCACGACGGCCAGGCCGATCCCCGGTCCTCTCGGAGCGGCCGAAGCTCCTTCGACGCGAGGCCCGGCGGCCCACGCGAGCCCGGCGGCAATCGCCGCGGTGAGCAGGATCTTGAGGGCCAGCCCGGAGGCGCTGCCGAAGAGCTGCCCGCCGAGATCGCGGGGGCTCAGGGCGGCCTGCGCCGCGAAGCTCAGGGTCAGAGCCGAGAGCAGCACCACCCCTCCCTCTCCGCTCCGCCACCGCCACGGCACCCACCACGGCCGGGGTCTTGCGGCCTCGGTCCGCCTCCAGCGCGCCACTGCCGCCGTCGCCAGCGCCAGGGCTCCCGCCGTGGCAGCCGCCAGCCAGACGGACAGGCCGCCCGCCAGCCCCAAGGCGACGGCCATCGCCGTGCCGGCGAGCAGGGTGCGTGCGCTCAAGGCCGCGGCCAGCGCCAACAGGCACCACGCAGTACGCCGCCAGACCGGGGGCGTGGGTGCGGCGGGGACGTTCTCGGGCAGGGGTGAGATCACCATCGCCGGCAGGCCGGCAGGGCTGAGAACGAAGCTCGCCGGCATGGCGGGCGGCGGCGCCCAGGGGCGCAGCAGGGACCAGCGGAAGGCCTCCGGCGCCTCGCCTCCCGGGGGAAAGAAGGGCAGGCGGTCGGTCGCCAGGCTGCGTCCCGCCACCACTCGCCAGGGCCGCCGCTCGCCGCCCAGAGGCTCCACCGCGGCGAGGGTGGCGGCGGCGAAGCCGGTGGTGTGGAAGCGGCCCGAGGCGGGGATTCGGCTCGGCCCCGGCTCGTGGGCGAGGCCGTTGCCGGCCCAGGCCCAGGCCTCGCCGTCGGGATCGACCAACAAGAGGGAGGCCCGCTCGGTCTCCTCCCCTTCCAGCGAGGCGGCCAATACTTCGAAGGCGGCCTGCCGCGCCGCCGGATCGCCCGGCTTCTCGGGCAGGCGGGCCCGGACCTCCCGCGCCCTCGCTTCGAGGCTCGTCCAGAGGGCCTGATAGGCCGACGACGCTTCGGCGCGCCAGCGCTCTGGATCGCGGGCCGCGGGCCCGGGATGGGAGGCGAGCCAGTCGGCGCCGAACAGCAGGCCGGCGGCGATCGCCGCCGAGACCGCGAGGACGCGCGAAGGAGAGGAGGGGGCGAGCAAGCGGCGCCTCGCCCGCGGCTAGGAGAGCATCGGGACGTCCACAGCGCGCTCCCGGGCGCAGGCGATCGCTTCGGGGTAGCCGGCGTCGACGTGGCGCACGACCCCCATGCCGGGATCCCCGGTGAGCACCCGCTCGAGGCGGCGGCCGGCCTCGGCGCTGCCGTCGGCGACGATCACCATGCCAGCGTGCAGGGAGTAGCCGATGCCCACGCCCCCGCCGTGGTGGACCGACACCCAGGTCGCGCCGTTCACGGCGTTCAGGAGCGCGTTCAAGATCGGCCAGTCGGCGATGGCGTCCGAGCCGTCGCGCATGCCCTCGGTCTCACGGTTGGGCGAGGCGACCGAGCCGCAGTCCAGGTGGTCGCGGCCGATGACGATCGGCGCCTTGACCCGTCCACTCGCCACCAGCTCGTTGAACACCCGGCCGGCCCGAGCCCGCTCGCCGTAGCCCAGCCAGCAGATGCGCGCCGGCAGGCCCTGGAAGGCCACCCGCTCGCGGGCCAGGCGGATCCAACGGCCGAGGGCCTCGTCCTCGGGGAACTCCGCCAGGATCGCCGCGTCGGTGGCCGCCAGGTCCTCCGGGTCCCCGGAGAGCACCGCCCATCGGAAGGGCCCCTTGCCCTCGCAGAAGAGGGGCCGGATGAAGAGGGGGACGAAGCCGCCGATCTGGAAGGCGTCGGCCACCCCGGCCTTCTGGGCCTGGCCGCGCAGGTTGTTGCCGTAGTCGAAGGTCAGAGCGCCGCGGTCCTGGAGGGTGCGCATCGTCCGCACGTGGGCGGCCATCGAGAAATAGGAGCGGCGGACGTACTGCTCGGGATCGGCACCGCGCAGCCGGAGGGCCTCGGCGAAAGACAGGCCGTGGGGAACGTAGCCGGCGAGGGCGTCATGGGCGGAGGTCTGGTCGGTCAAGACGTCCGGCACCAAGCCGCGGGCGACCAGGGCCTCGAGCAGGTCGACGGCGTTGATCTCGACCGCCACGGATACCGCCTCGCGACGGTCCCGAGCCTCGAGGGCCCGGGCGATGCCGGCGTCGAGGCTGGGGGCCACCTCGTCGAGGTAGCGGGTGGCCAGGCGCCGCTCGATGCGGCTCTTGTCCACTTCCGCCACCAGGCAAGTGCCGTCGTTCATGGTCACCGCCAGGGGCTGGGCACCACCCATCCCGCCCAGGCCGGCGGTCACCGTCAGCCGGCCGGCCAGGCTGCCGCCGAAGCTCTGGCGCGCACACTCGGCGAGGGTCTCGTAAGTGCCCTGGAGGATGCCCTGGGTGCCGATGTAGATCCACGAGCCGGCGGTCATTTGGCCGTACATGGTCAACCCGAGGCCCTCGAGCCGGCGGAACTCGTCGGCCGTGGCCCAGGCCGGCACCAGCAGGGAGTTGGCGATCAGCACCCGCGGCGCGTCGGCGTGGGTGCGGAAGACCGCCACCGGCTTGCCGGACTGGACCAGCAGGGTCTCTTCCCCACCCAGGCGCCGCAGGGTGGCGACGATCGCCTCGAAGCATTCCCAGTTGCGGGCCGCCTTGCCCGAGCCGCCGTAGACCACCAGCTCCTGGGGCCGCTCGGCCACGTCGGGATCGAGGTTGTTCATCAGCATGCGCAGAGCGGCCTCCTGCTGCCAGCCGCGGCAGGAGAGGGCCGTCCCGCGCGGTGCACGCACGGTCCGGGGCAATGTCTCGACGGTCATGAGGGGATCTTAGAGCACCTGTCGAGAACGTAGCGAGCTGGCCCTCGAGCTTCGAGGAGCGGAGCCACCCTGCAAGGGTCAGGGGCGAGCACCACAGGAGCTCGAGGGCCAGCTCGCGGGCCTCGTGAGCTGCTCACCCCTTGAGGCCGTGGCGCTCCATCTTCTGGGCCAGGCCGTTGCGCGACAGGCCGAGCAGGCGGGCCGCCTGGCTCTTGTTGCCGTGGGCCCGGCGCAGGGCCTCGCGGATCGCCGAGCGCTCGGTGTCGCCGAGCAATCCCTCGAGCTCGAGGTCCGAGCCGTTGTCGATGCGGTTGGCGGCCTGGATGGTGGCGAGGCGGATCCTCTCGGGCAGGATGCCGACGTCGATCGGCCGGCCCGCCGGGCAGAGGTAGACCAGCTGCCGGGCGAGGCCCTCGAGCTCGACCAGGTTGCCCGGGTAGTCGTAGGCCAGGAGGGCCGAGTTGGCCTTCACCGTGATGCCCTGGACGCGCCGCTTGGACTCGTGGCAGGCGCGGTTGATCGCGGATTGGATCAGCAGGGGCAGGTCCTCGCGGCGCTCGCGGATCGCCGGCACCTCGATGACGAACTGCGACAGTCGGTGGGCCAGGTCGACGCGGAAGATCCCGCGCGCCACGAAGCCGTCGAGCAGTCCGTTCGACGCGGCGATCAACCGCACGTCGGCGGTCTCCACCGCCAGCGAGCCGGCCGGCTCGACCTCCCGCGAGCGCAGGAAGCGCACCAGCTTGGCCTGGAGCTCCATGGGCAGCTGCTCGACCGTCTCGAGATAGACGGTACCTCCCCGGGCCAGGGTGAGCTTGCCCTCGCGCCGGACCGGAGCGTCGCGCCCGGGCACCTCGGCGCCGAAGAGGTCGGCCTCGATCACGTTGGCCGCCGCTCCGGCACAGCTGGCGACCACGAAGGGCTGGTCGCGCCGGGGGCTGGAGAGGTGAATCGAGCGGGCGACCATCTCCTTGCCCACCCCGGTCTCGCCGCTCACCAGCACGGCCACGTCGCTCTCCGAGGCCAGGCGGATCAGCTCCGCCACCGTCTTCATCGCCGGCGAATCGCCCACCACCAGGCCGGGATCGAGGGTGATCTCCTTCTGCGCCAGGCGACCGGGGATGATCGGCTCGTACCACCCCACGTGATGCACCAGGCCGAGCACCAGCAGGTCGCCCAGCACCCGCAGCGACGGTGCCAGGGACCAGCCGGCGCTGGCGAAGCGGGGCAGGGCGATCACCACCAGATAGGGCCGCTCCACCGCCTCGAAGGCGTGGTAGCAAACCCACGCCGGCTCACCGCCCAGGGTGCCGGCGAAGGCGGTCTCCCCTCCCTCCAGGATCTGCTCGGCGGAGTGCCGGCGCACCTCGCCCAGCAGCTCGTCGCCGACCGACAGCCAGGCGGCGTTGGTGGCGTAGACGAACTTGCTGCCCAGCTCCTCGGAAAGCGCTCCGTGCAGGAGGAAGAGAGCGCCGCCCCCGAAGTCCTCCAGGAAGACGCTGATCAGGCTTTCGAGGGAGGTGCGGCTCTCGACGTCGGCGAGCACCCAGGAGGAGATCGCCGCCAAGTGCTCGAGCATGGCCTCGGGGGTGATCCGCGGCTCCCTCGCCCCGGCGGCCGGCCGTGGTGGCAGCAGGTTGGGACGGCGCTGCTCGGCGGCCACGTCCTCCACCAGGAGGGTGACGCTGCCCACCCGCACCTCGTCCAGGACCTCGAGCGGCGCGTCCTTCACCCGCCGGCCGGAGACCAGCACCCCGCGCCGGCTGCCCAGGTCCTCGATGCGCAGACTGCCGTCGTCCAGCCGCAGCCGGGCGTGGGCCTGGGCCACCCCGGAGTAGGGCAGGTAGATGTCGCAGCCGGGCTGGCTGCCGATCACCAGCTCGTCGCGGTTGATGGCGAAGCGACGAACGCCGTCCGGGGCGTAGGCTACGAGGCGAAGCATGATGAGATTATTGCAGGCCGATCCCTGTCCACGCGACGATCCTAGAACTACTCCAGAGCAACAATGAACGACACTATGATCAATGACCTATTTCTTCGCGCCTGCCGAGGCGAGCCCTGTGAACGGCCCCCGGTGTGGCTGATGCGCCAGGCCGGACGCTATCTGCCCCAGTTCCGGGCCATCCGCGCCGAAGTGGATTTCCTCTCACTATGCAAGACGCCGGAGCTGGCCGCCGAGGTGACACTGCAGCCGATCGACGAGCTGGGGGTGGACGCGGCGATCCTCTTTGCGGACATCTTGCTCCCTCTCGAAGCCATGGGCAAGAAGCTGGTGTTCACCGCCGGCGAGGGCCCTACCTTCCCCGAGCCGGTGCGCCGCCGCGAGGACCTCGCCACCCTCGGCCGCCCGGACGTGGCGGCCACGCTCGGCTACGTCTTCGAGGCCATGCGCCAGGTGCGCCGCGGGCTCGACGGCCGGGTGCCGGCGATCGGCTTCGGCGGCACCCCCTGGACCCTCGCCGCCTACCTGGTGGAAGGCGGCGGCTCGAAGCACTTCGAGCACCTGCTGGCCTGGAGCTACGCCGACCCGCAAGGCCTTTCGCAGCTGCTGGGCAAGATCGCCGAGGTCTCCCGCGAATACCTGCTGGGGCAGATTGAGGCCGGGGCCCAGGCGATCATGCTCTTCGACACCTGGGGCGGCGTCCTCGACGCCGAGCGCTGGCGCACCCTGGCCTTCCCTCCCCTGCTCGAGATCGCCGAGGCCCTCGCCGGCAAGGTGCCAGTCCTCTACTACCTGCACGGCGGCGCGCATCTCTGGGAGGAGGTGGCGAAGCTGCCCGTCCAGGGCCTGGGTGTGGACTGGCGCCTGCCCATCTCCGAAGTACGCCGCCGGGTCGGCCCGCGGTTTACCCTCCAGGGCAACCTCGACCCGGCCGCCCTGCTCGGCCCCATCCCCGAGATCGAGCGCCGCACCCAGGCCATGCTCGCCGACGCCGCAGGAGGCCCCCACATCGCCAACCTCGGCCACGGCATCCTGCCGATGACCCCGGTGGAGCACGCCAAGGCTTTCGTGCGGGCGGTGCAGGGGCGGTGAGGGCTGCGCCGGCATCGAGCCTAGAGCGAGGCGTTGAAACGCCTCGCTACCCATGAACGTCCCTACCGGGACGAGGGAGGGAGCGCGTAGGCTGGGTTGAGCGTAGCGAAACCCAGCTTTCCACGCCCGCCCGAGCTGGGTTACGGCACTTGGAAGAGCCTAACCCAGCCTACGTTGCTGGCCCTCCCCCTCACTGCCGTGCCACGCAGAAAGCACAAGGCCGCTTGCCGGCGGCGAGGGCTTGCTGGAGGGATTGGGTCCTACCGCCGGCGTGGGCCCAGGTGCAGCCGCGGAGGTGGTAGCGGTCGCCGAAGGCGGTGAGCAGCACCTCGTCGCCCGGACGGAGGGCCTGACAGCGCTGGGCCAGGAGGTCTACGATCGCCCCGTGGCCGGCCTGCTCGGCCCGCACCGTGGCCGTGGCGAGCCCCCCCTCCCCATCCGCGATCGCCTCCACCACCATGTCGGCCCGGCCGTCGAGCAAACGGGACACCAGCTGCGGATCCCCCCCGGCCGCCGCCGCGATCAAGGCCGTGCGACCCCCTCGCCCTCGTGCCCGCACGTCCGCGCCCCGTCCGAGCAGCTCGGACACCACCGCCAGCGCCCCGGGTCCGGCTCCGGCCGCGGCGAGGATCAGGGCCGAGTCATCGCCGGAACGCCGGGCGTTGACGTGGGCCCCCGCGTCGAGCAGGGCCCTCACCTCGGCCAGGTCGCCACGCTCCGCGGCCACCAGCAGGCGGGCCTCCTGCTCCCCCTCCCTGGCTCCCGCCGCCAGCAGCAGGCTCTCGACCTGCGCGCGCCCACCGAGGATCGCGGCCATCAGCGGCGTGTTGCCGAAGCTGTCCCGGGCGTCCACTCTGGCGCCCGCGGCGAGCAGCGCCTCGACGACGGGCTCGCTGCCCGCGAGGCTCGCCAGGATCAGGGCGGTGGAGTCGTTCTCGTCGCTCACCTCCACGTTGGCTCCGGCCGCTAGCAGCCGCCGCACGACGCCTGCGTGGCCTTGGCCGGCCGCCGCGAGGAGGGCGGTGCGGCCCCGGGAGCCACGGGCATCCACCGAGGCCCTCGGGGCCCCCGAGGCGGGGTCCGCGGCCAGCAAGGCCCCGACCACCGCGTCGTGCCCCTGGGAGGCGGCGAGCCCCAGCGCCGTGTCGCGGCCGAGGTCCTTGGCGTCGGGGTTGGCGCCGGCCGCGAGCAGGACCTCGACGACCTTGGCCTGGCCCACGGCGGCCGCGGTCGCCAGGGCGGTGCGCCCCAGCTCCCCGGGCAGGTCCACGGTCGCCCCGGCCGCCAGCAGGGCGCGCACCAGGTCGAGGGCGCCGGCCCGGGCGGCGACAGCGAGGGGGATGCGGTCGTGGCCGCCGCGCAGGTCCGGATCCGCGCCGCTCGCCAGCAGGGTCTCCCCCACCGCGGTCGCCCCCAGCTGGCAGGCCCCCAGAAGCGCCGTGCGCCGTCGTGAGCCCACGGCGTTGACCTCGGCTCCGTCGGCGAGGAAGCGCTGAACCTGGGCGGCGTGGCCCTGCTCCGCGGCGAGGATCAGCCCCGCCTCCGCCGCCCCGGCCCGGACGCCACGCTCGTCGAGCAGGGTGACCAGTTGGGAATGCCCCTCCAGGATGGCCACCATCAGCGGCGTGCGGCCCTGGTGGTCCCTCGCCTCGGGATCGGCACCGGCCTTGATCAGCGCCGTGGCGGTGGTCACGTGCCCGCGCAGGCAGGAGACCATCAGGGCCGTTCGACCGCCGCGGCCTTCGAGGTTGGGCGAAGCGCCGGCGCCGCCCTGCTTGGAATCCTTGCCGGCGGTCTTGCCCAGGGTGGCGGTGCTTTCCTCGGCGTCCAGCACATCGTCGACGACCTGGAAGGCGAGGCCGATGGCTTTTGCATAACGATCGAGCTTTGCTCTTTCCTCCGCGCCGGGTTTCCCGCACATGAAACCGAGCAGGACGGCGGCG
>JBIOYC010000320.1:0-9373 GCA_044869955.1 Thermoanaerobaculia bacterium | reverse complement strand
GAAGCCGCCGTTGCCGGCCGCCTCCACCACGACGACCCCAAGGGCCGAGGCGAGGCGGATGGCGTCGAGGTCGGCCGGGTCGATCTCGGTCGGCCGTAGGCCCCGCTGCACCTCGAGCAACAGCACGTCGCCCATCGCCAGAGAGGTCGGCGAGATCAGCGCCTGGACGACCGCCGCCGCCACGTGGCCATTGGTGCCGGCGAAGGGGTGAAGAGACGTTACCGGGGGCGTCCCTTTCGTCTCCGTCTGCAGCTTCGACTTGTAGTGGGACGCCATCAGGAAGGTACCGAGCTGCGTTGCCGCACCCTTGACGCTCAGCACGCCGCTGCCGGTGGCGGCCAGCTGCCCGAGCACGGCGGTGCCGTGATGGCCGGGCGAGCCGTCGCCCCCCTCGGCGTTGCTGGCACGGTTGGCGCCGTAGATGGGGAGAGGGCTCACGGTTGCCTGTAGGTCGAGATGTTCGGGGCGCCAGCCCTGCTCGAGGTCGCAGACCCTCAACGCCGAGGTGACACCGATGAGCTGGCTCTGGGCCCAATAGGCGCTGATGCCCGCCGGGGCGTCCTCGAGGTAGCCCTGGTCCTCGGCCAAGCCGCTACCGGCCACGCCGGGGTCGTTCGCTGTGAGCTCACGGTAGGCCAGGTCCACCTCGGCCAGGGCGTTGAGGGCCGCCACCACTTCCTCTACCCGCTCGGGATAGGGCCGGAGGTCCACCCGCCAGTAGGCCCGGAGGCTGTGGAGCGGCGGGAAAGCGCTGAGAGCGGCCTTCCCCTCCAGCTTTTCGAGGAGGGTGAGAGTCTCGCCGCGAGGCAACAGCTCCTTCTTGCGACCGCCGCCCCCAGATTCCAGCTCGATCAGCGGCCGGGAGACCAGAGCTCCCGGAGGCGGCTCGGCTGGCACCGGCCTCTTGATCTCCGGGTCTTCGACCACCGGCTCGGGGCGACGCATCTTCTCCTCACCCTCCGGCCGCTTCAGCTCCAGCTCCAGCACGGCCTTCAACGCGGGGAAACCGGGCTCGCCGCCGGCCAGGTGCCAGAGAGTCGGGTAGTCCATCTCCAGGCCCTGGGCCATTCTGACGATGACGAAGCCGCTGTAGTCGCGGGGCGTCAGCCCCGGGCGGGGCGGCGTCGTGGTCTTCGAGTCCGTGCCGCAGCAGCAACCGCAGGCCGCCGGCTCCGGGCCCTGGCTGGCATAGACCACTCCCGCCACCTGGCCGGCCATTGGCCAGCCCTGGGCACTGCCCCCGGACGGGTCCTCGGGAATCGGCACGACGTAGGGATAGTCGGGGTCCTCCGGCGGCGGGACGACGTACTCGTAGCCCGGGTCCTCGGGGACGGGGACGACGTAGGGGTAGTCGGGATCCTCCGGCGGTGGAACCACGTAGTCATAGCCCGGATCGCTGCCGGATTGGGAGGTTGGCGGGTGGGCGCCGCGGCGCCGGACGAGGGTGGCTCCCTCGTTGATCGTGATGTGGAAATGCTTGGTCATGACGGCTCCTTTCCTTGACCTCTTCCCCTCAATCCCATCGCCAGCGGGACGGGTGCTCGATCGGTGGAGAAGCTCAGAGCGAGAACGGTGGCAGGGGCCGCCAGTCACCGAGCAGGATGAAGCCGGCCCATTGGGACGGCGGGCGCCCGGCTCGTTGGAGCGAACGCTGCGCCTCGGCCAGGGCCTGGCCCGGCGGCAAGGCCCGCTCGAAGAGGCCTCGGTAGAACTGCTCCATCAGCTCGCGGGTGCTCTGGTCCTCCACCGCCCACAGGCTGACCACCACCCGCGCCGCTCCGGCGTAGAGGAAGGCCCGCGGGAGGCCGCTGACCAGCCCCTCGCCGGGCACCTGGCGGCCGAGGGCGGTCTCGCAGGCCGAGAGCACTACCAGCTCGGCGGGCAGGTCGAGGTCGTAGATCTCGTGGGCGGCGAGCCCCCCCTCGACCGGCTGGCCGCGGGCATCGATCTGCGACAGGGCGAGGCCGGAGAGCAGGGGGCGCTCGACGTCGAGCAGGCCGTGGGTAGCGAAGTGGAGGATGCGGTAGGGGGCGAGGGCGCCGCTGGTGACGGTCGCGCGGGAAGCTTCGAAGCCGAGCGCCAGGCGGACCCTGGAGGCCGGCAGGCCGGCGGCGATGGCCGCGGCCTCCTCGGCCGAGCGAGGCAGGCGGCGCCACACCGGGGCGGTTCGGCCCCGGGTCTTGGCGCTCGTGCCGCCGGCCGTGAGAGGAGTGACGCGAGGGTCGTCCGGGCTGTAGACGGGGTCGGCCAGCACCGCCAGCCACCCCGGGGCGGGCCGCCGTCCGGCGAGCAGGCGGCGCTGGGCCGCCAGGGTCGCGGCCGAGGGCAGGTAGACGATCTCGTGGGACTCCACCAGGGCGGTGGCGGTGGAGCAGTCCGCGGCACGAGGATCGGGCAAGGCGGCGAAGGAGAGGGTCTCGAGGGCACCGTCCGGCACGATCACCAGGCGCTTCGCCCCCAGATGAGCCGCGGCGGGGGCCAAGAGTTGCTGGACCAGCTCGCAGGAGGCTTCCGGATGACGGCCCGGCCACTCGAGGCCCTTGATCCAGCTTCCGGCCTGGCGGGCCAGCTCCTCCAGCTCCTCGCGAGGGGGCAGGGGAAAGGCCTCGACGCCATCACGAGTCACCGCGAAGAGCGTGCTCCGGGTACCGCCCAGCCGGACCTCGAGGAGCGAGGTGTCGGCGTCCAGGAGATCCCGTCCCAGGGCCACGGGACTTTCCGGCTCGGGCCGGACGAGGGCGGCGTAGCGGGGACTGGCGCGGCGCAGCTCGCCGCGCACCGTTTCGAGTTGGGCGACGAGGCCATCGATCTCGTCCGAGAGGGCGCGCAGCCGGTCCGCCTGACGTTCGCTGGTCCCGAGGCGTTGGGTTTCGAGCGCGTTGAGCCGCCGCTGGAGCTGCCGTTCCCGTTCGACCAGGCGGGCGTCGGCGCCCCGGCGCAGGCCGGCACCGGCCTCGGCCAGCTGGTCGCGCAGCACCCGTGCCCGCGCCTGCTCGGCGACCGCCCAGGCGCCCTCCTCCTGGCCGGCCTCGAGCAGCAGGTCGACGTGAGTGTCGTAGGCCGCCTCGGCGCCAGAGAAGAAAGACGCGCGGAGGTCCTCGCGCAACACGGTGGGCCGGACCCCCTCGACGATCTCGAGGGCGCGCTGGCTGGCCGCCAGGGCCGCTGCTGCGTCGCCGGAGGCCCGTTCCGCCTGGGCCCTGCCCACCAGGCACTCGGCTGCGCCCAGGCGATCCCGCTGGGCGAGGAAGAGCTCCGCGCAGCGCAGGTAGTGGCGCCCCGCGGTGCCGGGATCCCCGCGCCGGTCCGAGAGCCCCGCCGCCAGCAGGTGGACGGTGGGCTCCGAGCGCGGGCAGCTCTGGGCTCCGACGATCGCCAGGGCCTCGCCCAGATGTACGTCCTCCGCCGGGCGCCCTCGCTCGGCCTCCTCGACCAATGCGAGGCGTGCCAGGTTGACCGCGCTGCCGCAGGGGTCTTTCTCTCGGCGCAGCGCCAGGGCCTCTTCGAAGTGGCGGCGTGCGTCGCCCAAGTCCCCTTGCTCGAACGCCAGTCGGCCGAGCTGTGAGAGGCTCCGCGCCTTGTAGCTCTCCCACGAAGGGGGCCAGGCGTCCTTCGCCGCGAGCAGCAGCTCCCGGCCGCGGGCCTCGTCGTGGAGGAAGCGGGCGTGGAGCACGCCCAGGCCATGCAAGGCCGAGGCGCGCGGGGTTCGATCGCCCTCGTCGGGCAGCAGGGCCAGTGCCGCCTGGTAGCGGTCGAGGGCCACCTGCAGCTCGCCCAGGTTCTGATGGGCCTGGCCTTGGCCCTGGAGGGCCATGCCCTCTGCCAGACGATCTCCCGCCCGCCGCGCCAGGGGCAGGGCGCGGGTGTATTGCTCCAGGGCCTGCTCGGTCTCGCCCCGCGGCAGCAGGTTGGCACCGAGGCCGACGCGGGTGATCGCCTCCCAGCGCGCATCGCCGAGACGCGCGAAGGTCTCCGCCGCCTGCGCGTAGAGCTCGGCGGCCTCGCGGCCTCTGCCCTGGGCGTAGTGCTGTCGGGCCAGCCGGTTCAGGGCCTCCCCGGCGAGGGCGTCCTGCCCCAGCTCTCGCCAGACTTGGAGAGCCTGCTCGCAGTCGGCAGTCGCTTGGCCTGCCTCTTCCGGCTTTAAGTCCTTCGCTGCGGTGAAACGGTGGTAGGCCTCGGCGATCCGCCGGTCGTCCTCGCTGGCGGGCCGAAGCGCTTCGAGCCGGGCCAGATAGCGCGCCGGCGGTCCCTCGGCCGCTGCGCGAACGACGAGCTGATGGTCGCCGTCCCGCTCGATCACGGCCAGGATCAGCTCGGGACCGCCGACCCCGGTCGGCCGGTCGACCCGGAGGACGGAGCTGCCATCCGGGCCTTCGAGGCTCACCTCGACGTCGATGCCCTGCTGTTCGACTACCAGTCGCAGGAGGAACCCGGCCTCGAGAGGCAGCCGGTAGCGGTGGGCCTGCTTCGGCGCCAGCTCGGCCGCCGGCAAGGCGCCGCCTGCCCTCAGCTCGGCTTTCGGCCAGCCGCGGACCGGAGCCTGCCCGCCACAACCGCCCACGAGGAGGGCGGCGGTCAGCGCGACGAGCGAACGGCCCCCGGCTCCCCTCATCCGGCTCCGGGTCGCAGGATCCTGAATCGGTAGCTCTCGAGCTCGCGGCGAGGCTCGCAGCCGGACAGCTGGAGCACGTGCTCGCCTGGTTCCAGGCGCAGGAGCAGGACGAGGTTGCCGTAGGCGTCACGCTCGAGCCCCGTCCCGGTCTGGACATGCCCTTGGACGGTTCCCCTCACCTCCGCCTGGTAGACCGCACAGGGCTCCGCGGGTTTCACCACCAGCCGGAGCGGTGAGCCGGGAACGAGCTCGATGACCGGATCCGCCCCGGCCCGCAGGCCGGAGACCAGCTCCAGGCTCGCCAGGTTGGCGACCGGTCGGCTCTCGGCCTGCTTCAGCCGCCAGATCCAGGTCCCCAGACCGGCATTGGTGAGGATCAAGAGAGAGGCGGCCAGGCCCATCAACCAGGGCGGCAGCCGGCGAGGGGCCGCCACGGGCTCGGCGAGCCGCGGCTCGAGCTTGCGCCAGCCGGAGCGGACGGCGAAGTCGGCGGGGGCGTCCTCGGCCGGAGGTTGGGCGTCGTGCAGCTCGGCGAGGTCGAGGAGCATGCGGGCGGCCTCGGGGCTGGCCACGAACAGCCGCTCGAGCCGCGCCTTGGACTCGGCGGGGAGCCGGTCTTCGAGGAAGTCGAGGATCTCCTCCGGTTCCGGCAGGGCGCCGGCACCCGTACGGTTCCGGGCATCCTCGGCGAGGGCTTCGATCAGGGCGTCTCGGTCGGGCATGGGAGGGGGCATGGCTTCAGACCTCCAGGTCGCCGAGACCGTAGCCGCCCAGCCTCTCTTCGAGCTTCTTGCGGGCGCGGAAGAGGTGGGCCTTCACCGTCTCGATCGAGAGCTTCTTGACCAGGGCGATCTCGCGGTAGGCGAGCTGGTGATGGAGCCTCAGGGTCAAACAGTCGCGCATCTGCTCGGGCAGCTCCGCGATCGCCGCGGCGAGGGCTTGCTGCCGCTCCGCCGCGAGTATGCCGTCGAGCTGCCGGCCAGGGGTCGCGTGGAGGTTGTCGGGGTTTTCCATGGCGTCTCGTGAGACCTCCACCGCCCCCCGCTTGGCCGTGGCCCCCGCCCGCCGCCACTTGAGGAAGGTCGTGGTGGCCACCCGGTAGAGCCAGGCGACGAAGCGTTGGCGGTCTTCGTAGCCGTCTAGACCTCTGTAAATCCCGAGAAACGTCTCTTGGGTGAGGTCGAGGCAATCTTCAGGAGGGAGGCCCTTGCGAGCGAAGAAGCGCTGGAGGGGGTGGAAGTAGGTCTCGTACAGGAGGCGGAAGGCTTCGTCCCGACCTCGGCCCTCCTTGAACCGGCGGATGGCCCCCTCGATCCGATCGAAGTCGGAGCGCTCGGCGGTTGCGGGCGGATCGGGACCGGCACCTGGGACGGGGCTGGCCCCTTCTTCGGTCATCGGCTCGCCTCCGGCAGGCCTCGGGGTTCGCTGTTGGGATGAGCTCGCCGGAGTATCGCATAGATCGGCGGGCCGAGCCCCCGCGCGCCTCAGGCGTTGAGCGCTTTCGCCACTGCCTCCGCCACGTGCTGCGCTGAGACCATCACCGGGGTGATACCGCCCCCGGGCTGCACCCAGTGACCCACCAGCCAGAGTCCGTCGACGGGCCCTTCGATGCCCGGCCGATTCGCTCCCAACTGGTCGGGGGCCATCTCCCAGCCGAGCATGGCGCCGCGCAGGTTGAGGGTGAAGTGATGGGAGGTGCGCGCGCTGGCGGTCAGGGCGACTTCGATCTTCTCGCTCACCCCGGGGATCGCGGCCTCCAACTGTCCGAGCAGATAACGCTCGATCTCCCCCTTCTGGGCGGGCCAGTCCTCGACGCCCTCGTAGTCGAGGTCCAGGACCTTCTGGACGATCACCATCTGCTGGCCCGGCGGCGCGATCCCCGGCTCGTAGAGGGTGGGAGCGAAGATCTTGCAGGCGAGGCCGCCTCGGCCCATGGTCTCGGCGTCCCAGCTCTGCCAGTAGTAGCCCTGCGCCCGCTCGAGCAGGGCGGGCTCGACGTCGCGCAGCCCCACGTGGGTCAAGTAGCAGGGGAAAGTAGGGCGCAGCGCGCGGACCTGCTCGAGCAGGGCGGGAGGGCTGACCTCCGGTGGCAGCAGCCGTTCGAGCGTCAGGCGCAGATCGGCGTTCGAGATCACCGTCCGGGCCTCGACCCGGCGACGTCCGGTCAGGGGGCCACGGGTGGTGTTGAGCTCGAGCCCGGTCGCCCTGCCTCGTTCGACCAGGATCCGTTCCACCGTGGTGCTCATCAAGATCTCGCCCCCGGCCTGCTCGACGCAGAGAGCGAGCTCGTCCGGGAAGGTCTGCGAGCCACCCACGGGGTAGTAATTGCCGAGGAAGTAGGAGAGCCGCAGCATCGAGTCGAAGACGAAAGAAGTGCGCGAAGGGGGTGAGCCCCAATGTGGGCCGTCCGCCGTGAGCACCAGTTTCAGGGCCGGGTCCTCGAAGTGGCGATCGAGCACCTCCCGCAACGTGAGATCCCGGTAGCGGTCGAGCCCCGGCATGGACCGGCGTTTGAAGTGCTCGAGGGTGCCGAGCAAGTAGACCTCGCGGACCTCCGCGAAGAACGCAGCCAGGCGTTCACGCTCGGCAGGGAAGCGCTCTTCGAGGCGAGCCCGGTATAGCTCGAAGTCCGCCGGCACCACGAACGAGCTGCCGTCCGGAAGGTGGAAAGTGTCGACGGGATCCATCCGCACCCAGCCGACCTTGGCGCCGATCTCGGCCATCAGCCGGCCGGTCAAGGACTGCGGGTTGCCCAGCAGGGGGTAGAAGTGGGTCGCGGCGTCGAAGGTGAAGCCGCGGCGGCGGAAGCTGCTGCAGTAGCCGCCCACCATGTAGTGCTGCTCGACCAGCAGCACCGAGAGGCCCCGCCGTGCCAGCAGGGCCGCGGCGACCAGGCCGCCGATGCCGGCCCCCACGACGGCGACGTCGTAGGAGGGCTTGGGAGGCTCGTGGCGCAGCCCGCGGAAAGGCCGACGGGGCATCGGAATTTCAGGCCAGTTCCGGACGGTTGCGCCCGTAGGTCTCATGGGCGGCGACGAACTCACCGCTGGCGATCGCCGCACCCATCGACAGCTCGCCGGCGAGAATCGTCGCCGCGGTGATCTCCGCCAGGCGCCGGGCCTTGCCGCCGCCGGTGCAGCCGAGCAGGGCAAGGCACTCGGCAGCGGTGCCCAGGGCCGTCCCACCGCCGACCGTCGCGACGGTGAGGGAAGGTAGCTGGACGCTGGCGTGGAGGTCGCCTTCTCCGATCTCCTCGAAGCAGGTCACCGCCACGGCCGAGTTCACGACGTTCGCCACGTCCTGGCCGCAGGCGATGAACAAAGCGGCGAGCCCGTTGGCCACCTGGCCGTTGTAGCCGAGCGTGCCGGCGTGGAGGTGCCCGAGCACGGTCAGTCGCCAGAGCTCCTCCATCTGAGCTGCGGTGACCCCCAGGACTGCTCGCAGCACCCGGCGGGGGAGAGTCACCCCGGCGGTCACGCTCTTGCCCTTGCCGCCGGCGAAGAGGGCGCCTCCCGGGCGCTTCTCGCCACAGGCGCCGCTGAGGATGAGGTAGCGCTCCACCCGGCCCGTGCGCTCGATCCAGAGACAGGCCGCGTGAGACGCCTTGACGATCATGTTCATACCGTGAGCGTCGCCGGTCGAGTAGACGAAAGTCACCAGTACGTGGCGGCCGCTGGCGAGGGCTTCGACCCGCAGCAGGCGGCCGTGCCGGGTGGTGGCCTCGGCTTCGCGTCGCAGCTCTTCGAGCTGCTCGGGCAGCCAACGCGCCAGCTCCGCTGCCGCCGTCACGTCGCGGCAGACGAAGATCGGGGTGAGCCGGTTCTCGTCCCGGAGCACCCTCGTCTGGGCGCCGCCCGAGCGCGTGATGGCCACCATGCCGCGCTCGTACGAGCGCACCAGGACCCCTTCGGTGGTGGCGAGCGGCACGTAGACCACCTCGTCGAGCGCCTCGCCCCGGACCCGGAGGGGGCCGGCGACACCCAACGGAATTTGTGCGGCGCCGATGGGGTTCTCGACGTTGCCTCGCATGGCCAGACCGGGGATCGCCGAGGCTCCGACCCGAGGCAGCTCGACGCCGGTCCGGGCCTCGAGCCACGCCCGCCGCGCCGCAACCTGCTCGTCACCGTAGCCCTGCTGCTCGTAGCGCGGGACCAGCTCGATTCGCTCCATCCTTGGGTCCTCCGGCCGCAGCCTAGTTGCTACAGCGCTTGCTGACAAGCGCTCACCTTTGGCGAGGAGGCTCTTGCGCTTCGCGGTGCCAGCGTGGGATACTCTGCGCCCCTTCGACGACCCCGGTTCACCGCCGGGGTGCTCCCCGGGAACGGGCTGGGGCTTTACAGAAGTCCCGGCTTTGGGCTATGCTCGCTGGGTTTCTCTGCGAGGCTGCCCGTCCTGCGGGAGAGGGGGCGTCGGAGACGGGACAAGCCCACGTGGCTCAGGGGTAGAGCACTTCCTTGGTAAGGAAGGGGTCACCGGTTCAAATCCGGTCGTGGGCTCCACAGATCAAGATCAGGACGAGGTCTCAATCACCATGGGCAAGCAGAAGTTCGAGCGTTCGAAGCCGCACGTGAACGTGGGGACGATCGGTCACGTGGATCATGGGAAGACGACGTTGACGGCGGCGATCACTCGCGTGCTGGCGTCGAAAGGGTTGGCGGACTTCGTGGCGTTCGACCAGATCGACAAGGCTCCGGAGGAGCGGGAGCGCGGTATCACGATCGCGACAGCTCACGTGGAGTACCAGTCGGAGAAACGCCACTA